>NZ_JABZFS010000089.1:0-29083 GCF_014237355.1 Desulfosporosinus sp.
CGGAGCTTTTATCGAACTTTCTGAAGTTATCTGCTTGTTAGTGGCTTTTCCTTTTCTTTCCTGACATCACAACCAATCCCCGCTATTAAGCACAACCGTAGGGGCAATTAATGATTTCCCCCGACGGTTTACCCACATGTTCCACGTAAAGGCTTAGATGTCTTTATACCTTGAAAAAAGCGCAGGTTATTGAACTATTTTCAATAACCTGCGCTTTTTCCAATTTTCAACCCACTATAAAGACCCTCTACAAAGGTCTGAATGTTAGCGTCGTATAAGGAATTATACTTTCGACAACAGTTATTCTCTACGACGGTAAATAACTTCTAACGACATTGGTCATATTAACCAGAAGAGCTTAGGAAAGGGATGGGGGTAATGCTTCGTTATTTAACCAGTAAATTGAAGTATTTGAAGCTAGTTAACCAGTACTATGCAACAAATCAAAAAAATCAAGCACCTTCTCAGGACGAAAAAACCCCTACCAGTCTTACCCAAAATCTTACAACAAACCTAGAAATTCTAAATGGATTTATAGGAAACAATTTTGATCTTGTGATTCGGAAATTTACCTTCGGCGAGCATAGGCAAACCAATGCTGCATTGGTCTATCTTAACGGGATGACAGATCAGACGATGATTAACGAAAGTATCTTAAAGCCATTATTATTTGAGTCAGTTCCTAATAGTAATCCAGCTTCAAACCATAGTGTTATTGAAATGATCACTATGACCATGCTTTCCGTCGCAGAGATAAAGAAGAGAACGTTGATTCAGGACATAGTCGAGGGTTATCTGTCTGGCGAGACGATTTTATTGGTCGATGGCAGCCCTGAAGCTTTGGTCATCATGACCTCCGACTGGAAGTCCCGCAGCATCACAGATCCTAAAACCGAATCCGTCGTTCGTGGACCGCGCGAAGGCTTCATAGAAAACTTGTTGACCAATACAACCTTAATAAGGCGAAAAATTAAAAGTTCTGATTTAGTCTTTGAATCCATGAAAATCGGTGAGCGAACTAAGACAACTGTCTGTATTGCCTATATTAAAGACATTGCTAATCCCTTACTTATTGAAGAAATTAAGCGTAGGTTAAAGGATATCAAAACTGACTCAATCCTTGAGTCAGGTATTGTTGAACAATATATTGAGGATGCACCCTTTTCCATATTTTCTACCATCGCCAATACAGAAAAACCCGATCTGGCAGCTGCCAAAATCCTTGAAGGACGGGCAGCTATTCTGGTAGATGGAACTCCCTTTGTACTCACGGTTCCAATGGTATTCATCGAGAGCTTTCAGAGTTCTGAAGATTATTATTCTCGCCCTTACTTTGCAAGCATAATTCGGATGTTTAGATATTTAGCCTATATGCTTAGTATTTTGGCCCCGGCAACCTATGTAGCCTTAACGACGTATCATCAGGAATTAATACCGACCGCCTTGTTATTTAGTATGTCAGCCGCTCAGGAAGGGGTCCCTTTTCCTGTCTTAGTGGAAGCACTGGGGATGGGGGTAATTTTTGAGATCCTAAGAGAGGCTGGGGTAAGATTACCTAGGCCTGTCGGACAAGCTGTCAGCATTGTAGGAGCCTTAGTCATTGGTGAATCTGCAGTTAGCGCCGGACTGATTGGAGCGCCTATGGTTATTGTGGTTGCCTTGACCGCCATCGCTAGTTTCGTGGTTCCTGCGCAAACAGATTCAGGCGGAATATTGCGAGCTATATTTACGGTTTTAGCAGGATTTTCAGGTGGATTTGGAATTATGGTCGGTCTAATAGGAGTCTCCATTCATCTGGCGTCTTTACGATCATTTGGGACACCTTATCTCTCCCCACTTGCTCCATTAAGTGTACCTGACTTGAAAGATACCTTTATTAGAGCACCGCTTTGGGCCATGATAACCCGGCCTAGAACAATTGGCTGGCATGATCCAAAACGCCAGGAATTTCGTTTGAAACCTGGGCCTCCCTCGGAAGAAGATGCATCCTCAAACTAATTTGAGAGGAGGATTATTCATGAAACACCTTAACAAACTAGTCACCACACTACTGATTTTTATCCTTCTCACCTTAGGCACGACGGGGTGTTGGAATCGTCGTGAGCTGCCAAGCTTAGCCATAGTCTTGGGGGTTGGTTTAGATAAGATGGAAGATAGCGATCAATTAGAAATGACAACACAGGTTATCAAAACCTCAGAGCTAAAAGCGAGTACTCCCGAGGAAAGCGGCGCTGGGGGCAGCGGAGGTGCTGGAGCCTATTGGAATGTCAGAAACTCAGGTGAGACGGTGTTTTCTACAACCAGAGATTTTACTCATAAAGTTAGCCGCAAGTTATACTTTCCCCATAATCAACTTATTATCTTTGGCAGTTCGTTAGCTGAACAAGGGGTTCAAGAACATCTTGATTTTTTTCTTCGGGACCAAGAAACTCGCTTAGAGGTCTTTGTCCTAGTCGCGGACGATAGGGCAAGCGATATATTTGATGTCAAACCAAGGTTAGAGAAAGTTCCTTCAATGAAAATTGCTGAACTAATGGATGCCCAAGCAGCAAATTCAACGACAAGCATAGTAAGATTGAATCAGTTTGCCACTCGTCTAATGAGTGACACGACTGCTCCTATCGCTCCTATAATAGAAGTCCTAGGAAAAGGGAACGAAAGGGAGTTGTCAGTGAAAGGTACAGCGGTTTTTAAAGAAGATAAATTGATCGGTCAACTGAACAAAGTGGAAACTCGCGGCCTGTTGTGGGTTATTGATAAGATAAAGAGCGGAATTATTGATGTCAATTGTCAGGACACTATAGTAAGTTTAGAAATTATCCGTGCCCAAGGCAAAATCTCCTCAGAAATCATTGATGGTCAACCCTACATAAAAATCGAAATTAAAGAAGATGGAAACATCGCTAGTCAATGCTGTCCAATCGACCTGGTATCCCCTAATGCAGTCGCAGAGTTAGAAGAGTTACAAGCTGATGCTATAAAGGCTGAAATCCAGGCTGCTCTACGCAAGGCCCAAAAACTTAATGCCGATATTTTTGGTTTTGGAGATACTATTCATCAAAGACATCCCAAGGAGTGGCAAGAGCTAAAAGACGACTGGGATGAAATTTTTCCCGATCTTGATGTAGAGATCATTGTTGAGGCTAAATTACGTAGATCGGGCTCCTTAGGGCGGCCAGTAGTACTAGACAAGGAGCAATAGCGTTCATGAAGCTTGAAAAAGGTGAAATATCTAGTTCCCAATTAATGTTATTAGTTGGTTCTTTCTTGCAGGGGGGGCTTTTGTCATTGTCCTTCGCCTATGCAATTTCGAGGCAGGATACCTGGCTGGCTGTACTAGCCGCCTTATTTATTGGGTTACTATTTGCTCTAGTTTATATTGCGCTCGCTAATAGATTTCCGGGCAA
The DNA here is from genome assembly GCF_014237355.1 of Desulfosporosinus sp. Lineage (NCBI taxonomy): Bacteria > Bacillati > Bacillota > Clostridia > Eubacteriales > Desulfitobacteriaceae > Desulfosporosinus > Desulfosporosinus sp. Next base: position 3,408 of record NZ_JABZFS010000089.1, read on the forward strand.
AACCTTAATGCAGATCAATGATCTTATATTTGGACCCTTTCTTGGCAAGCTTGTTTCCATACAATATCTCTATCTATTTATATCATCCCTATCCGTATATCTATGGTTTATCGGCGATTTTGTTCTAACATACCTGATGCCAGAAACCCCAATCATTCTTATAATGATCATGTTTTCGTTGCTCTGTGCATATGCTGTACGCCAGGGGATCGAGGTCATTGCTAGAATTTGTTTTATAGCTATCATAGTAACATCGCTCGTTATTCTCATAACCTTTGCTCTTTTGATCAAGGATATGGAATATACGTATTTTTTGCCGATTTTCGAAGTTCCCATAGGAGAATTAATTCAAAGTACTCATATCATAATGCACGTCTCATTTAGTGAAGTGCTAGTTTTTCTTATGGTAATTCCCTATATGAACAAGCCGAAACAAACTAAGAAATCCGTTCTGTTAGGAATGCTTATAGGGGGGCTTGGACTGTTAACCGCTACAATCCGAAATATAGCAGCTCTCGGACCCCTTAGTGCAATTGTTACATCACCTTCATTAGAATCAGTACGTTTGATCGATATAGGTAAAGTAATTACTCGGCTTGAAGTTCTAGTGGCTATGGCCCAAATACTTTTACTGTTTATTATCACTAGTGTCTTATACTATGCTGTGGTATTGGGGATAGCTCAGATCACAAAACTCCGCTCCTATAAACCACTTGTTCTACCCATCGGTATTTTTGCTATCACGTTATCCCTCATATCCTACGAATCCAGTATGCAATTAAGATATTCATCGAGGTATATTACGCCCATTTTCACTGCATGGTTTTATTTTATCCTTCCTCTACTATCTTTACTTGTCGCTAAACTACGTAAATTACCAAAGTGAAATCATTGGAGCAAGTTTTTATCGAAAGGAACAGTCAGTATGGTTTTTTTGTTGGTGAGTGCTTTTATAGGGGTTATCCTCTTTGAAGTCCCAAGTCTAATTAGAAATAAACATTGGCGAGAATTAATTGTCTTTTCGATTTTCTTATCAATTGCTTTTGTAATGGCTTTGTTGGCTACTATAGGAGTAAAACTCCCTAGCCCTGCCAAAGGCGTTGATTATTTTGTGGAGGATATCTTACATTTGAACTATCAATAAAAATCTAGTGGTCGCATAAATCTAAGAACATCAAATGCTTCAAAAACGATAGCCTCCAATGAATGATTTCGTCGGCCCGATCTATGTACCCTAATGCGCTTTTAGAGTAAAGCATAGTATAGTATAATGGTCTTAACTATATGAAATTTGAAAAGGACTGAAAGGGTGACAATGCTGACAAACTTCATACTCACTTTTTCTATTTACGCTTTTGCAGGCTGGATCATGGAAACCATATATCGTTCCAGCCTCCAACGCAGAATAGTCAACCCGGGTTTTTTAACCGGCCCCTTTCTCCCGATTTATGGATTATTCGCAACAATGGTACTTTGGTCTTCTGGTCTAATTAGTAACACCACCTGGGTATGGCAGTTCCTCTGGTTTGTCTTTTTAAGCACCTCTTTAGAGTATGTAGCAGGTTGGTTCTTCGAACGTTTTTTTCGCTTACAGCTTTGGGACTATCATTCAATTCCCTTCAATCTTCACGGTCGGATCTCACTTCCCTTTAGCTTACTCTGGGGAGTTTTAGGCCTTGGTTTTTTTCGTATCATCCATCCCATGGTTCAAACCCAAATGCAGCAGATCCCCATGACCCTCCGTTCCGTTTTAGCTATAGTGTTGTCCATATATGTCATTTGGGATCTTATTCACTCCAGCCTATTACTTCGTCGTTTAGAGCACTTCGTGTGCGTATTCCAAGAACGCTATGAACGATTAGAACTTCCCTCCTTCCATCTAGAATGTTCTCCCTTTTATCGCCTCCTGCATACCTATCCCAAAATGCGCCATACTGTGAATGAGACAATGGCCTTACTTAATACCAAGCTAGAAGCACTAGAAGATTTCTTAAAACTCCAACGTAAAAAGTTCTATAGTTCGTCTGACGAAACTGACTCCCACTCACTTGACTAGGAAGGTGAAACCATTGAATTTACCTGAGCACGTTGAGGATATTTTGAACCATGAAGAATATCAACAATTGGCTTTATATACCCATCATCGCCCCTTTACGACTCTGGAACACTCTCTCCGGGTTGCCCAGATAGCCTATAACTGGTCTATACGTCTGGAAAAAAGAGTAAATTTGGATACCCGTGCAGTCACACGGGGGGCCCTCCTCCATGACTTCTTCCTCTATGACTGGCATAAGCTTCGGCCGGATGGATCTCGCTGGCATGGTTTCCGGCATCCTCGTATTGCCTGTCAAAATGCGGAACGTTGTTTTGACCTGAGTGAAAAAGAAAAAGACATTATCTTGAGTCATATGTGGCCTCTCACCCTCCGTTTACCCCGAAGCCGAGAAGCCTTTCTGGTTATGTTTGCCGATAAAATGGCTTCCATCCAGGAATTTCGCTTCAAATTTCATCGTCATCTTCCACCCTCAGAACGCTATAACTCTCTACACCTTACCAAACACGGAAAACAGGTCCAACTAAAGACGAAGGGAACAAAGCCCCAGTAGTTATATTCCCCTACTGAAGGATCTAGATCCTTCGCTATCGCTCAGGATGACATCAACAAGGATGACATTAACCTAAGCTTATTTTCAGGGCAATAGAAGAACGGCATGCAATGGTATGGCATGCCGTTTCTTAAGGAAGGTGACCCCTTGACCAAAAAATACTTTTCGATCGTTACATTCCTGGTCTCCCTGGCTTTTGTAATTTATCTGTATCCCAAACTCCAGAACCCCTCTGAGCTCCAAGCATTTGTCACACAGTGGGGGTGGATTAGCAGTCTAGTTGTTCTGTTTATCATTACCCTACTAGCCCTATTCCCAGTCGTACCCTTTGCCCTTATTGCCGGGGTTAACACACTCATTTTTGGTTGGTTCTGGGGCTTTCTCCTATCCCTTGCTGGAAGTTTAATAGGTTCCTCCGTTGGATTTTGGCTAGCCCGTAGCTTAGGACAAGAATGGGCTCAACCAAAGATAGAGAAATTGGGAAAATGGGCACAGCTTATTGAAGGAAACAGCTTTTCTATTATCCTTATCTCGCGGCTTATTCCAATACTTCCCTCTGCTGCCGTCAATTATGCTGCTGGTTTATCTCTAATGACCTACCCATCATTCCTAGTCGCCTCGCTGATCGGTAAAATCCCTATGGTTATATGGGAATCTTGGCTAGGGCACGACTTTTGGCAGCTTGCTGAAAACCCCAGTCGCTTTTTGCTAGCCTTACTGGTCGGTACTCTCCTCTTTGGCTCGGCGAGTTTCTATTTTTATCGTTCGATAAAACACTATAAAGATCCTTCACTGTAATTATTAAAAAGACGTTACCCTTTTCACACCTAAAAAGTGGAAGTGAGCGCTAGAATAATATTAATACTTCTAGTAACGAGCAAATGCTTTAGCAATCATCTGATAACCAGCAGCGCTAGGATGTGCATAATCCTGTCCAATAAACAATGACTCTTTCCCCTTAAACTCACGGTCCAAATTCACAACTACAAATCCATGATGATTGGCCCACTTGCAAATCATAGCATTAGCATGGTCAATAATTCCTTGAACCTGTGCAGAGTAACGGACATAGGGTCCAGCTGGTAAGGGATTATAGAGAGTTGCTACTTTGATGGTAGCCCTTGGATTAAGAAGCCTAATTTCGTGTCCAATTTGCATAAGGGTTCTAGTCATAGTTTCTTGGATAATGGGTAAATGGAATGTTTTTATGGGTTGATTCAGATTTCCAATAAGACGGAGCAAATCATTAGAACCTATGGTTATCGTGATTAAGCAAGCCTTAGTCACTGATTCTCTTAGTCTGCGATTTGTTTTTAATTGATTAAGCAAACCACTGGTTGTAAGACCGTTTACACCTAAATTAAGCAGTCTTAAATCTGGTTGATACCTGCTTAGAAAATTGGCGTAGATCGTCGGAAAGGAAAAAGGGCTTGCTACACCATAACCTGCAGTTATAGAATCACCTAAAGCTAAATATAATTTCATTCTGATCACCGCTTTCAGTCAATCGAATTATTATAAAGTATGTTTCCTTATTCTTCTCTGTACCCAATTAAAGAATAAACTTCCAAATTTATGGGAAGCTAATCGAAAAGCATTGAATGGTGTGGATTAGATGAATAAGACTTGGGAACTTATAAGAAAAGGAAACGCTTCATCCTTTTACGCGGTACTTGGAAATATCTTTCTAGTAATTTTCAAAGGATTCGCCGCCTTCTTAAGCGGCAGTGGTGCTATGTTTGCAGAAGCAATGCACTCCGGGGCCGATGCTGTCAACCAATTATTTGTTTTTATTGGCAGTATTCTTGCCGAACGAAAGCCCACTCCTCGCTTTCCAACCGGCTTTGGACGTCTGATCAATGTATTCTGCATGGGGGCAGTGATTGTTATTACCCTAATGGCCTATGAAACGGTTCGAGAAGGTATTCAGTTAATACGACATCCAGTATCGATTGAAAGCCTGTGGTTGATTATTTTTAGCCTAGGCACGTCCATGACTATCGACGGATACGTCTTGTCAAAGGCTATGCGCGAGATTTTACGAGAAACTGGAGCAAAAGGAAATGGTCTGAGCCTAATCCCTATGGCTCTAAAAAATGTCAACCGGGCCTCCCCTGCAACTCGCCTAGTTTTTTACGAAGACCTTGTTGCTACATCCGGAGCAATACTAGCTCTTGGAGCAATTCTTATAACTCGTTTTACTCCCATCAAGGTGTTCGATGGTATTGCGGCCATTATCATTGGATTCTTAATGGGGGGAGTCGCCTTTCGTGTGGGGTATGACAATATGGTCGGACTCATCGGCGTATCCGCTCCTAAGGAAGTTGAAGACAAGATTTCCCAAGTTATTTTATCCGTACCCGAAGTAACAGACATTAATAAAATGCGTATTCTTCAAGAGGGACGTTTTTATCATGTCGAAAGTTATGTTGAATTGCGTCCCGGTTTAACCTTGGCCCAGGCCGATAATATCAAATCAACCATTCGAGATCAGTTACTAGCTTTAAAAGATGTAACAGATGTTACCCTAGGGATCATAGAGGATACAGGGGTCCAAGATTGGCCGAAAATCGGTTAGCTCTAAATAACATGAGCGATACCTCTTAGCTAGGTGAGGTATCGCTCATAATGTTTTAAGCATATGGAAATCGGAATAGATTATTAGATTATGATAAACTTAATGAAACCTCACTTCAGGTTGATATTCATAAGTAGACTCACTTGAACTATCCCTCACTTCTATGATTTCACTTTCTAAGGTATTCTCTGCTCGCTTTACAGGACTTTTAGGAAAAACAGAGTCATCTGCTAGAAATACCATGGTTGCCGACGAAACAAAGCCGTAAATGAGATTATCAATTAATGTAGTGAAATGCGTCCCTGTCGTATGAGCTTCTGCTCTAAACACCTTGTATCTCAAGCCAAAAGAGTAAAGAAGTTCCCAGGTAAAGGTTCCAAAGACGGCCCCTTTGAAAAGATAGTTGTCCTTTCCGGTCTTCTTTAAAATAGCCAATAAAGGTATACCAATGATCGAACCCGTCACAAGATGTAGGATCTGTCCTAACAACTTGTTAGCCCCGAAAAATAATCTAAATGGCTTCATTACGACTGATCCTGCATATTGAGCATAGGTTTTTTCACTTAATCCCATCTTTTTGAACATTATATTGCTCAAATCCATAAAAATTGTCCCTGCTAAACCACCTAAGAAACCGATGGGTATAGAGTCTTTCATTTTTCCGATACTGAGAAATCTAACAACTTGAGTAAGATTATCTGATAACTTCATAGTCAAGATCTCCTTTCAAATATATATCTTTAGCTTTTGTCTAATAAGCAAAAACTATTTGAAAGGAAATCCTGTAATATATCCCATATCTACCAGTTAATTATCACTTACAAAAAGAGACTTCAATCACACTTCTTATACCTTACATTTGCTATTCTTAACCAAAGGAGGGGAAGAATTGTGACAGATTATAACCTTGAGTTAAAAGCCCAACTTGTGACAATTGAAGATCTCCGGGAGGCATTGATCCACTCAGTAAGACAGGGCAGAAGTACACAAGACCCCTTTGTTCTTAAATTAAGTCAGGATCTCGATGAACAGCTTAATAAGTATTATAGAATGATCAACAAACCCTAAAAAGTGTCTAATTTTTGAAATCCCGTTGAAAAATTTTAGCCGATTCACCTTCTAGTAGGCTATTAACATCCTTTATATCGAGACGTTCAAGCAGTTCTAGAATATAAGGGTTATTTAAAGGAGTATGAGCCTCCGCAGAGAGACCATAGGTATTAACATGTAAGGCTCCTAATTCAGGTTTCAGGAGTGCTTTAGGACCTCCAACACAACCACCAACACAACCCATTCCCTCGTAAAAATTCGCCTGGATGTCTCCGCTGGTAATCGAGCGCAGGAGTTCTTTTAGCTCTTGAATTCCATCAGCTTGAACCGCTTTGATTTTAATTTGCTTATCCGGTCTAAGTTGATCTAAGGTGTCTGAGATAGCTTTGCTTACGCCCCCGGTTCGGGCATAAATGCGTCCTCCTGCAGAAGAATGACCACTAGGAATATCCTCCATATCTGCTGGATTAATGCCAGTGGCCTCAAAGATTTGCTTAACTTCCTCAAAGGTTAAGACAGCATCCACAGCGTCTCGGATATCTTTTTCTTTAGCCTCAGCCTTCTTAGCGATGCAAGGACCAATAAAAACAACTTTAGCGTCGGGATGAAGTCGTTTAATCCCTCGACCACAGGCAACCATGGGAGATACAGACGGTAAAATGTGGGGAGTTAATTTGTGATAAACTCGTTTTACCATGCCTACCCATATGGGACAGCAACAACTTGTTAAAACAAAATCTTCCTCAGTGTTCACTGCATGATCAAATTCAAGGGCTTCTTTTAGGCTTAGGATATCAGCAAATAAAGCAACCTCCACCATCCCATAGAAGCCTAAATGTTTGAAAGCTGCCCGTAGTTGCCCCATTGTAACGTCTCCAAACTGTCCAATAATCGCCGGGGCTACGATTGCATAGACGGCAACTTCCTTTTTCTTTAGAAGGTCTATCAAAGGAATAAATTCTTTCCTGTCAATTAAAGTATTATAAGAACAGGTATTGATACATTGCCCACAGTGAGTACAGTTTCGGTCTTGGATCACTACTTTCCCTTCCATATCCCGAACGATGGCATCAAAGAGGCAGGCCGCTTCACAGTTATGGCTTTCACCTGAACAAGCCCCTTCACAATTATCGATTTGAAAAACTACTTTCTCTTGATCACCGTTCCCCAGAGCATAGTGAATATATTCTTTTGTAGTTTCGTTTCCACTGGCCTCGATCTCTTCAATTTCCTGCTCCACATTACCCATATATGATGCTTTGACTAATCGGCTAAAAATCTCATCATAGGTCATATGACTCATTGACTATTCCCCCATTTATCCTGTCTTATCTACATACTCATGCTATAGTATGTCCGACATGACCTGGGGAAAATGTGAAACCGAGGGATTTGGGGTCTAATTCTTTATTTTTTCATATAGCTTAAAGGTTAAGGTGTTTCCTTCTACGAAACTTCGGATTAAGAGATATTTATTTGTACTATTTCTGAATTTGAAGTCAAGTACTGGAAAGGCCACAGTGGCATCTTGACCCGGGGGAACATAATTGACAAGCAGTGAATGACGATGCCTTTCGATAATTTCTAAGTTGGCTAGAGCGACTGCATTATAGAGATTGGAAGAAACTTGGCAAACTCCTCCCCCAAGCCCCGGGACAAAGGTTTTTCCTTCGATGATCATCGCTTCTTGATAACCTGCTTCTGCCGTTCGTTGCCCAACACTGTCGTTGAAGGAGAACAGTTCTCGAGGTGCCAATAACTTTCCATCAAGAGCTTTTGCCGCAAGGCGAATATTCCCCGTACGCATGACTTGGTTTGAGTCAAAGTGTGTAGAATATTGAGCAATTAAGATGGGTTCAGGTTCTTTGATTGTAAGATTAAGTTTAACCAGTTTAGCATATCCTTCCACTACCCCATTATAAACACGTTCCCCTAGGATGCTGGTATCCACGAACGTAGGATCCCACTTAACAGGCAGTTCCATAATTTCACTGTTATAAAGCTTTGCAGGAACTGTTTTTGGTAAAGAATAGTTCTCATTTTGAGTAACCGTTACAGATGAGTCATCTATTGAATAAATACTAGTTTCTTTCACTGTTCCTAAAATCAAGTCATTGGTATTTTTCATGATCTCATTCGAAACAACAACACTGCCTCCCAATGAAACTACCTTTGGACGTATATTATTTTCATAAAGTTTACCAAAGTAACTGACTGCCGATTTTGGCAGGGTAGGGCTAGAAGGGTCTATAAAGATGATTGGATCTCCATTTTTTGCTGCCAAAGTACTTCCTGCCAGTGCATCCGCAAAGCCGTAGCCTGAGGCTAGATAGACTGTTGAAGGATTCGGTGCAAAGGTTTCGGTAATCAGGGCATTTGTATCAAATCGAGATAGTCCCGTCAAGCGCTCGACACTGGCTTCTGGCAACAAACCGTTAATTTCGGCCGCTACATCATCTGAGATCGCTCCTGAACCTCCCGTAATATATACTTTAGATGGCTTTTTTTCCTGCAAGTAGGTTTTTATATCTTGAGGGAGTGCGTCGTGAGGAGATAACAGAATAGGCCAGCCTTTATTAGCCGCAAAACCTGAAATACTCAAAGCATCCGGGTAATGTTCTCCTGAGGATATCACAACGGTGGTTGTCGGTACATCATTAAGTGAACTGGCTACCTTATAAGAGGTTTCATACCGATCCATACCAGCAATTCTAACTACATTTTGGATCCCAAGGGCATAGAGTTTAGTCTCGAATTCTTCGCCTATGATTCCAGCACCGCCAATGATATACACTGTTCCATTAGAATCAAGATGTTGAAGGATATAATCAAAAGCATCGTTAGATCGATCAGCAGAAAAATCGACTAATAAAATAGGTGCTTCTTTTTCGTGGGCTAGAACGCTTGCCGATAAAGCATCGGCAAATTCATTTCCTGTTGAAAGAATGACGTTCTTTACCTTTCCGCTGGCATAATATTCAGAGATAACCCTAGCAGTCTCATATTTTGTATTTCCTGAAAGCCTATTAATACTTACTATTTGTGGTGAGTTGGTAGCTGAATTTAGATTATCGTCAGCCGCTAAAGCTGGTTTACAGACAATAATACCTGTGCATAAAATCAAGATTGATGCAACTATCTTTACGTTCATCGAATACTACACTCCTTCAATTGAGATCGGGATAATTATCTCATGTTGAAGAAGTAAAGCGTGTCGAAAAGAGCCTAGTTTCAAGGTTTATTAAATAATAAACCTGTCTTATTTCGACGAATATCGTAATTTACGACTACTGTGTGAAATTACCTTTGTACATTTCATAACCTATGAATAAATAAAGGAATTCAGATCCTCGAAGTAGAAGAGATTTGAGTTGTAGGGCAAAAAACTATCTTTGAGGTAGAGTTATGTTTATCTGGTTAACCGGCACAAAAATTGTTTTGTATTCCTGGTTCGGGATTAGGGTATTTCAGAAAACTCCCCTCAGCTTACCGCTGATAGCAGTTGTACTTGTTATTTTAGCCAGTGGCTTTTGGCGAAGTTATTACAGATATAAAAATGCAAAAGTGAACGTGATTACTCTATTATTAGATTTAATCTTCGCTTTTCTTATTTCTCTGTTCCCAGAAAGTGCTGGCTTCGATAAACTTTTTATGATTTACCTCATAGAAGGGACAGCTATATTACCAAAGCCTTCCTTCATGATTTACGCTGTTTTTGCCACAACAGCCAGTGTGGGCTCTTATGCACTGTTTGAGTTTAAAGAAACTGGTCAGATGCAATTTCTAGGAATTGCCGAAATACTGCTGTATGGATTTGCCTTTATTCTGGTACTAAGTGAAAGAAGACAGAGGGAACAAAGACTTGCCTATGAAAAACTGTCAAAGGAACTTGAATACGTAAATCTTCTACTAAACGAAAGCATTGCCTTAAGTGAAAAGTTAGCCTCCCAGGCTGAACGACGACGAATTGCCAGCGAAATCCACGATAGTCTGGGTCATAATCTCACCGGCTTGATATTAACCCTCCAAGCAGGAAAAAAGCTTATGAACCATAATCTAGAGGCCTCTATGACTCACTGGGACAAAGCCCTTCAAGTATCTCGGATAGCTCTTAACTCTGTTAGGGAACTGGTTTCAGAAAAAAGGGAATCCTATTTTGACTTTGATTTATGTTCCCATCTTAATGAAATGGCTTTTGAAGCACAGTCTTTAACTGGCTTGCAGATAGATATTGACATAAAGCCCCAGGAGTTGTTTTTAACAAGTAAGGAAAATTTCAACTTGTATCGGATATTTCAGGAAGCCATCACCAATACACTGCGTCATGCTAATGCTGACCATGTGCAGATTACTATCTCAGGGAATCAAGATTCAGTAACTTTTTCTTATTATGATAATGGAGTGGGAACAAATAACCTTCAAAGGGGAAACGGCTTAAATGGTATGAAGGAAAGAATCACACAACTTGGTGGTGATATTTCTTTTCTGTCACAGAAGGAAAAAGGTTTTAAAATTAGCGGACATTTAGACAGACGGAGGGTAAGAAATGAACAAAATAACAATTCTAATTGTTGATGACCAGCCCATTGTCTGCGAAGGCTTGAATACGATTCTGCAACTTGAAGAGGATTTTAGAGTAGCGGGAATTTGTCACAATGGTCATGAGGCCTTAAAGTTCTGTGAACAAAACATTCCCGATATAGTACTGATGGATGCGCGTATGCCGGTGATGAACGGTATTGAGGCTACAGGAGAAATCACCCGTCTTTTTCCTGACACCAGGGTGCTGATTTTGACAACTTTTAATGAGGACCTGCTGATAATCGAAGGATTACAGAACGGCGCCAAAGGTTTTTTGCTTAAAGACATGCAGCCTGAGGAACTATGCAAAATCATCCGAGTTGTTCATGCAGGTGGAGTTTGTCTGCATCCTGATGTGACCCAAAAAATTCTCGCCAAGATATCAGACCGGGATAGGAATACCACTCAACTTACTAACCAAGAAAAGAAAGTTTTAAAATTGATCGGCAAGGGTTTTTCTAATAGTGAGATTTCTGCTGAGCTGTTTATAGCCGAAGGGACAGTGAAGAACCATGTAAGCAATCTATTGGCCAAACTCGGGGCAAGGGACCGGACCCAACTGGCGTTAATTGCTCTAAAATTAGTGACTTAAGATAGAGAAAAACCATGTCTGGGGTATGATGTGCAATAACTCCCTCATCTTTATTATTAAAGGTGAGGGAGTTATTTATTTCAATTCTATTTGAGCTGTTTCCAGGAACAAATTCGAAATTTATTGCGGGAGGTTAAAAAATGAAACACAAAAAAGGAATCCTGGCCCTTATGATGTTTATTTCAATTTTAATTAGTGCAGTATTTCTTACTACACTTCATGCACAAACACAAATAAGAGATTTGTTCCGTCTGAACAAAGAACTTCAGGAAGAAGGCTATTTTATGGCGAATTTTGAGTTCAAGATGATGGGAATGGTGTACTGGCTTGATCACGGCCATTACTTCATGGCACTGACACGGCTGGATAAACTGCACGAGCAATTAAAAACAAGAGAAGGACTTATTAAAGTGCCGAAGTTTATAAACAAGGAAGCTGAATTGGATTTCTATTTAAATCTTCAAAATTCCAGGACAGGAGCGTTTATGGACGATTCTTATCCATATTGCACTTATAACGAACCTACAGAAAATATCTTATCTCATCTCAATGCCTTGGCCGAAGAAACCGGACAGCCATTACACTTGAAGTATCCTCTGAAGTATTTGGATGAAATTAACACTCCCGAGAAATTGAAAACCTTTCTTGACGATGTATCCAATGTTGGGTGGATTGCTTCCAATTTTCCACAAACCACGTTTGTGTTTGCAAGAAGCTTATTGAGTTATTACAACGGGGAAGGTGTTATTGGAAAACACAATTTATATAATTTTTCTCTCGAATGGAAACAAGCACTGCTCCAATGGTTTTATACCAATCAAGACCCTCAGATGGGCTTTTGGGGACCAAGATCAAGAGCAAGCGGCCAATTATTGAAAAAAGATCTGAACAACACAGCTTCAATTATCAAGACATTCGTTGACAAAAGCGGCAATGACATCTATACATCACTTCCTTTACGATATAAACGGGAGATATTCAAAACCGCTCTTGAGGTTATGTCCGAACCTATGCCTTCTGGAAAAGATTTAGATGAATGGCATGAATGGTCCTTGAAAATGGGAAAAGGCACAACCATGCTGACAAGATATTTATGGAAAAATGCTTCCCAGAACGATAAAGCTGAGGCAAAGGTATTAATTGAGAACTTTGTTAGAACCACTTTTGAGAGATACTACCTTCCTGACAAAGGAGCCTTCAGTTATTATCCAAATTCAACACAAGCTACATTGGACGGTACAGGCGGAACAATAAACCAGTTTACGGACCTTGGGTTTTATTCGGCTAAAAAACAAAATGAGTTATGGGGAAACCTTGATAAGAAGATAGTTGACCTCGGAGCTAACAACGTTTCAACACTTACTGATAGAGATTTAGGGCTAATCACAAATCATCCCGAAATTAATTCTCTTCGTTTTTATGTAACTATCCCTGACATTGGCAATCTGACGTCTGGGGTTTATGGTGTTGCATATCCTCAAAAAACCCCTGTTCGGGATGTAATGGATTTTACTCCCAAGGTGATACATTGGCTTGATACCACTTCCCAAAGCATGGGGAATTGGGTCTCTAAACAAGCAATTATCCAAAGTATGAATGCCTTAGAAATAGAAGAAGTTCTTGTTTACGAAGATGGAATTCCATTAGAAGCTTTAAATGATTTTTTACAAGAAAATAACAAATTGGTTGTGCTCGGTTTTGATGTTATGCAAATTCCTAGATATAAAATTGTTTATATTTTAAACGGTTAGGGTCCACTTTTTTTAAATAGTCCTAACTGTTGAGCCCGGACCACTGCCTGAGTGCGACTCCCCACATCCAACTTGCCGAATATGTTTCTGACATGCCACTTCACCGTGCCAAGTGATATAAACAACTTCGTGCCAATCTCTTCGTTAGAAAGCCCCGCTGCTACCAAGCTTAGAACCTCCAATTCTCGCAGGCTTAATGTTTCGATCATCCCCGAATCAGGCAAGAATGAAATTGACGGAGGATGGAGCATTTTTAAGAACTCTTGATTTGTTGCCTTTACGGCCATCAGTAATTCTCCGACCTCTGATCCTTCACTTAGAAACGGACGTATATATCCTTCTGCTGAGGCAAAATTCACTGCTTCTTCCATAGATCTGATTGCTTCCTCCCGCCTGCCTAGAGCCTGTAAAACTAAAGAGGAAACTATATTTACGTAAACCAGTCTGCCGTATCTTTCTCTTTCTCGATCAAACTGACGGAGTCTTTTCAACAACTCCCAAGCCTGATCATATCGTCCGGCTCTATATAATGTTCTGGCTATAACCATATATGGTATCTCTTTAAATGAGGTAATGCTGTCCACTGGCTTTGGACCTAAGGACTCAACCCAGGCCAGAGCCCCTGACAAATCTCCTTGATTCAATAATAGATATGCCTCGAAGGCCTTGTATCTATCCCAAATGATAGGGAAAGCTTTGGCATCCGTATTAGCCTTAGCCTTCTCCAGTAAATCCCAAGCCGACTGGAAATCGCCTAAAGCCCAGTAGACAAGGGCTAGCGTCTGCTCAGCATCACCGCCTAAAATTCTGTTTAATCCTATGCTGTGGCTGGCTCTAATCCCTTGTTCCAAGTAATCCCGGGATTGCTTCAGGTCATTGCCTTCATATAAAAGAATTCCTAAAGGTATATATAATAGTTCAGTCATTAACAGAGGTTTACCCTGGCTGTCAACATATTGCTCTAAGGCATAATTACACAGGCCCATTGACTCCCTGCGTCGACCTTGAATCACTAAATTCATGGTGATATCCAGCAAAGCACCCAGGCTGGTAAACATGTGCCCGGCAGTACGGGCCGTGTCATAAGCCTTATATAGAGTCGCCGTAGACTCTGGCATCGAGTCATTTTTTCTTTGCGCGTGGCCTAGAGACATGAGCGAAACTTCTCGGAAGAAAGGATCTTGGTCACCCAGTTTCTCTATTGCCAACAATGCAATTTCCTTAGTTCGGGGATCCTCTCGATAGTTAGCGATCCAACCCCGCAGTGCTAATAATCTTCCTTCTGCCAAGGGGTCACTGTTTTCCGCCTTGATTTCATCCGTTCTTTGCAAATAATGCACTGCCTCTTCGCTTTTTCCCAGCAAAAATAATGACCAAGCCTTATAGCCCGCTAATTCTACGCTACTATCAACCAGCTCAACCGGCAACAAATTGAGCCAATCTAGGAGGGTGACTATTTCTCCCCTTTGAAATACCCGAGGAGCTTCGGCCTTTAACAAATCCCCGGCGAAATCAAAAACCCCTGCTGCCAGAGCATATTTGATCCCCTCTTCCGGTAAGCCATTGTCGGCAAACCACAGTGCTGCTCGTTGCTGAACGTGAATTTGCTCAGACTTGGTTAATTCAGTCCGAAGAAACTGAGCAAACAGGTGATGGTACCTGTACCATCGGCACTCACTGTCCAAAGGGATCAGAAAGAGATTAGCCTGTTCTAACCGAGCGATAATCTTTTTAGAGTTACTCTCACCCGTCAATTCATCGCCCAATTCTGCATTAAATCGATCCAAGACAGCCGTGCGGGCTAGAAAAACGCGTATCTCCGGAGTAGTACGGTTAATAACCTCTTCCATTAGGTAGTCGATAATATAACGATGATTGCCGCTAAAAGTCTTAATGAACTCGCTCACTTGCTCTGACGCCCATCCCTTGATGGAAAGCGCTGCTAATTGCAAGCCTGCAACCCAGCCTTCCGTACGGACTTCAAGTGCCGCAACCTCCTCATCCTTCAGCTTAACACCCGCAGCTGTTGAAAAAAAAGCTCCCATCTCAACCAGATCGAAGCGCAGATCTTCCATGCGTATTTCTGTCATTTGGTTACGTACCCGGAAACGAGGTAGGGAAAGCGCCGGATCTTCACGGGTTATCATTAATAGGTGTAGGAACGGTGGGTGATGATCTAAGATTGCCTGGACTGCTCGAAAAATCGATTCATTTTTTATCACATGAAAATCATCTAAGACAAGAATAAATGGCTTGGGGGCCTTCAGTATCTCATTGAGCAGTGTTACCACTAGCGCTTGTGCCGGTATCATGCCGGACTCCGATAACAGCTTTGCGGACTCTTTTCCCATGGTTAAATCCACTGTTTGCAAAGTGGCAATTAGGTAAGAAAAAAACCTCACCGGATCATTGTCATGTTCATCTAGTGAAAGCCAAGCCTTAGCACGATGGATTCTCTCAAACCAATTTGTAACCAAGGTCGTTTTCCCATATCCCGCGGGAGCTGAAATTAAGGTAAAGGGTTTATCCATTAATAGTCCCTCATCAAGACGATCTAACAGCCTCGTACGCCCAACTAAACCCGGACGAGACTTTGGTATATGAATTTTGGTTTTAAGCAATACGCCCACCATATCTGTCGAACCCCTTTGCCGTCATTCTCACCTTTTCATAATATTCTTAAAGACAATCCTTTTTCCCTTCATTATAAATGAAAAGTGTGAGATTTTCTCACCAATAAGAAATCGTCATGAACCATACGTCAAATAAGCTGTCCCTAAGGACAGCTAAATTCATTATTGAAACTGCTTTTATATTAGCCTCAATTACGAACAAACTTGAAAAAGAGCATACCTATGGTCAAAAGAGTTATAACCACCGTGGCCACACCTAGATTGATGTGAAAGTTAACCGCATCTTCTGGAATTGCTAGAGCGGCTTTCTGAGTTCTTATCCAGAGACCACAAATTAAAACAGATAGCAACAAAAGACTAGATAATGAAACCATAATGGTTGAAATCAATTTCATTTATTCCCCTCCAATATTCCGCATTTTAGTTACGCTATTACACATTTTATAGATTTAATCCTGCCGTTTTACAGACGACAACTGTAATCCCATATCCCTGATTCTGTTTAAGATGCCATGCAAAGCGGCTTGATCCGCCACTTCCCCAGCAAGACGGCTTTCCCCTCCGGAAAGTAAGGTTATTTCAAGTCCTGCAAACCAGTCTTCCCGTCGTTGGTCAATGTGGCCCTTGATTATAATCTCATAACGTTCCATATAACTCACCACCACCTTTAAATTTACTTCCAGACATCCCCAGGGCAACAGGACTACGCTGGATTGACTGCCTTATCTACTTTGCTTCTTTTAAAGAAATCTTTTGGAAAGAACAGCTTCCATACTACAAGGATCTCCAGCCCAACTCCGATCCAGATCGATACTGGTGCAAACCAAGTGACAAGCCAAACTACCCCTGCTGCTAATCCTGTTAGCCATCTCTTCCATGTAAGCCCGCGGATTAACAATGAGACTAATGATACGATGAAGATTAAAGCAGTAACCACATAAATTACAACCTCGGTGTTTTGATTTGCCATGGGCTCTATTTGATTCTCTACCCGTCCTTTGACACCTTGTAAAATTTCACGGACTGCAAGATAATCGGTGAATTCTGTAAATAGGTCAAGAGATAGTAAACTAGGCTCTGCCCAATGAAAAGACCAGCGGATGCGACTAACCAAACGGGTATGGTCTTCATCTAAAGGATATAATGCCCAGATAAAACTACCCTTTTGATCCGTACCAGTCCAAATTAGGTATCGGTTTGGTTCAATTGCATAAAAGACCATGTGAGCAACAGAACTAATCGGAACGCTATCTCCAACCTTAAAATGTTGAAATTCCGGCAGGATGTGGTCCGCACTGTGAATTCCCAGCGGGCTCCCCAAGTTTTCGATAATATCATAACCATAATACCCAGCTCGCCCATATCCCATCTGTAGCAACCATGGCCAGATTTCCTCCGGAGTACCCTTGATGGTAATCGCCCGAGTAGAGAAAAACTCCGGCTGGGGATCTAAATGATCTCCAGGCATGACCTGATTCATTTCTTGTTCCGTTGCGCCCCAATTAAGCTGATAAGGACGTGCCCAAAGCAAGTACGCAGAGATTACCAAAGCCATTAGAATCAAGGTCGCCAGAATCCTTTTAAATAGGTTTAACCAAGACAAAGAAATCATAATTCTCCCCCCATAAATAGTAAAAAGACCTAGATGGTTTATACTTTAGTTATAAAACATCTAGGTCTTTAGGGAGCCTCTCCAAAGTAGGGTTTTCCTATTATCCGAAAGTAGGGTTTTGTTTGTCGATACATCCGCTTTTCTACATAACAAGACTGGGGAACTGGGCATGCTATTAACGATTACGATTAAAACATTTTTATAATCCGCTAATAACACTAAGCTTTGAGAATTCAGGGAGGAAATCGTATTGTATAAGGATAAGATTTTTATAGGAGTTGTAATTGGCATACTAGCCGACGGAGTAAAGTTACTTACTAATTATGTTCTATATATTCTTGGGTTCACAAAGGTTGTATTTTGGCAAATTGTAGCTACTCGCTTTATCCAAAAAGAGTATCTTTATAATAAGTTAGCTTATCTAATTGGTGCTATTGCAGACATTACCGTTACTTCTCTTTTAGGAGTGGTATTTGTGTATATAATTTACCTTTTTGGTTCAGAGAACTTATGGACGAAGGGATTAGGATTCGGTTTAGTGGTTTGGGTAGGCCTTTTCGGTACATTGCTCGGCCAAACTGTAGAGGATAAACTACCGCAAGAGCCAACTGGCGTGATCGTTACACTAATCGCGCATATAATATTTGGTTTAGCTTTGGCTTACTTTACCAAGTTGTTAGATCTAAATCGAGTAAAGGAAATAAAGTGAAGTTAGAATTCTTGCGCTTCTTGAAGTGCCTATACTGTAAGCCCGCACTTAATTGTTTAGTAAACAAGCTTAAGGGGATAAGGCACATTAGTGCTTGATCCCCTTTTCCTTTTACTCTCCAATATTAAGCCATGAAGATTTTTAGGTCGTCTTCAACATTGGTGATTCCAGCGATTCCAAAGTTATTGACCAAAACGGTCACAACGTTTGGAGATAAGAAAGCTGGAAGCGTCGGTCCGAGATGAATATTTTTTACACCCAGATACAAGAGGGCTAGTAACACTATGACAGCTTTTTGCTCATACCAAGCGATATTATACGAAATCGGGAGTTGGTTGACATCATCCAGGCCAAAGACTTCTTTTAGTTTTAAGGCAATGACCGCTAAGGAATAGGAATCGTTACACTGTCCTGCGTCAAGAACTCTCGGAATGCCGCCGATATCGCCTAGGTTAAGCTTGTTGTATTTGTATTTAGCGCATCCTGCTGTCAGAATGATTGTATCTTTAGGCAATGCTTGAGCAAAATCAGCATAATAGTCACGGCTCTTCATACGACCGTCACAACCAGCCATAACGAAGAATCGTTTAATTGCTCCGGATTTAACAGCATCTACAACTTTGTCTGCAAGAGCTAAGACTTGATTATGAGCAAAGCCTCCAACGATCTCACCAGTCTCAATTTCAGTAGGAGGTGGACATATCTTAGCCTGTTCTATGATAGCGGAAAAATCCTTAGCTTTTCCATCTGCGCGATCAGCGATGTGCTTAACCCCTTCAAACCCGACAACTCCTGTTGTGTAAAGACGATCTTTATAGGAATCCTTAGGTGGAATTAGACAGTTGGTGGTCAATAAAACCGGGCCATTGAAGGATTCGAATTCCTTGTCTTGTTTGTACCACGCATTTCCATAGTTACCGACAAAATGGTCATATTTCTTGAACGTAGGATAATAGTGGGCCGGGAGCATTTCGCCGTGAGTATAAACATCTACACCTGTACCTTGTGTTTGAATAAGCAGTTCTTCTAGATCTTTTAAATCATGTCCAGTTATTAGAATAGCCGGATTATTTTTAACCCCAATATTCACTTTTGTTAGTTCAGGATTACCATAGGTTGTCGTGTTTGCTTTGTCTAAAAGCGCCATGACATCAACGCCATGTTTTCCGGCTTCTAGTACTAAGGCAACTAGTTGGTCAGCAGTAAGGGTATCGTCTAGGGTAGCTGCTAGGGCTTTTTCAAGGAAGGCAAATATTTCGTCTTCTTTATAAGCCAGTACATAAGCATGCTCTGCATACGCTGCCATTCCTTTTAAACCATAGGTCAGTAATTCTCGTAAGGAACGTACATCTTCATTTTCCGTAGCTAATACGCCAACCATGGCTGCTTTAGCATCAAATTCATCGGCAGACGCTGTCCATGTTGCAGCATCATTTATTTCTGGGGCAATTGTTCCGCCAGCCTTGACAATGTCTTGTTTCAGCTGTTCGCGGAGTTTTAAGCCTTCTTGAATTCTTTCTATGAAACGGTTTTTATCAAAATTTGCATTCGTGATGGTAGTAAAGAGACTATCCATGATAAATTTATCTATTTCCGGTCGGACAATCCCCATCCCACGCGCTTGTACTGCAAAAATGGAAATACCTTTTAATGTGTAGATAAGTAGATCTTGCAAATTGGCAACGTTTTCTGGTTTTCCACAAACCCCTCTAACCGTACAACCGGTTCCTTTAGCCGTTTCTTGGCACTGAAAGCAAAACATACTCATTCCTATTTCCCCCTATATATGTATTATTTTCTTTAAAAGATTAATCTTATTATAAGTCATATTTGAATATTCTACCATGACTTCGGAGGTACTTTAGATGTGATGAAAGTCACACCTAAATTCCATGACGCTTTAGTTATTAGACCGAGAACCAACTAGATAAAACGAACGGATTTAGCATCTATATGCTGAACCCGTTCGTTTTCAGATTTTTATATTCATACCATTGCGTGACGGTTAGCACGGTTTATTTGATACGAACACTTTACCGTCTAATTAGCGCGCCTCAGGGATATTAATAAAAGAATATTCCGATAATTATAGCCAAAGCTGTTGCCAGCAAGGGTATAACCACCGTAACTACACCTAGGTCTTTATAGGCTTCTTTATGGGTTAAACCCATAACCATCAATAATGTAATAACCGCTCCAGAATGAGGCAGGGAGTCTAGACCACCGGAAGCTATCGAAGCGACCCTGTGTAACGCTTCGGGGCTTATCCCGGTTTGAAGGAACGCGGGACCCATGGTTTTCATGAAGATGGTCAAACCACCACTGGCAGAACCGGTAATACCTGCTATAACGTTTACAGCAATGGCTTCGGAAACCAAAGGATTGAATTGCATATTTAAGGCAAATTTGATAAACGCTTGGAAAGCCGGAACGTTTTGGACTACAAAACCAAAACCAACAATAGCCGCGGTATTAATAAGGGCCATGACACTGTTTGCACAACCATCGTTTAGTGCCTTAAGCGGATTCTCAAAACGCTTCCAGTTCAGCACATAGGTCAAACTAATACCAACTGCTAGAGCGATGCTGACCCCATAAAGAGCATCCATCTTCCCCTTCAGGAAAAAAATCACGCCGATAACAACTAGCAACGGCAAGAAAGCGACTTTCCAATCTGGCAGTTCACTGGCATCGGCCAATGATAGTTTATCCATATTGTCACGAGGACCAGGTACAAAATGTTCGCCATTAGCCTTTGCTTTGTTTGCCCGACTTTGCACATACCAGATACCTGCCCCGAAAAGAAACAAGGAACAGATAATACCCATCAAAGGAGCTGCGGTTGCAGTAGTTCCCAATACTTGAGCAGGAATAAGATTTTGAATGGAAGGGGATCCTGGCATAGCTGTCATGGTAAAAGTTCCGGCCCCAATACCAACAGTCGCTACGATAAGTCTCTTTGGCAAATCGGCTGCCTTAAAGAGGATCAGAGCCAATGGATAGACCGTAAAAATAACAATGAACAGGTTAACTCCACCGTAAGTAAGGATGGAGGTAGCTAATGCAACTACTAAAATAGCTCTGGATTCGCCAAACCTGTCCATTAATTTGTAAGAAATTGAGTTAGCACTTCCGCTCTCACCCATAACTTGACCAAATAATGCACCCAGAACAAAGATTAAGAAATAAGTACCCGCAAAATACTTGAATCCGTTGACATAATCCACCGATAGTGATTTCCAGATATCTCCGTCGTTTGTCAGAACAACGATTAGAGCACAAATTAGAGAAGCAGGAATGATACCCCAGCCTTTATAGGTCATAAAAATAATCACTGCGATGGCGATAAGTACACCAAGAACACCTAACATAAACGTACCCTCCTCAATCATTTTTTTTATGATTTCTTTCTGTTCAAACCGGAAATCCACCTCCTTTTACATTATTACCGTAAGAATATGCCAAAAATTTAGAAGAATGATTAAATGACTAAATCATTGCTTCTTTAAGGTTTCAGCTACATGGCGCACCAACAATAACGGGTTACTTGGATATTAAAAAAGAGAAAGACATCCCTGAGCACAGGAAATGCCTTAACTGATTGT
The DNA here is from genome assembly GCF_014237355.1 of Desulfosporosinus sp. Taxonomy (NCBI): domain Bacteria; kingdom Bacillati; phylum Bacillota; class Clostridia; order Eubacteriales; family Desulfitobacteriaceae; genus Desulfosporosinus; species Desulfosporosinus sp. The sequence continues at coordinate 25,125 of NZ_JABZFS010000089.1, forward strand.
TTTATTTTGCTACGAGGCTAATCTCATTTGTGTTTCACTTTTTCAAAATCAAATTCATGGATTAAACAAAAAATAAATACAAGAAAAGACACCCCCTACGGAATGCCTTCTATAATGGAGCTAGTGCACATGGAGTCATCAAGCCCGTATCTGCCCTTCTAATTAGTTCGGTTTAAATCCAGGGACTTTTATCACCTGTGTAATAAACAACCAGTCGATGGAGTGCTCGTGTACAGGCAATATACAGTAATTGTCTATCAAAATTACTTACATAGTTCTCCTTATTAACATCGTAAATGATCACAACATCAAATTCTAATCCCTTTGCCATATACGTTGGAATGACTAGTGCACCTTTTATAATTTCCCCGCCTCGAGGTTTAATTAGTGTTAGTTGGACCGATGTTTCCAACCGACGAAACACCTTTTCTGCCTCCTCTTGAGTTTTACATATGACGGCTACTGATTCATACCCTTGCTCTGTATAATTTTCTATATCCTCTATGATCGACTTGTCTATCTCCTCCAATGTTTCTCTGCGAATAACCTTAGGTTCCTCGCCATACCGTTCAATAGAACAATAATGATGTTGGTTACCTTCACCAAGTAGATTCTGTGTAAAGGTGTTGATTTCACATGTTGACCTATACCCTTTATTTAAATTCAGCTTAATCGTCTTACCTTTATTAAGTATCTCAGAAATATCGTCATATAATGAACTGTTTATTGTTCTTTCAATCGTCTGACGAATGTCTCCTAAGACAGTGTAGGTTGCATTGTGGTATAAAATCTTGAAAACCTCATATTGCAGGGGAGTGTAATCCTGGGCTTCATCAATGACCACATGTTTGATCCCAGAAACCACCTCATTCCCTTCAATTTTCAACTTCAAATAAAGAAGCGGAGCGTAATCTTCATAGTGCACTCGCCCCTTGCGTAGATTCTGAAGGGTTGTTGAAATAATTTCTTCAATATTGTCTGGAAGCATTAGACCCTGTGACAACTTGAGCAAAAGCCCAGGGTTCCCGAAAAGCAGCTTATACAAGTGTCCATAATCAACCTTTGTAAACTTTTGAATTCGTTCCCGAAAAGCCACAGCTTGCTTAATGGCTAATAATCGACTAAAGGACTTAATTTCAAAATCATGCCCTTCACTTTTTTCTACTATCTTTTCTAAACGTTTAAGTCTCTTCTTCTGTAATGGGTGAACCTTTTTCAAAAGGATCGTCTCAATTATTTTGAGTTGTTTGGCCATCGGAATACCAATTTCGTTGTGTAGAAAACGGTTTTTTAGCTGTTGCCTTGTCGCTAGAATTGTTCCGTTATAATAGACATCCTCAAAGGCAATAAGCCGATGAGCGTAATACCATAGCAATCTGTCAAGAATTTGCTTAAATACCCTCGACCCCTTAAAATCGATGCATTGCTGCCTTTGATCATTATCAGTCTCCGTTCGGGAATGTATCAATGATTCAAGCTGCATATCCCTTGTTTCTTCCCCAAACCTACCTTGAAATGCGTCTAAGACAAGATCGTCAAAGATGCTCTGCCTCACGTTTTCTTCACCCAGTTCAGGGAGGACACTTGAAATATAGTGACTAAAAACGGAATTAGGAGATATTATGATGACATCCTTAGACCGAAGATTGGAATTAAGACCCTCATAAAGGAGAAAGGCAATTCTATGCAGAGCAATCGATGTTTTGCCGCTACCCGCTACACCTTGTACGATTAAGAGCTCATGATCCCTATCCCTAATAATTACGTCTTGTTCCTTTTGAATCGTTTCCACAATATTTTTCATTTTGGCGGAAGTATTATGACTTAGCACTTCCTGCAGTATTTCGTCAGTAATCCTGACACTACAATCGAAGAAGTATTTCAGCTTTGAATCTCGAATTTGATATTGCCTTTTCAAAGAAACATCTCCACGACTAATCCCTGCCGGAGTGTCATACATTACTTCACCAAGTTCATACCTATAAAACACACTTGAAATAGGTGCACGCCAGTCATAAACGTAGACTTGACCAGTGTTTCTATCCATTAAATTGTAAAGTCCAATATATATCTTTTCTTTTTCATTAAAACCCTTTTCTATAATGTCAAATCTGCCAAAGTAAGGTGAGTTTATCATTTTCTTGAGGTTCTTAATACGCCGTGTATCGTAACTTGAGACATGATTATTGACTTGCATAAGATGCAGGTTAATATCGATAAGGCTCTCAAAGTCACTCGAACTATGAACGGTGTTATCATACATATCTTTTTTGGCCGCAATTAAATCACTCTTTTTCTCTTCTAGATTTTTCTCCTCCTTTTCCACCTCTTCGTCGATAAAGGCTAATGTCTTCTTAAGATATTCAATCTCCTCTTGATAGTTTTCTTGGTAGCTATCCATTAGATCACGCTCCTAAACAAAAGAATTGGAGAAAACCACTTGACATTTCCACACTGTTTGTGATAAAATATTAGTAAGAAGTATGGGGTAAAATGGTAAAATTCATCCATTTCTTATTATATAACAAATATATCTTTATGTATAGTAAATAAGATAAAAAGCCAGTGTTGAAATGACTCCTGTCTAGAAGAAAGATAGAAGATTTAAATCATCAATAATAAGTCTGATTTCGATAATTCATCGGAGTCGGGCTTATTAAGTTTGGGAGTGAAGATCAATGAATCATCTAATTGCATTAGGAACAGGCCATGCTGCTGTAACCAAGTGCTATAACACGTGTTTTGCCCTTTCAACTAAGAAAAATAAGTATATATTAGTAGATGCTGGTGGTGGTAATGGCATATTAGTTGCTTTATAAAAGGCAGGAATTCCTATCCACAAGATTCATCACGTGTTCGTAAGCCATAAGCATTCTGACCACCTACTCGGGATGGTATGGATTATAAGAATGATCGCATCGTCAATGCTTTTAGGTCAATATAGCGAGACCCTAAAAGTTTACTGCCATATGGAGCTAATGTACAATATCAAAACACTTGTAGGTTCAACACTTGATAAAAACTTAACGGACTTAATCGGAAGTCGAATTATCCTCATCCCTGTAAATGATGGGCAAACGGAAAAAATCTTAGGTCAGGATTTTACTTTCTTTGACATCCACTCCACTAAGGCAAAACAGTTTGGCTTCACCACCAAACTAAGTAACGCAAAACTACTTACCTTTTTAGGAGATGAACCCTATAACCCATTATGTGAGAACTATGCTTTAAATAGTGATTGGCTTTTAAGCGAGTCCTTTTGTCTCTATCGTGACCGTGAAAAATTCAAACCCTATCAGAAACATCACAGCACCGTCAAAGATGCTTGTGAACTTGCCGCTCACCTTAATATTAAAAATCTTATACTATGGCACACCGAAGACACCAATTTAACTCAGCGAAAAGCTCTTTATACTGCCGAAGGAAAGAACTATTACGACGGAAACCTGTACGTTCCCGATGATCTAGATGTTATTACACTGTAAAATCAAACTATTTTTCACTCTATTTCGGACATATATTTATTCTAGTAAAAAAGGAGCGTCTCAGTAATTATTCTGAGTCGCTCCTTTTTTCTCATAGATTAAAGATCCAAAAGACTCTCGTCAATCTTCACTTCAATTTCCTCTTCCCCAACTTGACCACTGAGCTTTCCATCTTAATTTTAACGAAAAAAAAAATAATGAATATATCCTTTCCAAGCATATTAAATTTACTGATATGGCAACGTTTCTCGATATCCATAAAGTCACTGTTTCCCGAATCATGAAAAAGCTTTCTCAAGAAAATGTAATTAAAAAAATGCATAATTCAATCTATATTTTAGATTACAATAAATTACTGTGAATGGTAAGATAAACTGATCGGTTTTTGGACACCAAAACTGATCGGAATTTGGCCACAAACTGATCGCTTTCATCTTGAAATAATAAAACTTAACCCTCATGCTAAACAAAGAC
>NZ_JABZFS010000077.1:0-139887 GCF_014237355.1 Desulfosporosinus sp.
GTTATTTCACTTCTTCTAGAAGAAGATGATTGACTCATGATTTATTTTGAAACTCTTTCGAGTCTCTCTCATTGGCTGTCCTTGTTGTTTAGTTTTCAAAGACCATCATTTTCTTGCCCCGTTTGGGCCAGAATCACATCTTAGCATTTTTAACTTGCGTTGTCAATACTTTTTTCAACTAGCTCGAAGTAGTAACTCCTTGCATTTTTCGTTTTCGTGATTCACTGGCTGTTTAGGCCGGACTCATATATTAACATTTCCAAACCTCGTCGTCAATAGCTCAATGATTCCTTTGACTAAGCTACCCCGTTTTTGACGCTCAGTTAGCATACCTCTTTTACATTCCGATGTCAATTGTTATTTTAATCCATATCCAAGGTAGTTATCCGGAGTTATCCTGCATGTATCACTAGTAACATCCGTGTAATCTTAATTATCGGGAACCATGTTTTTTCTCATAGATCGTATCTAAGATGAACAAACTACATTTTAGCGGATAAATAATAGTCAAAAGAAGTATTTTATTTAGGAAGGAAGTCAAATTGATGGATATTTCTATTGATGACATTATTAAGGCGAAAGCTACACTCCAGGGAATATCCTATAAAACGGCCTTGGTCCACAACCCTAGCTTGAGCGATCTGAGTGGTAATCAGGTTTACGTAAAGATGGAGAACCTTCAACGTACGGGCTCTTTTAAACTTAGAGGAGCGTACAATAAAATTGCCCATTTATCTGAAAAACAAAAACAATCTGGTGTAATTGCATCATCTGCCGGTAACCATGCTCAAGGTGTCGCTGTGGCTGCAGCAATTTATGGCATCAAATCAACCATCGTCATGCCTAAGCACGCTCCCCTTTCTAAGGTGACGGCTACCCGGAGGTATGGCGCAGACGTCATTCTTTACGGGGAAGTCTATGACGAGGCTTACAATGAGGCCCGTCGCATTCAATCTGAAACCCAGGCGACGTTTATTCATCCCTTCGATGATCCACTCGTCATTGCAGGTCAGGGAACCATTGCCTTAGAGATCCTTGAAGATCTTCCTGATGTGGAAGTTATAGTCCTCCCAATTGGGGGAGGCGGATTGATCTCAGGTGTCGCCTTGGCATTAAAGTCTTTACATCCCGCTGTGAAGATAATAGGTGTCCAGAGTAAAAACAATCCCTCAATGCAGGAATCGATTGCCCATAAACAAGTAATGACGATCAATGGAATCCCGAGCATTGCCGATGGAATAGCGGTAAAAACACCTGGCGACCTGACATTTGAGCTTGTAAAACGATATGTTGATGAAATTGTGACCGTCGACGAAGATGAAATAGCCAGTACTATGCTATTATTCCTAGAAAGCGCTAAAGTCGTCGCAGAAGGTGCGGGGGCTGCTGCAGCTGCTGCGATCCTCCATACTCTATCTTATTACAAAAATCGTAAAATGGTTGCAGTATTGAGCGGTGGAAACGTTGACGTTAACATCCTAGCCCGCACCATCGACAAAGGACTTGTCAAAAATGGTCGCAAGTGTTTTCTTACTACGGTTCTGCGTGATCGACCTGGGGCTTTAGCTCAACTATTGCATTTGATTGCTAGTAGAGGAGCCAATGTCCTCGCTGTAGCACATCGTCGGGAAACCTTAGATATTCCACTCAGTTACGCAAAGGTAGAACTCGAGTTAGAGACTATCGATGAAGCTCAGGTACAAGCACTCAAGAAGCTACTCGAAGAAAATCACTACCGAGTTATCCGGTAATAGAAGCATCTTTCTCCCCTAAAGATAATATTAAACAACCAAAGATTAATCTAATTCAATCCTTGGTTGTTTATCTGTAACTTGTCATTATAGGCTTTAAATCATTTAGGACAGACTTTTTCGATACAAATCAGTTCAGGGGGAAAATTAATCTGGTTCTGAAAGCTTATCTTAACAACATTATAATCCTTTTGACTTAAAGAAGCTGTGTAACTTTCTAAGGCTTCTTTTTCAAGTTTACCGTTCTCATGACCTGGATAGATGATGATCAAGATAATACCATTGGGCTCTAGTAAACATAAACATTTTTGAAGGGCTACAAGGGTAGTTTCTTTTTTTGTTGTAATGCTATGATTTCCCTTGGGTAGATAGCCGAGATTAAAGATCACTAATTTGACCGTTTCTTTTATGTATTTATCAATAGTCTCATGGCCATCAAGGATTAATTCTGATCTTTCAAGAATATTTAATTCCTTAAGCCTTTTGCGAGTACTAATAACTGCTTCTTCTTGAATATCAAAAGCATAAACTTTCCCTTTCTCTCCAACCAAGCTGCATAAAAATGCTGTATCATTGCCATTTCCCATAGTGCAATCAACAGCTGTATCTCCATTCGCCAACTTTGATTGACATATTCCCTTTGAAATTTCAACAGCATTAATAAAACTATTTCTCAACTATCCTTCTCCTTACAATGGTTTGTTTCATAAGATAAGCGTGATGCAATTTATCAGTAGTTGTACTTCATTCCATTTGCGTACCTTTCGCAAATCGATCAGGAGTTAATAAACTCACATCGATCAACTTAGTTCCGCCTTTTAAAATTAAATCGGATAAGATTCTCCCTACAGCTGGAGCATGCATGAAGCCATTTCCGCTGAATCCATTAGCCAAAAACAATCCCTTTAACCCCGGTGCCTCTCCCATCACCGGATGCAAATCCGGTGTTTGTTCGCAAATTCCAGTATACGTACGCAACCATTTTATATCCATGGCGGAAGGAATGATCTCCATCGCCGCTAGAAAAAACTCTTCGACCACAGATTTATCAACTACTTCTTCAAAACCAGGCCAAGTATCTTGATCTGTTCCTCCCAGCAATACCGTCTTACCGCTGGCTTCCTGATGCAAATAAAAACCAGAGGCTAAATCAATAATTGTAGGAGCATTTTTTTGTAGATCCTTGGGGTTGCTGCAGACGTAAATTTGACGACGGAAGGGTTGTACTGGAAGAATGATATCTGCCATTGCCGCTAATTGAGCTGCATGTGGGCCGGCAGCATTCACAATGATTGGGCTCCAGATTGTCCCCTGAGGGGTTTCAACGCCTTTAACCTTATCTTCTTCAATGATGATTTTGGTTGCTTCCCAGCCAAGAAGAACGTCAACCTTATGACGGCGTATTGACGCATAAAGACCTGCTAAAACAGCATAAGGGTCCGCATAAGCATCCCATGGGCACACTGTTCCCCCCAAGAAATTATCCTTGTGAAGATACGGGTAATAGTTTAACAGTTCTTCCTGGTTCAACAACTTCATTGGAATGCCATCAACCTTAGCTTGTGCGGATGTGATTTGTAGTTGATTCCACAATACTTCATTAGCTGCTAACATTAAATTGCCCTTTTCCGAATACCAAATTGGAGTATCAAATGTTGACTCAAACTTGAGGAAAAAGTCCCTGCTGAGAAGGCTCAAGCGTCTGAGCAACGGACTGCTAAATTGGTAGCGGATACCTCCAGTGCATTTGCCCGTGGAACCCATGCCTAGGATCTTATCCTTTTCTAATACAGTTATCGATCGCTTAGGATCAACCCTTAGAATGTGATAAGCAATACTTAAGCCAATAATGCCTGCACCAATAATGACAATATCCGCCTTTTCTTTATTACAAATCTCCATTATTTTCTACCTGCCTTTAAAAAAGGGATAGAAAACACTTCAACATGGTTCCTAAATATTCCTCCTGAGGATCAAATAATGTTTTACCGTTTCCGATGAGAGCTAAAATAAAATTGTGTTGCCACGGCTGTCCGTTAAACTCAATCTTTCGTTAAATCCCAGAACGACTTATAGTAAAGCCCAGTGCGCTGGTCGATTTAGTGTCGAGGGAAACTTTGTGCTAGTATCCCCCTTCGCCACGTTAAGTTGAGCTTGGGTGAGAAAGATACTCTTGCTAAGGTCGGCTCCTCGCAAATCTGCATCTCGGAAATCAGCTCCGATAAAATCTGTCCCACTTAGGTCATTTCCTCTAAGGTCAGCAGCAATCAGAAGGGCCCCTCTCAAGTTAGCTCCTCTTAAGTTCAATTTTCTCAAGTCAGCTCCAACTAGGTCAGTTCCTCGCCCGAAGGCCTTCCTACTCCCCAAGTGAGACTTCTGCCCCCGATAAGCTTCGGCACGAACAAGTTCACTGGTCTTTAGAAGCAGCGTATTTACTTTTGACCTATGTTCAGCCACGTTTAGATCTATGAGAGAGTCCGGGCTAAGGTAAGTAAGCTGTTCCGTTTCCTCGAGCATGGAGCTGAGCACATTATGGATAGAACGTGCTGGTTGCAACGTCTGCGCTTCTGTAAGATACCATAGTAACTCATGAAGTTGTCGCATGATTAGAAATACCTTGAACATTGGTCCTGCAGATTCCGGGACCTTCCTCCAGTCATTTCCTCCGAAACTAACTCGAGAAACCTTTTGCCCCGCACCAAAACAGTCAAATGAAAGGCAACCTTTAAGGCCCTGTTCCTTGAGGTTTTTATGTACACAACAGCGATAATCTTGTTGTAGATTTTGGCAAGGCTGTCCAGCGTCTTTGTCGATTGGGAAGCCTTCCGAAGCGGAAAAGTAGAGCGCAACACAGCATAAACCGAAACAGTTTACGCAGTCAGCTTGTAGATTGTTCATTTTATTCATCTCACATATACTTATTTCTTTTTTCAGTTTATTCTTGCTATTTTCTTGCGATATCTACATCCATTTTACCTGTCAGCAAATCTAGGGTCTGTTTATATATGCTTCGAAAACCTATTCTTAAAGCAGAGTTACTTACTTCTCCCTGTTCCAGACTGAAATCCCGGCCTTTCAGGAAGTACGGTAGCCAGCTGACCACCATCTCCCTTGGGCTAGTTTTTTCAGAGGTCAATCCTTCCGAAATGCACATAAACACACCTTTTGGATTTAGAGCATCATATATTTTCTTTATTACTGTATCTAGATCATGTTTGGCAAAATTCAACGTACCAATTGCCATGATAAAATCATACTCTCCACCTATAGAATCCACAGTATAGTCCCCTGTCATCATTTTAACTCGGTCTCCCAGGTTATATTCCTTAATCGATTCCTCAGCGGTCTTTCCAACTTCCGGAGTATCAAATATGACTCCCTTCATCACTGGATGCGCCTTAACTACTGCCATCCCGAGTAATCCAGGTCCCCCTCCAAGATCGAGCATCTTTCTAAAACCTTCAAATTCAGGCAGGGATGAAGCAAGAGCTGCAATTTCAGTTGCTCTGCCTCCTTTTTGAGCACCTTTCACCAATTCGGTGTAGTCACCGAACAACTCAGATACATCGTTTTCCTCCCTGTTCCCACATTTGCTATTTGGACCTTCCTTTACAAGTTTTACGATTTCAATATCCTCAAAACCGGTAGTCATGCAGGTGACTTTAAGGTGCTCTCCAATAAACATTTCCTGGCTTCTTACCAGATATTTTTTTGACAGTGCAGTATTATCATAGAATTCATCACTTTTTTTCAGCAATCCCATGGCTGTTAGTGAATCCAATAAGTATGAGGTATTCTTTGGGTGCAATCCAAGTCGTACCGCGACATCATTATAAGTTTTGTTTTCTTCCAGTTCTGAAAACAAGTCTAGCTCAATAGCTGCTAACAATATTTTGGTATACATCGGTGCATAAATCATATCAAGTAGTATCTTTACGTCTTTATCAATCTTTGGCAATTTTCTCACCCAAATTCCCCTTTCTATCTCCACTACATATTCTATAACTTGCTTTCGTGGCGATAAATTGCTTACCATCATGTTTCACATTGCTTGATGCTTTTCTACCTGATTGAGCTGCTGTGGTTATTCCCCCCCAAACCTCTACCCATTGACCAGCCATATATTTGTAGGAGCGCCTTTATTATATTGGCATTGGGTTTACGTCCCTGCATAGCACCCATCCAATTCCCAGTATATCTCTCACGCGTCAAAGGCGTGGTAACATCAATAACTTCTACTCTATCCCTAAAGCCAACATGGTAACGAGAGATGATGTCGATTACCTTCTTGCCACAACGTTCCTTTTCCATTCTATAGCGGTCAGGACTGGAAGCGACTTCTTTCCACCAACGGTAATCGGAATCTAAAAAACTGTTATAGCGCTCTTCCCTTTGGGTGCAGCATGGGGGTCATAGAATTTATTATGAACGGTAATTTTACCATTCATTCTAGCATAGCACCCAGCTGTAAGACCCGCGACGCCACCGCCGATAATTATGAGCGATGGTTCCATAAGACACTCTTCCCCTTACATGCTATTTCTCACTCTGCATATTCGTCCTTCGTAGTACCACACTTCAACATCTTTCTTAAAAATCCTTCCAATTGAATGATCCCTACTTCATAAGATTGTATCTGTTCAAATCCCCAAATTCCATATATTTCATTCATTTATTTTAGAGGACATTTGCATATTATGTCGAATATCTAACGTTGATAATAATAAAAGCTGAATCTAGGCCACCTAGAACGGGGGATATTTTTTTGGGGTGAATCGCGTACCATACGCATAGGGCTTACACCTTGTTGCCCGAATCCGTCAACTAACCTCGTAAGCTAAGAAAGGTTAGAAAATATGCATTTGTCTCCAGTACTGTCGCGGTTAAAAGACACCGTGTTAATCCGAGTTAAGGATATTAATAACTTCTTTCACAATAAGCAAAAAATTTCCTGGAAATCACCCCGGGTAATCGGCACCTTATCGATTACAATTATGCTTACTGGTGGGCTTACCTATTATCTGTCGACAACCACTTCTGCGGCTGCAGTTATGATTAACGGTCAACAAATTGGTTTAGTTCAAAATGTCAATTCTGGGAAAACTCTTGTTGAAACAATCCTGAAACAACAAGGTGAGCCGTTTGGACTGACTGCTAGGACCCATGACCAAATTGACTATGAACGTGTTAGGGTTAAATCAGACGTCTATAATGAATCAACTTTAAGTGAAGATACATTACAAGAAAAATTAAAGTTTTATCTTGAGGGTTATAAGTTAGAGGTGAATGGGTCAGTTATAGCATTCTTACCTAGCAAAGAAGATGCCGAGAAAGTTCTTAAAGATTATGAAGAGTATTATGTAAAACCAAGTGATGAAAATAAGGTGACTTCCGTTAATTTTGCCGAAGAGGTTAGTATCGAAGTGACAGAAGTTAAACCAGAAGAAATGAAAAAGTTTGATGACACTTACAAAATGTTAATGAACGGTAAAATAGCAACCAAGGAATATACTGTCCAGGCCAATGATTCTTGGTGGCTTATAGCCCGTAAAAACGACATGTTAACGGATGAAGTATTGGCTGGAAATCCAGGAGCGAACGAAGATACCAAATTGCAGCCTGGCCAAATTATCAAACTTGTTTCAACTACTCCTTATCTTACAGTCGTAAGTGAGGGAACATATTCAGGTTCAGAAACAATCCCCTATGATGTCGTCACAAAAACTGATAAGAGTTTAAGAGTTGGACAAACAAAAGTCATTGAACAAGGAAGTAATGGCTCAAAATTAGTTACTTATTCCTATGTACAAAAGAATGGTATTGATGTTACCAAACAAGTATTAGATGAAAAAATCGTGAAAGCACCTGTCAATCAGGTCGTTGCTAAAGGGCCCAGTAGTCAGCCTGTAACTGTAGCTTATGGTGTCTCGCGTGGAAGCAGCGGCGGCTCTTCATCATTAATAAATAGGGCACTTAGCTTGCAAGGTACGTCCTATGTGTTTGGTGGAACAACAAAAAATGGTTTTGATTGTTCGGGTTTCACTAAATATGTCTACTCGGGCTCAGGGATATCCCTTCCTCGTACATCTTATGCACAATTCGCCTCGGGTACTGCAGTAAGCAAAAACAACCTTCAATCAGGCGATTTAGTCTTCTTTTCCACCTATGCTAAAGGCGCTTCTCATGTCGGGATTTATATCGGTGGTGGAAATTTTGTTCACGCCAGTAACCCTGGCAGCGGTGTTAAAACATCTAGCCTAAATGATAGCTTTTACTCCTCCCGTTATCTTGGAGCACGCAGATACTAGAGAAGAAGAATACTATACAAAGAGCAACAGCCAATGCTGTTGCTCTTTGTCTTTTTTTAACTGACCACTTTACCGGAAATATTAGCGGGACCACTAATGGTTATTGTCCCTTGAGCAGTGCAGTCAATAATGTACATCACTTTAGCGTTTCATTGTCCACTCCTGTGAGTTGTATTTTTCGACCAACTGTTCCGACTTTAGTTTCTCTTCCTCAGTCAAAACCGAAGGTACAAGTTTTATACCCATAATCTCTTCAAATCCTAAACATAGTTCTCTTTCTAACTCATCAATCGTCACTGGCCGCATCCATACTTCATCTAGGGCGCAAGCTTTGGCCTTAAAGCTCTTAATCAGACGCTGACGGACTTCTTCGTTTGGAAGCTTTAAGAGCCTAAATAGAAGTTCCGTATCAAAATGCAAGATAATTGAGCCATGTTGCAAAAGCATTCCGTCTCTGCGCATCTGGGCACTTCCTACAAGCTTCTTTCCCTCTACCACTAGTTCGTACCACGAAGGAGCGTCAAAACAGGCTGCTGTTCCCGTGTGGGAGGAATTTGCATGGGCTACTAATTCGGCTGGTACTCCAACTGCATTAATCCCTTTTAACAATCCTTGACTTATTTTTAAATAGGATTCGATAACTGTTCCTTTAACATGTTCCTCAGATTCCGGGACAATAACACTATAGGTTAGTTCATACTGATGTAATACAGCCCTGCCACCCGTGGGCCTTCGTACTACATCAATATTTGCTCGGCGGCAGGCCTCCGCATCCACTTCTTTAGCGTAACTCTGAGCATAACCCAACGATAAAGTAGTCGGCTTCCACCCATAAAACCGTAAAACTGGTTCTGTAGGGTTATTCTTTTTCATAATATCCATAATTGCCTCATCGATCGCCATGTTTTCGGCGCCAGTAAGAACGGTATAAGGCAAATATCTCCAAGTTTTCATTTTTCTCACCTCAGCTACTTATCTAGGTTAGTAATGAGTTCCTGCCAGCATCTTTTTACTTCTTCCGGGGTAAGGGATCTTGGGTAGTTATAGAATTCTTCCCTGGGAGATTCATTGTAATAGGGACGGTTACATCCTGAGCAACCCGAAGTCCGAAATGCCTCACCATCGGAAAGATACTCCCAAAGTTGGTCTAAAGGCAGGGAAAAACTCACAATCTTGCCCCTTAGAAATACGAATTCATCTACCCGAGTGAATTTTCGTCGGATTAGATAATGGGCAACCTGTATGCGACGATAATGCTCTAATTCCGGTTTAACCGAATTCTCCATACGAGTCCCCTTTACCGGAGTAAATGCAAATAAAGCTACTGTGATTCCTTTATCATACATGTCTTGGATAATTCTAGCCATATCTTCTTCAGTTTCCCCCAACCCGACGATAAGGTGGGTACCAATATGCCCCGGAAATTTACCTGCAGCTTCTAAGAGTAAATCATAGCGACTTTGCCAAGATCCATCTTTGGCCTGAGCAAAAACCTCTGGGGTAGCTGCATCAAGTGCTAAACTTACGCGATCAACACCATGCTTTAGTAAATCTTCAATCTCATCTAGGCTGCGTGGACCTGCAGAGACACAGATTGGCATAGCGGGGTTATCGCTCTTAATTTTTCTAACGTAGCTTTTGGCTTCCTCTAGGGCCTTGCCATCTTGAACAACTTGAAAACAGACCCTCTGCATGACCTTTTGTGCTTCGGGTATTTGCAAACCCTTAAGAACTTCCTGTTCATGAATTTCTGGCCAAACCACCCTGGAGAGAAGGTTAGTCCTCGACCTACTCTCTCGGGCTTGAGCACAAAAGGCGCAATTAAACTTACAATGTTCTCCCACCATTAGATAGGCAGTGGTTGGCAATTCATCCGCTTTTATGTTATTTAAGCCTAATACTTTAGCGGTTCCTGCAGAACAACGAATCATAGAGCACAACATTCCTCTCCCCGTTTGATGATTAATCTTTTTTCTTCTACTAACTGCCGGGCCTTAGGAGTAGGAATTACAATTCTATTAATTCCTGACGCTACCGCTGCCTCATCAAGCTTTTGTCTATAACTCCCTTTAGGACGCATACAGCCAAGTGCTAGAGGATTTTTTGGAAAGCGCACCCTTGCTTTAGCTATGAAACGGACGACTTCTTCTAAATTTGGGGGGGTTCGATGGGAGTAAATAGTTCCTGGCGTTGGAATAAACACATTAAACACCAGCCCATCCAAGCCCAGATCCTCAAGAATATCCAAAGCCTTATCCTCTCCACTCCAAATTCCGCCCCTTAACCCAAGCGTTAAATGGGGAATGAGCTTCACATGTTTGCGCAAATCCTGATAAACTCGAATATAATCCTCTACTTTGTGTTCTAGACCGTATACCTCCCGGATAGTATCTTCATCTCCTACAAAATCAAAAGAAACTACATCTGCTAACTCTTTTAGCAGCTGGATTTCCTTCTCATCAATTAGGCCTACATGAAAATTCATTCGTACCTTCCTATGTTTTAGTTCATGTAAAAGGTCTAAGCGGTTCCAAAAAGGCACCTTACCATCCTGTGTACATCCGCCGCTAATTAAGGCACTGGAAAACGAAAGCTCGTGGGTTAACTGGGAGGTTAACTCTAACCCTTCTATGTCTGTCATTCCTTTTAGATAATGTCCACCACAATGTGCACAATTGAGAGAACAAGCCGTTCCAGTCAAACTTACGCTTTCAGTCTTGGTCGGAAAATCAAAGTATATCTCGGGTGGAAAATTAGTTACGCGTATTTCCCACCCCTTATTAATCCAGTTATTAGTCTCTAATGAGTAAGTATTTTGCTCCAAATTACTTTCTCCTTTACGATTATTTGGATCTTTCACTCAGCATACCCGTTTTACCCATTCAGCGACTTTAATTAAATAGCTAACTTTCACTATAAACCTTCAGGTTGCTTTTTTCAATGTGGGACAGGGGATCGGTTTACTATCCCCTTATCCCCCCTAGGATAGGGCAACAGTATTTCCACGCAAACCCCTCCCTCGATACGATTTCCAATTGTTATCTTCCCCCCATGCTGATCAAGAATTCGATGTACAACAGAGAGCCCCAAGCCTGTTCCATTTTCCTTTGTCGTAAAAAATGGGTCATAGATGTAAGGCATAGCCTCTGACAAAATACCTGGCCCTTGGTCACTAACAGCGAAGCCTAAAAAACCATCTCTTTGAACTCCCTCTAGATAAATCACGCCGCCTTGCCCCTGGGCATCTATGGCATTAAGCAAAATATTGAGTATAACTTGCTTCATCTGGTCTGGGTCTACTTCAACTTCTTGCAAATCGACGTGGCATCGTGCTTGTTCTAACTCAATATGGTTTTGCCGCAAGGCTGGTTGAATCAACCTAACTCCCTCATCTACGAGTTTCCCCAAGGTAATCCGTTGACGTACTAGTTCTTTTGGCCGAGCAAAAGACAGAAACTCGTTCACTAAGCGATTTAAGCGTTCACATTCTTCCAGAAGTACCCGACAATACTCTGAAACCACTTCATCGTCGCATTTTTCCTGGCGTAGCATTTGGATGCTAACTTTCATAATCCCCAAGGGATTGCGTATTTCATGAGCTAAGCCGGCACTCATATGCCCCAATGCGGTTACCCGTTCAGTTTGCCGGATCTCACCCTCTAATCGTTCACGTTCCCGCCCTTCTCTCTTTAACTTCTCCACTAATTCTTTTTGGACGGTAAGTGCTAGCTGGTATTTTCGTTTTGCTTTCCGCTCCTCTTCCGTTAAGAAGCCAGTTAACCAGCCAATGACGTTAATTAAGCCAACTTCTACCCACTGTGTATACTTAGCAGCTGGTGTCAACGTCTCCTGAAAATGCGTCATGAGCGGTATGAAAAGTAACGTAATTACAAAGCTAGATAGGATGCCTCCTGCAGGGCCAAAACGCATAGCGGCATAAATCACTGGGAGATAATAGGCGAATTGAAGGAGGATATGGTAATCCACATTATAATGATAATTCGTATAGTGAATTATCGTCAAACCCACCACAACAAGTCCGATTGAAACGAGGTCAAAGAGAGTACGTGCACGCTTTGCAGCTGGGGATTCATGCATTGAATTTAGCAAAGAAACCTACCACCTTACAGTTATTATCCTAGAATAGATTAAATTACATAAATTTCCCCTAAATCCCCCAGTGAGGATCAATTCCATATTTCTCTAAACGATATAAAAAAGCATGCCTAGAGAGCCCTAATTTTTTTGCCGCCTGGCTTTGGTTCCCTCCCGTTTGTTCCATGGCCTGCTGAAGAAAAGATTTCTCTAGTTCCTCGAGGGAAACACCCTCTGGAGGCAGCACAAAGGGTAAGGCCCCCTTCTCCACTTTTGAAGGATTGTTTAAGATTGACAATCCATCTAAACCAATTACCGCTCCTTGAGAAATAATAACCATTCGTTCAACCACATTTTCCAATTCACGGACGTTTCCCGGCCAATCATATGCCATAAGCCGAGTTAGAACTTCCTGACTTAGACTCTTTTTAGGTCCATAGTTTGAAAGTTTCTTCAAGAAATAATCAGCAAGATTAGGGATATCCTCCCCACGTTCCCGTAAGGGAGGTATCGAGATCGGAAAGACGCTCAGTCGATAGTATAAATCCTCTCTGAAACGCCCTTCTTGTGCCTCTTTCAGCAAGTCCCGGTTTGTAGCAGCAATAATCCGCACATCAACCTTGATCGTTTTTTCCCCGCCGACCCGCTCAAATGTCCTCTCTTGAAGAACTCTCAACAACTTAGCTTGAACGTTAAAGGATAGTTCACCAATCTCATCAAGAAAAAGAGTACCTCCATCAGCCAACTCGAAACGACCTGACTTTCTAGCATGTGCTCCTGTAAACGCTCCTTTTTCATGCCCGAACAATTCGCTTTCTAGCAAGGTCTCCGTCAATGCGGCACAATTGACTCGAATGAACGGCCCATTCACGCGCGGACTTAAAGTATGTATAGCGTGGGCTACTAATTCCTTCCCAGTACCCGATTCCCCTTGAATGAGCACCGTAGCTGGTGTGGGAGCAACCCGTTCAACTAGGTGTTTAACGGCCTTCATCCCTTCACTATTTCCTACCAAATTCCATCCATCGCCCTGGAACTCTTCCTTTAAATAATCCACCTGCTCACGTAAGCTTTCTACTTCAAAAGCCTTTCTGACTGTAATGAGGAGCTCATCAATATCAAAGGGTTTCATCAAATAATCGTGAGCACCGGACTTCATAGCCTCGACCGCTGTCGCGGTATTTCCATGTGCAGTCATCATAACAATCATTAAATCTGGATAATGCTCTTTCAACCTCTTCAAGACACTTAGCCCATCTATCTTGGGCATTTTCAAATCAACAAGAACTAAATCCGGACGCTCCGAGAAGGCACGATCTAAAGCGATTTGCCCATCCTCTGCAGTCTCCACATCATAACCCGCTTTGCTTAAGGCCCGTTCTAAAACCCAACGCATATTCGCTTCATCATCTGCGATTAATATCTTTCGCAATTATAGCCCTCCTCGACTGCGGGATTTCCTACACCATAGTGTGGGAAATCCCGCAACTTTTTAACCCCTATGCTTAACAACTTATTTTCAGCTCCTAGACCAACTCTAAATATGAAGAATCTAAACTAACTATTGCTTGTTCCCTTGTCAAAGCTAACTACATCTTCCAACATGACTCAACGTTTAACGCTAGCTAGTGAACTTCTTACCATAATGATTAGATTCAGGAACTTGGCACAATTTTTGCATACATCCTTACTAGGACAAATGTTGCTGTCACCATAGGCATCAAGTTACTAAATTAGTGTACACATCAAACATTCCTTAGTTTAAACCCCTCAAAGGGTTTTTGCAAAAGTTAGGCGTCGCCCCAGATTATTGCAGTCTTTATGTTTTGTAATCCAAGATTTTCATCTTTATTAAAGGAGTGAGAGATTCTATAATAACTTATTGCCTTTAAGTAAGTATCTACAACAAATAGTTCAATTACAATCAGGTAGCGCAAACCTCTATCTAAACAGGATTTCTACATTGACTTAAAATAACTAAATATTCCTAGGAGGATGTTAAGAATGAAGAACGACCACATTGAGAAAAACCAAAAATTTACCCAACCCCATAAGAATAACACCTTGCTTTACAGTATCGTTGGCCTATTAACCGTTGTTATCATGATTGGTACCTATTTCATGGTTGCTGGCAGCAATAGCCCAAATGCCTCCGTCACTGCGGCTGCTGATATCGGAGAGACCATAAGTTATAGCCCTACTGATAAATTAGAGCAAACAAACGTCGAAAACAAGGTTGAAAACGGAAAGGCTATTGTGACAACTCTTAGTACAGTTAAAGAAAAGAAGTTTATCTGGACAGAGTATAAAGCAAATGGTAAACGAATTCCCCTAACTGCCTTTGCTCAGCCAGATGGAAAAGTCATGGTAGCCGTCAGTTTTTGTGAACCTTGTAGGGGCGAAACCTTTCACATTATTGGTAACCAAATAGTCTGCAACGCCTGCGGGACGACCTGGGATCTCCAGACTCTCAAAGGCCTAAGTGGTGGTTGTCAAGCCTACCCGCCCGAAGCGCTCACCTACACTTTAAACGGCGATAACCTTGAGATTCCGCAATCCGTACTTGATGCCTGGGAACCTAGAGTTTAGTTTTATATGACGATATTCTTGAAAAACGCACTCGTCCTTACGGGTGCGTTCACTCTAACCAGTGTAGAAAACTGTATTAAAATAATTTTGGAGGATGTCTAAATGTCTTTGATAAAAGTAGTCGAAGTCAGTAAGTCCTATGAAGGTGGAGACGGAGTTGTTCAAGCCTTAACAAATATTAATTTAGAGATCAATGAAGGAGAATTTTTGGCTTTAATGGGCCCATCAGGTTCTGGAAAGAGTACCTTACTTAGCATTTTAGGAGGTTTGAACTCTCCTACCACCGGTAAACTAATCGTTGATGGTATTGATGTTTATGCACTAGCCTCAGAGCGATTAGCAGATTTTCGTCATGAATACGTAGGCTTTGTTTTCCAACAATATCAATTGATTCCTTATCTTACTGCCTTAGAAAATGTCATGCTCCCTCTGGCTATAACCTCTCGTACAGGAAGGGAGCAACGGGATATGGCTCAGACGGTTCTAGACAAGGTTGGTTTAGGTTCGAAGTCTCTTCGCCTGCCCAATCAATTATCCGGGGGGGAACAAAACCGAGTAGCAATTGCTCGAGCCATCGTTAACCGACCCTCATTAATCTTTGCGGATGAGCCCACCGGAAGTCTGGACTCAAAAACGGCTAAGGAACTTCTCGAATTATTTCAGGCTCTTAACCAAGATGGTTTAACCATCATTATGGTAACTCATAATCGAGAAAACCTTGAGTGGGTTTCCCGTGCAGTTTACATCCGGGATGGAGTTCTATCTCAAATTCCTCAATAGTTCAAGGAGAGAATTAAATGCGACTAACAAATATCGCCTTACAAAATATTCGCCGCCGCAAAATGCGCTCCGCTTTATTAATGCTCAGCGTTATTATAGGGGTAGCTTCAATTATCTTCCTCTATTCAACAACCCAAGCCATGCAGGAAGATGTAGCCAACAAACTTGATCAATTTGGTTCGAACATCCTTATCCTTCCTGATAGTGGGCAATCATTAACCTTTGGTGGTATAACGGTTGAAGCTCCAACTCAGATTAAAGAACTGGATATGTCCCTTATTCCGCTTATGCAAACAATTAAAAATAAAGAAACTCTGGCTACCATCGCCCCTAAACTTCTAGCAAACACTAATCTTAAGGGGCGAGAGATCTTGTTATTAGGTGTAGATTTTTCTCAGGAATTTAAGCTCAAAAAGTGGTGGAAAGTTGATGGCCTTTCTAAAAACCAACTTCCAAGCGCTGGGGAAGTCATCTTAGGAAGCGACGTTGCCCTTGCCCTGGGTCTAAGTCCTAATCAAACTGTAACTATCAAAGGACAGGACTTTAAGGTAGCGGGAATCATTCAATCCACAGGTTCATCGGAAAATGACCAAGCAGTATTTATGGACTTAACTGTGCTGCAAAAACTAACTAAGCGTCCTAATGCTATTAGCCTCATCGAAACGGCAGCCTTATGTTATACCTGTCCAATTGAAGAAATTACCCAACAGTTAAGTGCCAAACTTCCTGGAACTAAGGTGACGGCCTTAATGTCTACCTTGGAATCTCGAGATGATACCGTCTCTAAGTTTAATCTATTTGCTCGTAGCGTCTCCTTGATTCTCTTCCTAGCTAGTGGTTTAGTAATTACTATGACCATGAAGTCCTCCGTTGAGGAACGGACCCGGGAAATTGGAATCTTGCGGGCTATCGGTTTCCGAAAACGTCACATTATTCAAATCGTCCTTGCGGAAGCAGGTTGGCTTAGTTTATTAGGGGGCTTATTGGGGTACATTCTGGGCATGGGCATGGCAGTGAGCTTTGGATCAGACCTTATGAAAGCCCAAGTCCATATCCCTTGGCAACCTGACTTGTTAATGTATGCTCTAAGTGCTTCTCTGATAATTGGTCTAACTGCAAGTTTTTATCCTGCTTGGAAAGGGTCACGTCTTGACCCGACTGAATCTTTACGTTATCTATGAAACAAGGGGACAGGTTAACTGTTTCACTTGTGGGGCATCCTCAGGGCTTGCGATCGAGGAAAAAACTATTGACTAAAAGAAATGGGACGAGGAAACCTATCCCCAGTCCAAGGAAGGAGGTAACTATGACTCTAACCGATATTGCTTTTCAAAACCTGCGTCGGCGAAAAGGAAAGACGTTCTTTTTGTTGTTTACTTTTATATTAGTGGTTGGTATTACTATCATGCTGAATACCCTAGCTAAAAGCATGCAAGAGGATTTACAAAAAAGCTTGTCCCAATATGGAGCTAATGTTGTGATTACCCCCAAATCTGACCATTTTACGCTCAGTTACGGAGGTCTTTCCGTTCCCGGAGTTGATTATGAAGTTAATCATTTAGATTATGATACTTTAACCAAATTGAATAATAACCTTGATCTTAGGCTAAACGAAATTGCCCCCAAGATTGTTGGTACTGCCTCAGGAAAGATCAATCGCTATTTGATCCTCGGAGTGGATTTCCCCAGTGAACTGAAAATGAAGCCTTGGTGGCGAATAAACGGTCAATTGCCAAGGGAGCAAGAAGTGATTATTGGTTCAGACCTTGCCCAAAAAGAGAACCTAGTGATTGGGGATACTCTGGAACTAAATCGTCAAAGTTATCCTATTGTTGGGGTGATGCTAGAAACAGGCGGCTCAGAGGATAGTGGAGTGTTTACTAATTTTAAGACTGCTCGATGGATTACCGGAATCGATTCATGGTCCATAATCGAACTCAATACGGATCATCCCACTCAAGCTGCAGCCTACCTGAGCGAACTCTTACCTGAGGCTAAAGTTTCCGAAATTTCTCAACTAGTAGAGGGTGCTAAGGAGAGTGTTGATCGCTTTTCAAGCTTTTCCTTGATTACTTCGATATTACTTGGACTCATCGGTGTTCTAATCGTATGTGTTACAACAACAGGTAATATCAACGATCGTACGACGGAAATTGGTATCCTTCGAGCTATTGGTTTTCGCCAACAGCATATCCTTTCTATATTGATTCGAGAGATTTCCATAATAAGTCTTTGTGGAGGGGTCTTTGGATATCTTATAGGGATTTCACTCCCTACGATTCTTGCACCAATCACTTTCCAAAAATCATTGAGCCTTGAATTCAATCCTTTAGTCGCTTTGACGGTAATTAGCGCTTCTGTCATAATAGGAGTTGTCTCTATTCTTATTCCTGCTCAGCGAGCCATACAGTTAAATCCTTCAGAAGCACTTTCCTCGATTTAGATCTTTCCAACTGGACGACGACATATTAAGGCATAAACCCCCTAGCAGATATGTAAGCTAGCAATATAAGTTATAACGGGGTGAATTATGAAGACAAAGAATAAAGTGCTAATAGCACTAATAGTTACATTATTATCCCTTATAGCTTTGGCAATCCCTAGATACACTAGTCCCTCTGAATTTCACGCAACCAAACAACCAATGGTTGCTTTCCAAGAAGCACAGAAATCCGGCCAACCAGTCTTCTTAGAGTTCTATGCTAAATGGTGACCCAGCTGTAGGAGCATGGAGCCCGTGGTGCTGGCTCTCGAGAAAAAATATAGTGATATGGTCAACTTTATTATCGTTGATATTGATGACCCGCAAGGACAGGCTCTTGCTCGTCAATTTGACATTTACTATATCCCTGCCTTTTTTGTAATAGATCCACAGGGTCAAATTACCTACAGTGATACCGGACCACAGAATAAAACTGCCTTAGAAAATGCCCTCAATTCTGGCAATCCCAAATATAGCTGGAGCGAATCGTTCTTCAAAGAGACTCTCCCCCAAGCTTTGGCCAATGGCGGGTTAATCATCATACTTTTGGTTTTTTTAGGTGGATTAATGACTAGCTTAAGCCCTTGCATATTGTCCATGTTACCCGTCATGCTCGGTTATATCGGCGGTCTGGAAAAACCCTCTAAAACTAAGGGTTTTATCACGTCATTGTCCTTTGTCCTAGGCTTAGCCATTACCTTTGCTATTTTGGGAATAGTAGCCTCACTTTTAGGTAAGGCTTTTGGTCAGATCGGCCCTTTATGGACCTATATTATAGGTTTTCTCTCAATTGTCATGGGATTACAGTTAATTGGGGTACTGAATATCAATCTTCCAGGTTTACAGGCTATGCCCGAGAAAAAGGGCGGACTTTTCGGATCGTTTGGAGTGGGCTTATTATTCGGTCTTGTTGCTTCACCCTGTGCTACTCCCGTATTAGCTGTTCTGATGACGTATGTAGCAGGTCAAGGTATGCTTTGGTATGGTGCTTTATTACTCTTTGTCTATGGGCTTGGCCACGGGCTACCATTGATAATTGCGGGTACTTTTACAGCCGTTCTAAAAAGTTTACCCCGCTTACAAAAATGGGGCAACTATATTACGTTTCTAAGTGGTAGCTTACTCATAGTTTTGGGTTTATACTTCTTCATACGAACAGCTTAGCGATAAAGTTGCATTCTCATGATCAGAATGATTCTTCTGTTTTGTTTTTTCTCCAGTAACCATATTCTTTTCACTTTATAGTATATATAAAGTCGAGAAGGAGTTGATGAAAATTGTCGGTCTGCTACATGGGGTATCCAGAATTTCATCCGGGTAACAAAGTTGTATCTTTAGTCTTCCATCCACCGGAAATTCAAAGGGGAACGGAAGTTACCATTATTTCACCTCGCTTGGGTGACCTTTATGCCGTGCAATTACCTGATGGAGAACTTCATAGATGGTTTGCCGGAACTGAATTGCAGACAGTAAGTTCAAGCTCCATTTCGTGTATACCTTATAGATTAGGGGATTTAGTAAGAGTATTGAATGATCGGGGTCATCCGCCAAAGATTAAAAAGGGTATGATAGTTAAAATTGTTAAGGTTATTTCACAAATACCATTTTATGATTTAAAACTTGAGAATGGAAAATATCATCGTTGGCTTGCTGACTTTGAGATAGTGAGCCGCAATCTAATCCAATCATCGTAAAACCAGTACTACAGCGGGGTTCAGAACATTAGTATTTATAAAAGCAGCAGGAGTTTATCCTGCCGCTCTTATAGTTTCTTATTCAATTACTCTCTAAATCCAGCTTCCGACTTTGATACTCTGCCGAATCTATCTCTCCACGAGCATAGCGTTCACGAAGGATATCTATTGCAGCATGCTTACCTCCGCCCCCATTATGAGTATATGAGGTATTTCGACGAAATAGATAGATGCCCAGAATAATAATCCCGATTAGAAAGATGAGATGCATTCCCATCCCTGCCATTCCCATCATCCCATAGCCGCCGCTTCCATAACCACCATATCCCCAACCACCCATCATATTACCCCAGCCATTCATCATATTAATTCCTCCTTCAATTTATTTCTTTAAAAATAAATTTATATTCCCCTTCATCAATAAAGAAACCGTAATTTATTTCTTTTTAATGGATATTAGTTGCGTTTGTCCTGACAATTCTTGTTTCCGTTCAAGGTAATCTTTTCTATCAATCTCACCCCGTGCATAACGTGCATTCAATATATCCAGCGGCATATTGGTCTGAGATTGATAATCCTTGCAGCATGATCCTCTAGAACTGGATGGATTAAACATGTAATATGCAATAAAAGCCAATAGTATTAACCCAAACATCATCTATGTTCTCTCCTTTTCAATTAGTAACTCGAAGCCATGGCATTTCTACTTCCATTCATCATGAAGCCTTGTGAACCAGTCATTCCAGTACCGTTAGTCATCATTCTCCCTCCAGAATCCCGCATGTATTCGTTCATTCTATCTAGGTTTTCTTGCCCCATTTGAGCTTTAACCGCTGGATCTGAGTTCATGAATTCTTGCATCTTTTGAATATCTCCTGTTTGCATTGCTTCCTGCATTACCTGCGAATTATGAAGGCTTTGCATTTCCGTCGAATTCATAAGAGCTTGGTGTTGTTCCGTTGAAAATGTTTTTTGCATGTATCCGTGCATTTTACCAAACCATCCCTTCCCTTGTTGTTGGGTTGTTTCGGCTAAGGCCGGCAAAGCAATAAATACTACTGCTAATGTTGCTGTTCCTAAAATCGTAATTATTTTCTTACTTGATTTTTTCATACTATATTCCTCCCAATCACTTATTTTTTCTCAATCGTCAGGACTTCCTATGTCCTTAGTCTAACTCTTTAATACGATTAACTCATGAAAAAGTTGTGAATTTCTCATGAACACACAAGCAAGCAAGTGGCTACGGTCAATAACCTAAGCCACTTGCTTGTCTTTACTTATTTGAGCTCCTGCTGTGTAGTTTAAAGGTGAATCTGCGTGCCTTATAGAAGAACCCCTAGAGTGCCTAATTTTACCGGCTTCCAAGGATTCTTTATAAGGCAATAATCTAAGATTGTCCATTCCCTCGGCACTGTCTCTTCTCCAACTATTTCTGCTTGGCTCGTTTAAACACAATACTCAATAATATTCCTGATACTATTAGTACAATCCAGTTAATCATGATAGCTAGTACTTCAAATCTATACTCTCGGTTGATCCCGTATTGACCAGTAATTATTACTAACGACACTAATGTTAGAACAAAACATAATATAAACATCCAGCGAATCGATCGTTCTAACTTTGTAGACCTTGAAAAAACAGGATAAACACAAAAAAAGCCTAAACTCATAATTAAATAACCGATATCTTCAAGAGCAATAAACAGTCCGTGTGGGTTATACTGTGTCAATATTGAAATGCCATCGGTTTCTCCATTGATAATACTAGGCTGTATTACTGAGATCTGTATGAAGTAATTCATAATTAATATTGTCGCTGACATTATTGCAAAGGATAAACCGATTTGACTAAATATCTTTTTTTCATCAGCGGTATACTGATGAATGCAAACCATAAGTACTAGATAAACCATTGTTAACAAAATTGCGGGATACATCCAATAATAATCTCTTGGAAATCTATCGCCAATATCTAGAAATGGATATTGAAGACAAGCTTCCAAGCAGAACGGGCCAGATAACGGTGGAGTGAAAACTGCTATACTGAAGGTAACAACCGTTAACACAGTTGTGAGTATTGATGTATAGAACCCCAGTAAGTGTAGATTATCCTGTTTCAAGAAATCACTTCCTTTTTTATCATCTAGAAGTGGTCATATTGCTTAGCTTCAACCGAGGGCAAAGTTTACCGCACCAATTGCATGAACCAAGGTTGTATCATATAACGGCACCGTTGAGTCCTGTGATTTAACTAACAGGCCAATCTCAGTACAACCGAGGATGATTCCCTCCGCGCCGTGTTCTATTAAGTCCTCAATAATTCTTTTATAATTGGACCTCGATTCGTCATTTATTTTCCCTAAGCATAGTTCTTCGTAAATTACAGAATTTACAATTACTCGGTCAGTTTCCTTAGGTATCAGAACCTTTATGCCCTGTGCCTCTAAGCGTGATTTGTAAAAATCCTGTTCCATTGTGTAGCTTGTTCCCAACAATCCAATTGTTTTAACTCCCTGCGATAGAACCTCTCTCGCAGTGATATCAGCTATGTGAAGTAGCGGAATACTTATTCCCGCCTGGATCTCATCCGCAACTTTGTGCATTGTGTTAGTGCAAATAACAATAAATTCTGCCCCTGCTGCTTCAAGACTACGCGCTGCATCGGATAAACGTTGGGCAGCCTTATGCCATTCGCCATTTCTTTGATAGGACTCTACTTCCCCGAAGTCTACACTATACAGGACGCATTTTGCCGAGTGCAAACCTCCTAGCCTTTGCTTAACTTCTTGATTGATAATTCTGTAATATTCGGATGTTGATTCCCAACTCATCCCTCCGATTAAACCAATAGTCTTCATTGTTACCTCCAGTTCTATGGATTAGATATAGATTCCACATCGTCAGCTATACAATTCGTCGTTTAAATTAGGATTCCTTCCTTATCTGTAACTGATTAACACAATGTCTTTTTCTTACTACTTCCTGATTAGTACCAAAAAGGCGACCCATTCGGGTCGCCTTAAACATTATTTTTGCTGGCATTAGCCTAATCATTTATTGCTATACTTAAACTCAAGTATAATCGTCAATAACTCTGATGCACCATTTTAAGTTGTTGTCTACGAGCTACGATTGAAAGCGAATAATTCAAAACGAAATAGGTTGAAGCAATCATTCCAAAGACGGCAAAGAACTGACTCGTGGAACCGTATTGTCCTAAAATAATCATTCCTTTACCCGTCAGATCTTCCACACCCACAACCCATACAAAGGATGTGTCCTTAATGACCGTTATAAACTGTGATACTAATGGGGGAATCATCTTGTGCATAGCTTGTGGAAGAATGATATGCGTCAAGGTTTGACGATAGGAAAAACCCTGGGATTTAGCGGCTTCCCATTGTCCCTCATCAATGGAGGTTAACCCCCCTCGGACAATCTCAGCAATAATGGCCGAAGTAAAGACTGCAATTGCGACAATTCCAGAATTAATCGGTTTCATTGTGGTCATAAATCGGAAAACTAAAATAAAAAGGAGCATTGGTATGTTCCTAACACACTCTATATAGATTGCAGCGATTCTACCCAGAATTGGTTGTTTAGAGTAACGAGCAATGCCAAGAATTGTCCCAAAGACAAAACTAAGCAGAATAGCCATGACTGCAATATACAGTGTGGTCATAAGTCCTTGACCTAAAAAACGAATTAATTCAGGTTTAAAGACCTCTTGAATCATGCGGACACCCCCGTTTTACCTTCTAAGCGGCGTGTAAGAGTCGCTAAAGGCAAACAAAGGAGAAGATAAAGTAAACCAACGGCAACATAAGCTGGTCCGTAGTAGATATTCTCACTTGACCATGAGTCGGCACGATACATGAGATCACCGCCGGCGACCATGGCTAGAACCGATGTGTTTTTAATCAGATTAACTGCTTGATTAGTGAGCGGAGGTAAAACAATTCGGGAGGCCTGCGGCAAGATTACATGCCGCATAGCTCCCCAAAAACTAAATCCTTGAGATAAAGCTGCTTCCATTTGTCCCTTGTGGATCGATTCGATTCCAGCTCTAACGACTTCAGCTATATAAGCTCCATGATACACACCCACACCTAAGACACCCACTGTGAAGACCGGCAGCATAATGCCCATATGTGGCAGTCCATGATATAGAAAAAATACCTGAATTACAAGAGGTGTATTTTGAATGAATTCTACATAAACGCGACTCAATAACTTGGCGAGTTTCCACTGAGAAGTCCCTAAAACCCCAAACACGATCCCAAGTATAAGGGCTAATGTAAGAGAAAGGACAGCTACCATGATTGTAGTTTTAAACCCCTCAGCAAATACCGTCCAATCACGGAAAAGCGCTTCCCATTTAAACCAGGCAAAAGGACCAACCACTATTTAAGCCCCCACTTTTGTATCATTTTATCGAGTTCTCCGGATGTTTTCAACTCAGCAACCGTATCATTAACTAATTTAGCCAATCCGTCATTTCCCTTCTTAGAGGCAACTCCGTAATCCTGAGGACTGAAGCTATCATCCAATATGATCGTTGAATCGTCTAAATATCCAAATAGAATAGATCCGTCCACTGAGAAACAATCAACTCGGCCAGATACCAAGGCTGCCTTAATTTCCGGATAGGTACTATACTCAAGGAAGTTGACTTTTGCTCCAACTTTATCTGCCGCCTCTTGGATGGCTTTTTTACTGGTCGCGCTTTGAGCTACACCAATTTTTTTACCATCCAAATCTTTGAGACTTTTAATACCAGAATCCTTTTTAACCATTAATTTCACACCATCAGTAAAATATGAATCTGAGAAGTTGTAACTCTTTTTGCGTTCTTCTGTAACCGTAAAGGTTGCGATAACAAGATCTACATCCCCACTATCTAACAAAGGTCCGCGGGTTTTTGCTGTGACCGCCGTAGTTTCGATTTTTTCTTCTCCCAAAATCTCTTTAGAGATAACTTTGGCCAAATCGATTTCGAATCCGTCGACTACTTCTGTCTTAGGATCCTTATACCAAAACTTAGGAACATCCACTTTAACTCCTACTTTTAGAATACCACGGTCTTTAATGGCCTGAATATCTGCAGGCACTCCGCTGTTGCTTTTCTCTGGGGTAGCGGGTGTGGACCCACATCCAGTTACCAGGCCGGCAACTAACAATAGGCTCGTCAAAATCATACCAATCTTCTTCATAATTTATCCCCCTCTTCGAATCGTTTAGTCGCAGATTACCCGCGCTTCCATATTGAACACCTGAAATAAGGTATAAGCAGGCCGAATTTAAAGATTAGCGTAAAATTCGGCTTAAGAATGACTTGGTTCGTTCATGAGTAGGATTCTCAAAAAAGAGTTTGGGAGAATTCTCTTCCACGATTTGTCCATCATCCATGAAAATGACACGATCTGCAACCGTTTTGGCAAAACCCATCTCATGGGTGACAACAACCATAGTAATTCCCTCATGAGCTAAATCAACCATAACATCAAGCACTTCCTGGATCATTTCCGGATCTAGTGCGGATGTTGGCTCATCGAAGAGCATAATTTTTGGGCGCATTGCTAGGGCACGGGCAATGGCTACCCGTTGTTGCTGTCCACCAGAAAGTTGCGACGGATAGACTTTAGCTTTTTCCTTTAGCCCTACACGTTCTAGGAAAGCCATCCCTTCCTCTGCTGCTTCAGCCTGAGTCACTCCTTTAATTAGCGTAGGAGCAAGTGTCAAATTCTCCAGGACTGTTTTGTGAGGATAGAGATTAAATTGTTGAAAAACCATTGCTACGGATTGACGAACTTTAGCTACTAGTGCTTTATGAGCAGTAATCTCTACCCCGTCCACCGTTACTTTTCCAGAACTGGGCTTTTCTAAAAGGTTCATACAGCGAATTAATGTACTTTTGCCTGATCCACTGGGGCCAATGACCACCAATTTTTCTCCCGACTTTACCGTTAGATTAATATCTTTCAAAACATGCAAATGACCAAAATGTTTGTTTACCCCTTCAAGTTGAATCAAGCGGCTTCTCCTTCCACTACTTCTATTTTCTTCCTCAAAAATTTCCTAAAGTTTGTCAGTTATGTTAACTCTTATTCGTCTCTTATAAAAAAATTCCTCTATTAATGTTAAAGTATAATGTATACACTGGATTAAGGTTGACAAAAACTTAAACTTGTTCTAAACTATAAAACGAGCTGACATTGAGATCGCGCAATGGCGCGACATAAAATCGGAGAAAGCATTTGCATATGGAACTCATGTTTGTGAACGATATTTATTGTAAACGAGCATGTGGTGCAGATGAACCCGTAACAAGAGAGGGACGACTTATTGTCGCCCCTCTTGTTTTTAATATATGTACTTTCTGACCAGTACGCAAAAAACAGCGTCGGTTTTCCTTTCCCCGTTACGCTGCCTCTCTTTTGCATCTATATCGTTAAATATCCGCAAGCCCTAAACTTATTTCAATCGCTTGGTCCACCCTTAACATTACTTCTTCATCTAAAACAGCCACTTTTTCTTTAAGTCGACTTTTATCAATCGTCCGAATCTGCTCAGTTAGTATGACCGAATCCCGTTCCAACCCGCTGCGTTTTGCCCTTACTTCCACGTGAGTCGGTAATTTTGCTTTCGCAATCTGTGAAGTGATCGCGGCAATAATTGTCGTCGGACTAAATTGATTCCCTATGTCGTTTTGAATGACGAGGACAGGACGAGTCCCCCCTTGTTCTGAGCCGACGACGGGGTTAAGCTCTGCGTAGTAGATTTCCCCGCGTTTTATCATCATCTCTGATACGCCACCATCGTTTCTTCATAATACTCTAATACCTCTTGTTCTGTTGAAAATAATTCTCTGGCTATCGATAAATTCAGTTGCGCCATCTCTAGGTACCCTTTACGCATCTGCTCATGGATTCCTTTCTTACGGCGTTCGTGAAGGATGCTATTCAATGCTTCTCGAATAAATTCGCTACGATTACGCTTTTCAACTGTAACGATCCCATCTACCTCCGCAAGCAAACTTTCTGGTAAACTTATCATAATTCGCTTACTTTCTGCCACATTAGCACCCCCAAGTCATTTAGCTAAAGCTATACTCTATTATAGACAGTAATCCAAAAAAGTGTCAACGAATTCGATAGGTAAATAAACCTAAACCCCATGAAAACCAAGTTAATTGGCCATGTAAATTATGGCAAGAGGTCATTATACTCCAAAATTTAATGAAAGCATCGTTCATTAATGATAGTATATCAGTATATCACTGATGATATACTGATTTTTTGTTCCGATTCAATTATAGCACTGATTTTAGGCTTGCTTCAACAGTCTTTGGACCATGGCCGTATGCGCTAGTTCCTCCAAGTGATCATCAAGTTCCCTTAGACTATTGTCTAATCCACGCCTTTTGGCAGCTAATTCTAAGAGCAAATCAGCAAAGTGGGGATTCTTGGGAAGAAGCGGTCCGTGCAAATACGTACCGAAAACGTTCAGGTAACGTACCCCTTCTCCGCTATCCTCACCGTTGTTTCCATGACCAAATAGGACGTTACCCAGAGGGCTAGCTTTTTCGCCCAAATGAGTTTTGCCTGAGTGATTCTCAAACCCAACCAATGTCTTGAATTTGCAGGGCTTATCGCCTAGTATTTTCTCACTTAGATCCACAACCACATTTCCAATCAAACGCCTTTCTCCTGCAATGGTCCATACATCTAAAATACCTAATCCATCTATTCTTTCGCCATTCGACATTTGATAGTATTTCCCCAACATTTGGTAACCACCACAAATACATAGTACTACGAGCCCATTCTCAATAGCCCTTCTAAGTTCTTTTTCCCGACGCATAAGATCTTGAACCAGTAAACCTTGTTCACGGTCAGAACCTCCGCCAATAAATAAAATATCCATTCCCATAAAGTTCAAGTCTTCATCCAGGGAGGCTTGCTGAATAACGGGTTCAATTCCCCGCCATCGACAACGAGCCGCTAGGGCTATAATGTTACCTCTATCTCCATAAAGGTCAAGTAAATCTGGATATAGATGGCAAATAGTCAGTTTCATGCCCTCGCCTCCTCCCCACGATCCTTCGTCCCCATATTTGTTGACCCTGCACTCTTTTGATTTTCTAGGATCTCTCGCAGTGGGAAGAGCAAAGTATACGTCGGTAATACAAACCAAGTCTCCCCTTCAACCTTATCAGACTTCAAACGATCAAGAGCTCCCACCAAACTGTGTTCTATAACAAGTTTCTGTATAGATACTCCCGCATATTTGAGCCTTAGGGCTATATCTTCTGCTCGCAGACCTGTACACACCACTTTCTGTATACGTGCCTCATGTATGCCTAATCGTT
The DNA here is from genome assembly GCF_014237355.1 of Desulfosporosinus sp. NCBI lineage: Bacteria > Bacillati > Bacillota > Clostridia > Eubacteriales > Desulfitobacteriaceae > Desulfosporosinus > Desulfosporosinus sp. The sequence goes on from NZ_JABZFS010000077.1 coordinate 28,076, forward strand.
CAAAATTCACATCCCAGAGCCAGGAAATGTCCCGACCATCAGCAGCTAGATCATTGATTCCGATAATAATTCCTAGGGGCTTATCAACACCAATCATTGTCTGAATAACTTGATCAAACCCTGTCGGGTTTTTAACGAGGGTTAAGGTGATTTCCCCTTGCGGCAAACGGAAACGTTCCATCCGCCCTGCTTGGGGTATAAACATACGTAGTCCTTTTTCGATAACTCGATCATTCAACCCTAGCTCTCGAGCCGCTGTAAGAGCAGCCAAGGCATTGTATAGATTATAGTATCCTTGCAAAGCTATGGTAAAGAGAACCCCATCCACCTGAAACAGGAGCAACTCTTCATTCGTATGAACATCATTTGCCAGTATTTTAGGCTCCGGACGATGAAATCCGCACCCGGAGCACTTGAATATTCCTAATTGCCCGTAATGAAACAGTGAGTAATCTAGAACTGTACCGCATTCAGGACAAAATCTCGCTTCCCGTGTTTCCTGACTCTCACATCGGCTATCCGGAGTCCGCTCCACTCCATAATAAATTGTACTAATATGGTTTGTCCCAAATTGTGCAACTAAAGGGTCATCCCCGTTTAATACCAGAACAGTTTCTTTAGGCAGAGACCCTTTAACCATACGAACGGTTGTATCTAATTCTCCATAACGATCGAGTTGATCACGAAAAAAGTTAGTAACAATTGCTAAACTGGGAGCTACCTGTTCACAAAACTTAGGAACTGTCGCTTCATCCACTTCTAGCAAAGCTAACCTCGCTCGTGATAAGCCCTTCCAGCCTGTATTCTGAATCAAGGCTCCTGTAATTCCAGTTACCAAATTCGCCCCGGCCTGATTAAAAGCAAAGTTTTTTTCAGATTGACGTAAAATATTTGCTAGTAAATTTGCGGTTGTTGTTTTCCCATTGGTCCCAGTAACCATAATAATTCCTTCATTATAGGCCACACTCAAGTGGTGCATGATCAAGGGATCAATCCAATTCGCGATCTTTCCCGGTAAGGTTGTCCCCTTTTTCCCTGTCACTAACAACCCCATAGTTATTATCTTACCCGCCCATAAGGCCAGCCAAAAACGCCATGTTCGCTTCATGTTTACTCCTTCAAATCCTTGTCTTATCCATTGTAGCATTCTTATATGTATTATCAACCAAAAATCGTATAAAACAAACCTATCTTTACAAAATGTCATCCTGAGCGATAGCGAAGGATCTAGATCCTTCGCTATCGCTCAGGACATAGCGCTTAAGTTGCTTTCCTAGCAATTCTTCACGAGCTGCCGTACCACGATAAACGAAGCACACTGGCATAGGGGTCTAATAATACCATTGTACCATGAAGCTAAAATAGGATTTTTTATTTCGAAAGACCCCCTCCAGATTCTGAAGGGGGTCTTTGTTAATATGCAGTTTCTAATTTCTGGATTGTTTAAAACGCCTTGAACCCATTAATGCTTTTGTTAACAACTAAATCCAGTATTGGCCCAACCACAAAACTTAAGAAAAGTCTAAACCCCTCCGCTAAGACAAGCGTTACACCTATACGAAGTAGTAAACGCCCCCAACGGGACGTGGAACGATGTAGGATACCCTCATAATCAAGGGCTCCGGCAGCACCCCATCCGAGCACTAGGCACAGTATAAAGAAACCATAACTTATCCAAGTGGTTAAATCAAACATGGCCATGGCTCACCCTCCTTGTCACAATTTATGTGACAATATAGGGTTTTATGCTTCGTTTGAATCAATATAAACACGAGGAACTCTCTTGGAAATTCCACAAACCACTTCATAGCTAATGGTTCCCATCCAGTCAGCCATTTCACTAGCTGTTAACAGTTCATCTCCATCCTTCCCCAAAATAGTCACAATGTCCCCCACGTTTACTCCAGGAATCTTAGTCACTTCCAGCATCGTCTGGTCCATACAGATCCGGCCAATGATCGTCGAACGTCTCCCATGGATCAACATTTCCCCATGATTAGAAAGAACTCTGCGTAACCCATCAGCATACCCAACTGGGACAGTCGCAACTTGTGTTGGGTAGGCCGCTTGAAATGTACGCCCATAACTCACAGTTTCCCCTGTACCAATGGTTTTTACATGTGACACTTTCGCTTTCCAGGACATGACAGGTTTCAAACCAACATTTCCGCCAATCTGGGATGATGGAGTTAGTCCGTAGAGACTAATACCCAAACGAACAAGCTCAAAATGGGATTCCGGAAATTGGATAATCGCCGCACTGTTAGCAGCATGCCGAATCGGTATAATCAACCCAGCCCTTTGGAGCTCATCATAAATACCTTGAAAACATTTTAACTGCCCTCGGGCAAAGGATAGATCTCTCTGATCAGAGGTAGCGAAGTGTGTAAAAATACCTTCTATAAATATATTAGGTAATTTTGCTATTTCCAAAATAACCGGAATGTCTGCTTCTTTAAATCCAATTCGTCCCATACCCGTATCTACTTTTATATGCAACCTAGCCGTTAGTTTTTGTCTCACTGCCGCCTCGGAAAGCGCTTTTGCCTGAGATAATCTAAAAACCGTTGGTATTATCCCTTCTTTAACGAAACGATCCGAATCTTCCTCTTCATTAGCCCCAAGGACCATGACCGTTACTTCTGGAAAAGCTTCTTTAATGTCTAGGGCTTCTTGTAAGAGGGCAACACCAAAACGCTGTGCGCCACAGGCAATGAGCGTTTTAACCACTGGAATCGCTCCATGTCCATAGGCATCAGCCTTAACGATAGGCATTATTTCACTTTGGGTATGCGTCTGGAGCTTAGAATAATTTTCTCTAAGTGTTTGCAAATTTACTTCAGCCCAAACCGATCTCCTCCCCATAGCCCTATCCCCTCTTTCCCTCTAAGCCCTTAACCTCCAAAAAACGACGAACCTTTGGCAAATGATCCGCTACTTCTGAGGCTGTAAAACCAGACCAACCAAACTCTACTGCTAATTCATCCGCAGCTTTTCCGTGTAAATATACCCCTAAACACGCTGCTTCAAGGGGGGGCACTCCTTGGGCCAACCAGGCAAGAATACTCCCAGTGAGAACATCCCCCGTCCCCCCAGTGCCAAGTCCAGGATTTCCTGTTGGGTTGAAAAAGGCACGACCGTCTGGAGAAGCAATAATAGTTACGGAACCCTTTAGAACAATGACCGCTTCCCACTCAACTGCTTTTGCTACGGCAATGTCCAACCGATTGCCTTCAATATCCTCGATGCTGCATTGGCAGAGTCGAGCCATTTCACCCGGATGGGGAGTAAGAATCAATGGTCCACGACCATTTCTTAAACTTAACACACCTGGTTTTAACCCTATTAAATTCAGAGCATCTGCATCTAAGACCACTGGGCAGCTAAGATTCCTCAATATTTCTTCTAGCACTTGAATAAATTGTGAATTCTGGGATAAGCCCGGACCTATAGCAATGGCTTGAGCCTTCTCGGATTGCTTTAGAATTACCGGCCAAGCTTCTTCATTTAGCCAATCCTCTCCAGGCGCAGACCAAACCGTTGCCTCTGTGACACTTGAATCCACTTCGTTTGCAATCCCCTGAGGAGTAACAATTTGTAAAAGTCCAATACCACTTCGCAAAGCTCCCCGACCAGCCAGTACGGTTGCTCCACTCATACCTTTAGATCCTGCAACAAGAATACCTTTTCCATGAGTTCCTTTATGCCCTTTAAGTTGGCGAATTGGAATCAGGCCTCGAATATCATCATCCATCAACACAAAGGTTGAGATTCCTTCTTCCATTAAGTAGGATTCCGGAATAGAGATAGGATCAACGACGACTCTTCCACAATACTCTGGACCCTCACCGAGAAAAAGACCCCACTTAGGAAGCCCAAAGGTAACTGTCGTTTGGGCACAAACCGCAGTTCGATAAACTTTTCCGGTATTAGCCTCAACTCCACTAGGAATATCAATGGATATCACCCAGCCAGGAGTACGGTTGACTTCGTCCACATAGTCTTCAACTAAACTAGGCAAAGCTCCACGCATTCCGATTCCAAAAAGTGCATCTACAACGATATCGGCCTGCGCTAAAGCTAAACGTGTTAAACGACGTTGCTTTTCCCCTTCGATGACAAACAGTTTACCAATGGTACCGTGAAAAAGCCTTAAGTTTAAAGCAGCATCCCCTTTTAGTTCCTCTAGTGGAGCAAATACTAAGACCGTCACATCCATACCCTGAAGTACTAAATGCCGAGCAACAGCCAACCCATCTCCGCCGTTATTTCCCTTCCCGACTAGAACAACTGCCTTCCTACCACTTAATCCTTCTTTTCCTATTTTAGGGAGACAACGCCGTATTTCTTCGACGACTGCCCAGGCTGCATTTTCCATAAGGAGCAAACTTGGAATACCATAATGATGAATGGCTTTTTCTTCAATTTGCCGCATCTGTTCTGCATTGACCACACGCACTTTCTCCACCTCAGTTCAATAGTTTAAGACAGAATTGCAAACGCCATGGCCTGGGTTCGATTGTGGGATAAACTTACTCGGACTAGGGATCCACCCCTAGCACGAACCCGATCCATAGCAATCGAGCTGAGATAAACTAACGGCTCTCCACTAAGATCACTCAAAATTTCTATATCGTGCCAGGATACCCCACGTAAACCTGCCCCCAATGTTTTCAGAATCGCTTCTTTACCGGCGAAACGGGCTGCATAACTTTGAATACTTTTTCCGGCCAAAGCCTCTAGCTCTCGCGCAGTGAAAAGACGCTCAGATAGTCTAGGTTGGCGTCTAAAGGCCTGTTCCACTCGTTGTATCTCAATAATATCAATCCCTGGATGCATTTTGCTTACCCCACCAAAAGAATAGACCTTAATTTCTGTTGCCCCTCTGCAGAGCCTGCTACTAGTAAGACATCTTCCCCACGAAGGACAAGACTAGCGTCCGGTGAAAACTGTTCTAACCCATCTCTTACCACTGCAACAATCGTTGCCCCAGTACGCTCTCGAACCTTTAATTCCCGCAACGTTTTGCCAATAGCGGGAGAGGTCTTCCCTATTTCAATTTCGCCGACATCCAACCAACGAGACATTAACCTATCAGTGTAACCTAGAAACTTGTTAAGATGACTTTCAATCTTTAGATCCGTTTCGCGCCTTTGATCCATAAGCTTTTTAAGATCTTCAACAAAGACTTGAATTTCTCCTTTTTGATCAAAGGACTTAACAAACTTTTCTGCCATGGCTTTTGACGTTACAGTTATACCTATGCCTTGGCTTACCATAACCACACCGACATTTTGCAAAACTGCAATAGCCCGGCGAATAGTTTCTGGAGATACGTTATACCGCCCCGCTAACGTCGAACGACCATGAATTTTAACCCCCTCATGATATTCTCCCATCATGATGGCGTGAGCTATATCAAGAGCAATTTCCTGATACCGAGCCTTTTCCAACCAATCCAACCCCTTATCTATATCGAGAATTCCATACTATTATAACATAGCCAAATCTAAGTGACATCATGCTCTTGACAGGTAACAACTCTTATGTTAGTATAAGGTTGTTAGTAAAAATAAAATCCTTATGCTAGCTGAATTTCCAAAAGGAAAACGGGGGAACCACTTTTAGGGGTGAATCGCCAGATGGCGAAGAGCAGTTTCAGCTCTAACCCGACAGCTAACCTCGTAAGCGTTGAAACACGGAAGCGTGATGTTTTACGTTTTTCTTTGGGAACCGACACTTTAGATTGGTTCTTTTTTGTTTTCAAAAACTACTTGACCACTCCTACTAACTACAAAAAAGCAAGCATAATGGAGCAAATTTACTTTGGAAACAATTAAGGAGGGATATATATGGCTGTCGAACTTCAAGAACGTTCGAATACCTTTCGACAATTCGCACTAAAGCGAGCAGTTGAGCTTAAACAAATGGTTACACCTTATATAAATAATTCCAGAACCATTCCAACCGGGCTATCCCTTTCGAAAGTCTACGAATCCCGTCGTGCAAATATACTAAGCTACTTTGGTGCAACACTTGAAGACTGGGAAAATTGGCACTGGCAAATGGCCAATAGAATTACAGACCCCGATGCCTTGATTGCTCTGCTTCCTGGCTTAACCTCAGATCAATGTGAAGAAATTGAACGTGTTGGTAAAACATTTCGTTGGGCCGTATCCCCTTATTATTTAAGTTTGATGAGTGATACGGATTCCTTGGATCCAATACGACTGCAAGGATTGCCTACTATAGCTGAACTTGACGAAGACTTTGGAGAAGAAGACCCTATGGGAGAAGGTATCACGTCTCCTGCTCCTGGCATTACAAGGCGATACCCTGACCGCTTAATTATCAACGTCACTAATATGTGTGCTATGTACTGCCGACACTGCCAGCGCAGGCGTAATATCGGAGAAACCGATACCCATACACCACGAACTCAGCTTAAGGCTGCACTCGATTATATTCGAGCAAACCCTGAGATTCGAGACGTCTTAGTAACCGGAGGAGATGCCTTACTGCTAAGTGATCTAACCCTAGATTGGCTGCTTGGAGAACTCCACGCTATTCCTCACGTTGAAATCAAACGGCTTGGGACAAGGGCCCCCGTAACTCTGCCAATGCGCATTACGGATGAATTATGCTCAATACTTGCAAAATATCCGCCGCTCTATATTAATACACAATTCAATCACCCCAAAGAAGTCACTGAAGACGCCAAAAAAGCGGCTGACAGACTAATTTCAGCCGGAGTGGTTTTAGGGAATCAAGCAGTTTTACTCAAAGGAATAAATCATCAACCAGAGGTTATGAAGAAGCTTAATCAGGAGCTCCTTAAAATCAGGGTTCGTCCTTACTATATATTTCATGCTAAAAATGTTAAGGGTACACGTCATTTTGTTCCTCGCATTCAAGATGGACTTGCCGTAATGGATCAATTGCGAGGGTATACTTCTGGACTTGCTGTGCCAACCTATATTATTAATGCCCCTAAGGGCGGAGGCAAGACACCCATATTACCCCAATACCTTATGGACCTTAATGAAAACAAAGCAGTTTTGCGTACTTGGGAAGGAAAGCTTGTCCAGTACGAAACACCGTAAATCAGGATGATTCAAACGTTATCTAGGAGGAGAGTGCGATATGAAGGAACGTCTTAATAATGACCAAATTGCACAACGGATTATTCAAACAAATTCAGATATCAAGCGTTACTTGAATTTAGCACCGGGCTTCAAACCTCTGCCGACCCAACCTAACACTAAAAACGACTATTATAGTATACCCATGTCTCAAACAATGTCTCCACGGCCTATCCTTAGGCCATGACTTCTTCTCCTTCTCTATTTAGCGATCCTTAGGATCGCTATTTTTTTGCCCATTTTCCTTGCCATGTGTCCCGTCGTTCTAACTCTGCATCAATGGCATTAAGGACCTCCCACTTTTTTCTGCTCCAAAGGGGCCCAATAAGATCCTCTGGAGGACCATCTCCTGTCAACCGATGAATCACCATCTCTGGTGGTAGGATTTCCAGAATATCAACGACTAAGGAGACATAGTCTTCCTTCGTCATGAGTTCAAAAGGCTTCTGCTCATACATTTTTGCTAAGGGGGTTCCTCGTAGCACATGCAACAAATGAAGTTTAATTCCCTGAATCGGTAGACTGGCCACTGCCTGTGCTGTTTCCAACATCTCTGCTTTTGATTCGCCTGGTAACCCCAGAATTATATGAGCACAAACCCGTATTCCTCTGGACCGTAATTGATCAAGTCCCTCGAGGAACTGAGAATAATTATGCCCTCTTTTGATCCAATCCATGGTTCGATCATGTTTACTTTGCAAGCCTAGCTCTACCCATAAATAGGTCCGCTGATTTAGTTCTTCTAGGTAATCCAGCACATCCTCAGGCAAGCAGTCCGGCCTTGTTGATATGGATAACCCAATCACGTTCTCCTCAGTCAATGCCTTTTCATAAACCTCACGTAACCTATGTACCGAGGCATAGGTATTGGTATAAGCTTGAAAATAAGCTAGATATTTAGCACTAGGCCATTTTTTCTTCATCCGTTCGGCTACTTGATTAAATTGATCATGCAGGGATAACCTCTGATCCCCGGCAAAGTCCCCCGATCCCCGCTCGCTGCAATAGACGCACCCGCTCCAGCCCAACCTTCCATCACGATTCGGGCAAGTAAATCCAGCATCTAAGGAGACCTTAAAGACTTTCTCTCCAAATCGGTAACGCAGGTGTTCATTAAATGTATGATATCGTTTCTTTTGCATAATTTGCATCCATTCTTTGTAGTTACAGAGATAATATTACCATATAGAGTGGGTATTGCAAGGTTGAGTCACTTCCCGACCAGTTCGAAGAAGGAGTTTTCCAACAACTGATAGAATGACCATCTAAGGAGGTGTCATAATGTATAGTTCATTACTGAAAAGCTTGCCCTTCCCCCCTCGCGTCCCCTTAATGAGTGGACCTACGCCCCTGCAAAAAAGTCGCCTCTCATGGGGAGAAGATGCACTATATTGGAAACGAGACGACCTGACCCTTTATGGCCTAGGGGGAAACAAACTACGCAAACTGGAATTTTTGATGGCTGAAGCACTTAATCAGAAAGCGGACCTCATAATCACTTCGGGAGCGCCTCAGTCGAACCACGCTCGACTCACAGCCGTTGTTTCTGCAATGTTAAAGCTTCCATCCGTGCTTGTTATTCCAGGAACTCCCCCCACAGAATGGGGTGGCAACCTGATTTTAGACCGCTTAGCCGGGGCAGAAATCATAGCCTGTGGTGAAGAACCTCTTGAGCAGGCTGTAAAACGCATATCCTCTGAAAAAAGGTCTAAAGGATACTATCCCTATACCATCCCTCTAGGTGGGTCCAATACTCTAGGATCCCTTGGATATTTTCTAGCTTTCTTTGAACTTCTTACCCAGGCAGAAGAGCAAGGATGGACTCCTAATTTACTTGTCTGTTCAGTTGGGAGTGCAGGAACTCTAGCCGGATTAGTCGCCGCAAACGCCCTTCTCCCTCAACCCCTTCGCTTATTAGGAGTAAATGTGGTCCAAAGTTCGGATCAACTGCATAGGCAAGTTGAGCAACTAGCTACAGAGGTTTTAGAACTCTTACACATTCCTCGTTCTCTCCCGCCCTTCGAAATTACGACTGATTTTATTGGGTCGGGTTATGGCTCCGCTACTCCCGAGTCTTCTAAGGTCATCATAGAGTGCTTTAGAACAGACGGTATCCTATTTGATCCTGTCTATACTTCCAAAGGGGTTGCCGCAGTTAAACACTTAATGCAATACAAAAACCGAGAATTCCCTGAGTCCATCGTCTTCTGGCATACCGGAGGTGGGCCAGCTATCTTTGATCAGCACTACTATACGGAACTTCTAGGTCACGCCTGATAAAGCTCGAGTTTTTCCCCGCTCGGACCCCTGAAGAAGAAATTATACCGACCTTCCCCCAATGACATGGGCTCAGAAGTCGTCAATTCTACCTGATGGTCTCTTAAGTGTTCAATGGCTTTAATAATATCCGGTACTCTGATCGCCAGGTGATTGACAACCCCGTCTTCGAACTGGCGACCATCGACGACTTCCACCAGTTCTATAATCGTACCCCCTAATTCCAGAAAGGCTAATTCTACCTCTCCCGGTTTAATTCGGTGTAAAAATTTAAAACCAAGGACCTCTATGTAAAACTGAATTGCCCTTTCCATTTCCAAGGCTTTAATTCCTATGTGCTCAACTCCTGTAAATAGGGTGTTGGTTTCCATCTCTATCCCTGCCTTCTCCTTGTCTTTTTCTCATTCTTTCTCAATATGATTATACGAATATGCCCTAAATATCCATATACCTGCCCTATGCCTAAGCACAGATATACAACATTTTTTTATCCTCCAATTTGAATACCGCTTTTCCCCTAGTTTTTTTGTAAGGCTTCTAACTCTAATAGTCTTTGCTTAATCTCTACCCCTCCGGCATACCCTGTCAAACTTCCGCTCTTACCAATCACTCGATGGCAAGGCACTACAACCCCGATGGGATTTCGATTATTAGCCATCCCCACTGCTCTCTGCCCCTTAGGATTACCCACCTTTTCGGCAATATCACTATAGCTGCGTGTCTCTCCGTAGGGAATTCGCAAAAGCTCTTCCCATACTTTAAGCTGAAAAGGTGTACCAAGTTGATGGAGAGGAATGGTAAAGTCCTGGCGTTTCCCCGTAAAATATTCCTGTAGCTGTTGAATAGACTCAATATTTGGTCCTCGCTTGCGCATTAAGAAACGTTCGGGAAATTGGCGGGACGTCCAGGTTCGAAAGGACTGCTCTTCCTCAACCGACTGTCCAAGTCCTAACCAACATAATCCCACTGTGGTCGATGCTACCGTTACCATAACCTCTAAGTCTTTGATCATAACAAGCTCAGTCCAAAAAGTAAGGGGTTGGGCTGTCCATAGTTCCTGAATAGAATACTTGATAAGTTCACCAGATTGATAGATTTCGATTATACTTGAATCACTTTTTAAACGCTGATCAAGGTCGACAGGTACGCTCCACTTAGGACCATCTTCTTTATAGAGAGGGAACCCATTGTCAGGAGTCCGCATCAATGCATAGATTAGCGCCGCTAAACCACGTGCAAATGGCTGCTCAGATTCTAGGAAAGGCCTGATCCTCTCTTCAAGAGGATCTACTAATTGGGGAGCGTTCTGGGCTAGTTGTGCTAGTCCCCACAAAGCACCATCACTTAAGCTTTCATCGACCAACAGCCCGGAAAGCATCCAATTGAAATGCCCACAGGTTTTGGGACAATGAGTTAATAGACTCCCTATAGCCTCTGAAGCATTCCAAGCGGTTCCCCCGGATTCATCGTTAAGCATCCAAAAATAGCGGCGCACGAGATTTACGGCGAAATTCTCATCTTCAAGCTCAATTTTTCGAGCGATAAACCCTAAGGCCTCTACTGCACGCCAGAATTCAAGCCCATCCTTAACGTATATTCTTGTCATAAATTGTCGATAGACGTTTCTATGTTGTTTTTCCTTTGCCCAAACACCCAGTTGCATCCAATCCCGTTTCTCTAATACCCGTTGCACATCTCTTTTCGTAGGCATTGGATCACCCTCTCTGTTTTTAATTTTTCCTTATTAATAATAATATTATCACAATTCAATAGGATTTGTAATATAAAAAGCGACCCCGAAAGGTCGCTCTTTAAAAAATAACGAAAAGCAAGATATCAACTTTAAACTATGTTTAATCTCTTTCTTTATACTTCTCCCAGTAAGCTGTTTCTGTTAGTACTTCCCCGCCAATGCCCATGTTACTATATTCATGTTCATCTAACGTAACCGTGAACGCAGCCATAGGAATTCCTAAAGCCTGGGAAGCAGCTTGACTCATTCCATGGATAAGACTTCTCTTTTGATCAATTGTTAGGACAGGCCCATCAAAGTTAATCATTGGCATTTACAAAGCACCTCCACTGTATTGTAAAACTCTTATATTAAAATTCCCCTTTGGGATAAAAAACATGTAATCTTAAGCAACTAAACAAGCCTGTTTATTTTACCTATTCTTCAATAAATATCCTTATTTTTGGGTGCCACAGACAGGACAGTTCTGCAAGGCCAATGGTACTTCAAGACCACAGGCTTCCATCAATTCTGCATTCACTAGAATTTCAGATGTAGCCCCATCCGCTGCAATTTCCCCTTTTTTGATAACGATCGTCCGATCACACATCCCGTAAATCATGTCTATATCATGACTGGTGACAATTTTAGTATGCTTAAAGCTCCCTAAGAGATCCATAACTCTGCGTCTGGATTTTGGATCAAGGGCGGCAGTGGGTTCATCCATCACCAATATGTCTGGCTGCATCGAAAGTACCGAGGCAATAGCGGCAGCTCGCTTTTCTCCACCTGATAACTTAAAAGGGGCCCGATCTTTCAGATGAAGGATTCCAACCAACTCTAAAGCCTGGAGGACACGCTTTTCGACTTCGTTTTCATCAAGTTTATAATTACGAGGTCCAAAGGCTACATCATCATACACAGTATTCATGAAAAGCTGATCATCCGGATCTTGGAAAACCATACCTAACCTTTGACGGATCATTGGAAGTGTCTTTTTAGTAACATGAACATCTCCTACAGAGACTTCTCCTTCGCTTGGAAACAGAACCCCCATTAGCAGCATTAGTAAAGTAGATTTTCCTGCTCCGTTCGCTCCAATTATCCCTACTGACTCTCCATGATGGATGCAAAAGGACATTCCTTTAACCGCTTCGTGTCCATCCGGGTAATTATAATGCAGATCCTTAACCTCTAGTTTATGGTGACTCATCTTATCACTCCCGTTATCAATGACCCAATTAACATTGGAATATTATAAAATCTTACGGTAATAAAGAACAAAAACCATACTGCTAGATAAACCCAATCCCCAATTCTGAGTTTCCCAAAGCTCCCTGTATTATACTCCCCTGCAAAACCTCTTAAACACATTGCTTCATATATTCGCTGGGCTCTATCAAAGGTCCGGAGTAATAGTTGTCCTGCCAGTGACCCCCATGCGCTTCGGTGGACACCTTTTTGTTTAGGTGCTCTAAGAGAATAAGCCCTTAACGTCCGAGCTACCTCCTCCATCAATACAGAGATATAACGGTAGGTTAAGAGCAATTGGAGCACAAAGATACGAGGTATTTTAAGCATCCTTAAAGCGGATCCTAACCGGTCCATTCCAGTGGTCGCAATAAGCAGTAAGGCTGCGGTGACAGTTAATCCGCTTTTTAACAATATCGATAAAAAGGTAACCCAACCTCTTGAGATTTCCCGATCACCCAGCACAAAAATCTGCTTGTCAAAAAAAGGATTCAAGATACCTATTCCAATAATGAAGGGTGAGACAAGTAAGATCCTTAAAACTATTGGTTTCACAGGAAGTTCTGCCAAGGTAAAGACCATCACCGGATATATTACTAAGGGCAGTATTCCACCAATATCATATCGACCAAAGGAGACAACCACAGTTAAATAACTAACTGTGGCTAATAATTTTACAAGTGGATGTAGTTTATGGATCACAGTATCCTGTCGAGCCAGATCATCAAGAAGCCGCATGTTATATAATGAATCCATGATGTTTGACATAACAACAATCCCATCAAATTTTTGTATTATTACTAAAACTATTAGTAGTTTCCAAGACATTTCAAGAAGAGAAATTCTAACAACGAATTGTTATGCACTAAACCTATTTTTACGTTTCTTTAACATAGAAACACCTAATCCCATAAGCACAGCCAAAGCAAGCGTCATTCCACCGCCAACTAACCCAGCAGTACTCGTCCCTCCACTTACAGCAGGCCATACTTCTTCGCCTTCTCCAACGACTTGTTCCATTTCACTTTCAGATGCCTTAAAGGAATAATCGGGTAAGAAGGATGTTTTAGTCTGCAGATCAGACAACTGCTGATGTAGAGTACCTGTTGCCTCCAATTCGGCTGTTCCTGCGGTCTTAATCATGGCCCATTCCAAGCCGTCTGGGTTGGAAGAGGCAAACCAGGATAACCCCGCCCCAGTGACCATTGCTATCACAACCATTCCTGCAACAACCTTCTTTATGGAGACATTTCCAATAGCTTCTCCAGAGGCTGCCCTTTCAATAATTTCCGGCCGTGAGTTCCAAATATATGTTACTACAGCGGCTGTGACAAGCCCTTCTACAGCACCAATCGCCAAATGAATGGGTTGCATTAATAATACAAATGTCCCAAAAGGCAACTCAGTCTTACCAGAAAAGAGCGTCTGTAAAACAACCCCGAAAGCCCCCATCTGAAGACCGATCATCGCCGTAAGTACCGAGGCAAAGACAATCCTCTTCTTAGAATACCCCTTTCCCATAAAGGCTTTATAAATTAACGGATAGGCAACGAAACAGGTGAAAAAGCCCATATTAAAGATATTACTCCCTAAAGCAAGCAAACCTCCATCTGCGAAAAAAAGAGCTTGGATCGTGAGAACTGATGCCATAGTGAGGAAACCTGCATAGGGTCCAAGTAAAATAGCAAGAATCAAGCCTCCTCCAATATGACCGCTGGAGCCAGTCCCTGGTATCGTAAAATTGATCATCTGGGACGCAAAGATAAATGCTCCCATCACTCCCATTAATGGAACCTTCTTCTCATCCATCTCAGTTTGAATTTTCTTAATCGAATAGGCCGCAACACCCGCAGTAGCAACCCACATGGCTCCACCTACAACAGGTGAAATCAAAGCATCTGCCATATGCATAAGGATTCCTCCAAACTTTTTTGAGTCCATATCGTATCTTATTTTTCACTTTTATTCAAACGGTTGATTTTTATAAATTCTATTAAAGGTTTATCTAATGCATTATTCCCCCTTCCTTTCTATTACACAAAAAAACAAAAAACCACAAAGTTGACCCTACTGGGTTCAAACCTCCATGGTTTTTGCAAACGCTTTCATAGCCTTGCCCTACAAGTTTAATTTTTTAAATATTCTACAAAGATATCTATAAAACATATATAACACATTTTGTTCTAGTTAGTCAATACATTTATTTGTGAAAACGAAGAGATGGGATCAACACTCTTAAGTCTTTGATGATGATCTTGTTCAGTTACTATAAAAAACCTTCTCCAAATACCTCGTATTGGAGAAGGTTTTTTGCTATTATTGCAGGTTCTTATCGGGGCATCCACTGCATCCGCCGCATCCGGAACACTTTACACCCCTTTTTTTATCCCTGACTATTTTATATATAGCAAGTGCAACGAGTCCAGCTACTACACCAATGACTATAAAATCTACCATGCTCATACCTTCACCGACCTCATTCCGGCAGATATTTCATTACCTTTACTGCCTTTTCTCATTAGGTAACCAACATAAGCTGCTATAAGAGCTACCGCGATTAGTCCTCCAATAAATCCAGAGCCTACTGTTCCAGTCGTTATTAAAGTACCTATCTGGTATACAAAGAAAGCCAATGTATAACCCATACCTAGTTGAAAACCTACAGCACCCAAAAGCCACTTGCGGGATTCCATTTCAGAGTTCATGGCACCTATGGCCGCAAAGCAAGGTGGGGTAAAGAGGTTGAATACCAGATAAGCAAGTCCGGCTACTGCACTAATTCCAAAGATCGTGCTTACTTCTGTACTTCCCCCAACAAGTGCTAATTCTTCAACATCGATAAAATTCGTTATACTAAAGCAAACAGCTAAGGTTCCGACTACGTTTTCCTTTGCAATAAATCCTGTTACTGCTGCTGCTGCAAACTGCCACAGCCCAAAGCCAAGTGGGATAAATAATACCGCTAAGGGTGAAGCAATGCTGGCTAATATACTTGTCTCCGGCGCATTCTCCGCAACAACTTGTAATTGCCAGTTAAATGATTGTAAGATTTGAACTACAGCGTTGCAGACTAGAATAATTGTCCCTGCTTTGATAATGAAGGCTTTTGCTCTCATTAACACAGATATTGCTGCTCTCTTCAGACTTGGTAATCTATATTCTGGAAGTTCCATAATGAAGTAGGACTTAGAATAATCCCCAGTAATTTTTCTGATGATTAACGCGCTTATAATTATAACAATAATTCCCAGGAAGTACATTGAGGTTCCAACCCAGCTGTTATCCCCAAAAAATACACCGGCAAAAAGTGCTATGATTGGGAGTTTAGCGCCGCAAGGCATAAATGGGGTTAACATCGCTGTGGTGCGCCTCTGTCGTTCGTTTTTGATGGTTCTTGTCGCCATAACTCCAGGGATACCACAACCGGTACCAATAATCATAGGTATGATCGATCTACCGGATAATCCAACTTTTTTAAAGAATCTATCTAAAACGATCGCTACCCTTGCCATGTATCCACTATCCTCCAATAGTGCTAAGCAGAAAAACAACACCATAATCAGTGGTAAAAATCCAACCACAGCACCAACACCGCCAATGATACCATCAAGAAGCAAAGCAGCAACTACGGGGTTTACGTCTTCGCCGAGCAGAGAGGCTATACCTTCGTACAACATGTCGATCCATCCAACAAAAGTATCTGCCAGCAGTGGTCCAACCCATGACTGAGAGATCGAAAACACCAGCCAAATTATTGCTGCAAAAATCGGAATCCCCAGCCATTTGTGAGCAATTACCCTATCAACCTGGTCTTGTAGGGTTTGCTTTTCCGAACTTACCTTTCTTCTCTCGACTTCCGTAACTACATTATTTACAAAGGCATATCGTTTTTTATCCGCTTTTTCAAATTCTTCCTTGGTCGAGGCTTTTTTTACACCATTAATATTCGGAGGAATTTGTTTTTTGTTTGACTTGCCAAGGGTTATTACAGCATCTATAAGCTTAGGCATACCGTTATCTGATGATTTAGTCGCTGAAGTCAGAATAACAGGGCACTTAAGTGCATCACTCAATGCCGGAACATCAATAGTGTTTCCCTTTTTATCTATCAAATCACTCTTATTTAGGGCAATAATAACGGGTATACCCAGCTCCAGTAATTGTGTAGTAAAGAACAAACTTCTGCTTAAATTTGTTGAGTCGACTATATTAATGATGACATCAGGGTTTTCGTTTTGCACAAAGTCTCTGGTTATCGACTCTTCACTCGTGTATGGCGACATGGAGTATGCGCCGGGTAAGTCCACCACAACCAAGTCTTCATTCTTTGGGTTAAGGCTCTGCTTAACATCCCCTTCCTTTTTCTCCACGGTAACCCCAGACCAATTTCCAACATGCTCGATTTTACCCGTAATAGCATTAAACAATGTTGTTTTTCCACTATTGGGGTTTCCAGCTAAAGCAATTTTCATATGTTCCTCCTTGTAAAAAGTTAGCTCGATCTAACTTTTTGATTAATGTTTCTCTTGTAGTAGTTCCAGTAGACATGGTTTTTATGAACTCCCACTCCCAGTTTTTGAAGTAGGAGTCCTAACTTGATTAGATAGTTTATACCATAATTGCATCTGCTAAATCTTCGTCTATACTGTACCTTGCATCTTTGATGTTAATTATATAGTTAGAGGCCAATTTTGATATGATAGTTATTTTTTCCCCAGGATAACAACCAAGGGTAAATAGAAATTCACGAATATCTTCATAATCCGTATTAACACAATTCACAGTATAAGTCGTATTTAACATCGCTTTTGATAATGCCATCATGTTTGACCTCCTTATGTTATATTACGAATTGTTTCTGATGCTCAATAAAACTGGAATTAGCTTATGTCCAAATAAGAAACCTGTCCGATTATAATAATCATTATCAGTTATTCTTTGCAAATTACCCCCTGTTTCAAACATCAATACCACTTCCTTGACTTACTCTAATTTTAGCTTAATTGATAATGAATGTCAATAAGATTTAACATCGAAGTTGAGCAATTTTTCGAGTCACTTTTTGGCAATTT
The DNA here is from genome assembly GCF_014237355.1 of Desulfosporosinus sp. Taxonomy (NCBI): domain Bacteria; kingdom Bacillati; phylum Bacillota; class Clostridia; order Eubacteriales; family Desulfitobacteriaceae; genus Desulfosporosinus; species Desulfosporosinus sp. The sequence continues at coordinate 45,550 of NZ_JABZFS010000077.1, forward strand.
CCTCATGATTCTTAACAATAGATTCTTCCATCTTTTTAATGGTAACTGGACTTATGACATGTTCCATTAAACATGCGTCTTTCTCGGCCGTCTGATAATCAACCCCAAGTATTTCTACTAAGAATTTCCTCAGTACTCGGTGACGTTTTTTTACGTCTACAGCATATACCTCACCCATACGAGTCAATATAATAGGCCCATAGCTCTCCTGAGTAACCAACCCTAAATTCTTCAATTTATTAAGTGTTATAGTAACAGTCGATTTAGCAATATTCAACTTTTCTGCAACATCAGTTACCCTAATTTCTTTTTCGGTTTCACCTAACTCCAGGATTACTTCTAGGTAATCCTCTAAAGCAGAAGTTAACACAATTGAATCGTTTGACACTATTTTCACCTTTCTTATAAAACAGAATAAGTTTTACCATTCTAACTTTTTATGTAAAATATACCAAACCACATGATCTTTATGTCAATACTCAGCTTGTTGGCATCTCACATATTGTCAATCTAAAAAATTCCCAATGGTTGCTTTAATAAGACACCTATCGTTAACGTATCAAAGTCTTATCTTATCAGAGTCTTAATTTCATGATAAACGTAAGTGCAAAAAATGCAGATGTGACTAGCACAATCGTTGCCCCGGTAGCTGTTCCCCAAAAATATGATATGATTAAGCCCGATAGTCCCGAGATAAGGGCTATCATAACAGAGTAAACGTGATATTGCCTCATATTTTTAGCAATATTACGCGAAGCAGCTGCAGGTATAATCAGCAGCGAACTGATAATCAATATCCCTACCCATTGTATAGAAATTGTTACGATAACTGCCATCATTATTGTAAATAGATACTCGTATCCCCTAACCCTAATCCCTCTACTTCGAGCTAATGATGGATTCATACTTGATAGAAGAAGCTTATTAAAAATAATAACCCATAAAAGGATAACCATTACAAAGACAATTCCCAGTGTCAACAAATCCGTTGGACTGATACTTAACAAATCTCCAATAAGATACCCTGAATATTTGTTGAAACCACCATTTCGTGAGAGTATGACAAGGCCTAGCGCAACTGCCGTCGAAGAAAATACCCCAATGATCGTATCTGTCGAGGCTGTATTGGCCTCTTTCACCACCAAAATGGCGATGGTAATCAACACCGCGAAGAATAGTATCGACCAAACAGGATTTTTGATACCCAATATAACCCCAATTGCGATCCCTGTTAGAGCGGAATGACCTAATGAGTCCGAAAAGAAGGCCATTTTGTTATTTACGATCATGGTGCCCAGCAAACCGAAAATTGGGGTTACCAGTAAAACGCCCAACAGGGCATTCTTCATAAAGCCGTGCTGTAACCATCCGAAAGGAAGCAAACTATCCACTAAGCTATACCATAAGTGCATTATCCACCCTATCCTTTTCATCCCTCTGAAAACGATTAGACCAATCTAAACCGAATGCTTGAATCACTTGGGTATTGGTAAAGACTTCTTGCGGAGTCCCACAACATTCAATCGTTTTATTATTAACAAAAGCTATGCGATCTGCATACTCCGCAACCAAACTGAGATCATGTGAAACCAGAATAATTGACAAATCATAATTATCTCGAAGAGTCGAAACTGTTTCATAGAATAATTCCAAACCTTTCTGATCAATACCCGATACGGGTTCATCCAGTAACAACAGATGTGGAATTGGATCTAGGGCAAGTGCTAATAATACTCTCTGTAACTCGCCACCAGATAATTCTCCTAGCCGTTTATTGATTAGATGCTCCCCTCGAGTCCTTGCTAAGCTTTCACGGACACGTTCGCGCATCTTTTTAGGGTATGTAAACCAAATTGGAATATTAGTATGTGCTGCAGCAAATAAATCCAGGACAGTCGTAGGGGAGCTGGAATCCAAATCGAGCTTTTGGGGAACATATCCAATGGAGGGTCTTCTTGTCCCATTTTTCTGGGCATCAAGAAATTGGAGTTCACCCGTATGGGAAACTTCTCCCAAAATAGCCTTAAGAAGCGTACTTTTCCCCGCTCCATTAGGTCCGATAATCGCGGTCAAATCTCCACAGTGGATGTGGAGATTGACATTCCTTAATATATCTATACCACTACGTTTAACCCCGAAGTTATTGATTTTTGTACAACATAAACCGCATTCGCAGGTTTTACATTTAGTATTAGCGCATTTATGATGTTTTTTCATTTTAATGCCTCTTGTAAAGTTAGGAGATTGCTTTCCATGAGATTAATATACGCGTCAGCCTCCATCGGCCCCGTTACGATTGGATCAAGGGTATACACTATTGCCCCCGTCTCGTTGGCAATAGTATCTGCTGCTTTAACAGGATATTGAGGTTCAGCAAAGAGCGCAGTGATTTTCAGGTTCTTAATCTTCTCAATAGTTTCACCTAATTCTTTAGCATTGGGTGCAGAACCCGGTTCACGTTCAATAACTCCTGCAATGTTCAAGTTAAATTCCTTTGCAAAATAAGGGAAGGCCTCATGGAAAGTAACAACGTTACGCTGTTGTATGTCATCTAAAGTTTGATGCATTTTCGTCCTTAAGACCTCGAGTTTTTTAATATAGGTTTGGGTATTTTCTCGATATTTTTTGGAGTTATCTGGATCGAGGGCAGCGAGCTGATCTCCAATTGTCTGTACTTGAGTAATGGCGTCCGTTATACTTAACCAAACATGGGGGTTATCTCCTTCATCCCCTTCTCCAGGAATTAACGTTATTCCTTTGCTGGACTCGATGATTTTTAGATCAGGCATTTGACTAGTAACTTTATCCATAAACGATTCCATTCCTGCTCCATTAATGACCAGGATTTGTGCGCCCTCCAAGTTTTTCATATCATCAGGCGTAGGCGCATAGTCATGCAGGCATCCCGTCGTTGGCTTTGTCAAACTTACAACATTAACGTTAGGGATATCTTTTGCAATATTTAAGGTGAAAATATACATCGGGTAAAATGAAGTGGCTATCTTTACGGCCCGTTCAGTCTTGGAATCTGCGGTTTGACTAACAGTAGCCTTAGACTCATTGTTTGCTCCGCACCCAGTTAACATCAACAAACTAAATATCATAAGACAAAGGATTTTTATTAAATTTGAACGCATAGAACTATCCCCTTTTTTCTAATTGCAACTGCCTTGCATTTGCATCTTATGTAAATTATACTCTATTATTACTAATTGTAAACCATTATTTAACTTCTTAATCGCTCAAACATTGGAAATATCCTACTTAAGAAATCTATATTAGGGAATGCTCGACAAATATATGGGCTAAATATTTGCTAAAATATTAAAATGGTTTAAAATGAACATAGTAATAGGATATTAAGGATTAAGGAATGATCTTTTTGGAACAATATTCAAACTATAGAGAACTGCTTAAAAGAGAAGGTATAAAAAACACCAAGCACAGGACCGCTATCCTCGAAATCCTCGAAGAGTCTGACTCACCAAAAACGGCAGAACAATTATTTATATCCTTAAAAGATAAGACCGCTTCAATAGATATGTCTACTGTATATAGGACTCTTGATACCTTTACCTCTAAGAACTTAGTCATTAAATCGAATCGAGTAGATGATGGTAAAGCTCTTTATGAATTGAACCACCACGAGCATAAACACCATCTTTTATGCGTAGGCTGCCACAAGTTGATATCCATCGAAGATTGTCCCATTGGCGAATTACAGCAAATGCTTAAACGAAAAATAGACTTTGATATTACGGGACATAAACTTGAGATCTATGGTTATTGCCATGATTGTAAAAACTTTAAAGAGCCATCCACTGATGGTGAAGATGTGTAAAAATCCATCCTACTAGACATAATATTGCGAATGTTTTTTTGAATTAGCAGGAAATTATTTTTGACTGTCGAATAAGTTATTAATTAGATTTTCCTATAATAATAGTGCACAAAAAAGACCATGGAGGTCTACCCAATAATTAAGGGTATCTCTATGGTCTTTTTTAGTCTTCAAAAAGATTCAGCTAGCACCAATCCTCCGGCGCCTTCCGTGGCTACAGGGCCAAGTGTCCCTGAGCCACGGAAGGAACGCCAGAAGGGACCGCCTGCCATGAATGGCCAGGTGTCCCTGTAGCCACGACCCGACGGGACCTTTAGAAAGTATGTAACGACAAATTGTCTAGTACAAAAAAAGAAGGAGCAATTATATGTGTGAAGCAAATGCCTATCTACGAGATGGAGAAACTGAAGAAATGTTCATGGAGTCAGTTGATATCATTGAGCCTTATGAAAACGGCCTAAAGCTCATTGATATTTTTGGAATGCAAAAATTTATTCAAGCTAAGATCAAAGACATGACTCTTCTGAACCACCGTATTGTATTGGAAAAAATTGATTAGTAACTGTACGAAAGGGGCTATTATATGTCCATTACGTTTCAATCAATCGGAACAATCCACACGCCCTATTTTGACTTAAATACTCCTCATCAGCCGATACCTAATGCACCTGGTGATTTCTGGATCACATTAAATCCCGAGTATGCTAGTGCCCTAGAAACACTAGACACCTTCAGCTATATTTATGTACTCTATCATTTAAATGACGTTACACAGCCGATAGAGCTTCTTACAAGATCTCCCTGGGCTCCTGAAACTGAAATCGGACTCTTTGCCAGCCGTTCTCCAAAAAGACCCAATCCCATTGGTCTAAGTATTGTTCAGATTAAAGCAATACAAGGCAATGAACTTATTATTTCAGGAATTGATGCCTATAATGGGACTCCCCTACTTGACATCAAGCCCTATATGCATTTCCTCGACAGCAAGGTGGATGCTAATAATGGCTGGTTAGACTCACTTCCCGAGAGTAAACATACAATGGCCCACGTCCTCGGGCTTCCTCATAACCATGATCACGATCACGACCATAACCACAACCATGATCACGACCATACTCCACTTGAAGATAATCACACCCGTTATGACCATAATCATACCCATAGACACACCAAGCATCTGCACAGCCATAACGATTAGATTCCTTCTTGACCTTTATGCCAATGCTAATCAAATATCTTGTTAAACCCCTGCAAAAAGATAGAGGCTGATGTGGTTTTATTAACACATTATCCTCTATCTCTATATATAAACTTTTTGCTATTACTTAGTGTTGGTTAGGAGCCGAACCAGGGGTTGGTTGAGTAGGTTTAGGCTGAGAATATTGTGGATTGTTTCTTGTATGATCATTATACCCTGGTTGAACTTCTCTACCTCCTGCTGGTTGAGGATCTTTGCCATACTGAGCTGGGCCACCATATTTTTCGTTAGGATTTTCTTCGTAAGAAATTTCATTTCCTTGGTTCCAAGGACCTCTGCTATCCCCCGTACCTGTTGACATATTCATGTATTTCTTGGAGAAATCCGAATCACGGAAATCTTTCTTTACTCCACTGCCTTGGATTGTACTAATCGCTTGCATAAAGGAGAAGTTATGTGATTCCTCACGACTCAGTAGGAAACGAATCATGTCTTTAACTCCAGCATCATCCGTTTGTTGGAGAAGTCGCTCATAAATAAGCTTCGCCCGAAGTTCTGCCCCCGCATTCGATGTAAGATCCGTGTATAGATCTCCTGTTGAATTAATGTACGCGGCTGTCCAAGGTACCCCACCGGAGTTAATCAGAAGTGGTCCACCTCCGAGCAAGGCCATATGATTAGCATCGAAATCTTTGGGAATGCTATCGACGGGCCCAATCAGCATACCCAGACATTCACCGACCATTTCTAAATGGCTTAATTCTTCGGCAGCGATATCCTGCAACAAATCCCTAATCTTTGGATCATTACATCCTAAACTCTGTGAAAAATATTGTAGTGCTGCTTTAAGCTCACCATTACCACCACCAAATTGTTCAAGTAAGAGAACGGCAAATCGGGGATCCGGTTGATCGACATGCACCGTATATTCCATATCTTTAATATGTTTAAACAATTATAATCAATCCTCCCTTTTATTGCGTAAATGAGAAGTTATACTCATTTCAATACATAGTATCTGATTTGCATTGACCTTTTATCCAAATTTCTTATTTAATATATTTTCCAGTTGGTTCTTATTTGTTAATACAAAAAAGCACAGGCATTATAAATGACCTGTGCTCTTATTAGCTTTTGGTATCATGTAAGGAATGGTCGCGTAGTTGAGTATATTACGAAAAGAAGAGTATCATACACACAACAAATATAACAAGGGCAATACTTACAGCTGTACTAATGGACCACTCCTTGAGAGTGCCGGGATAGGCAGATTTCACTTTTTGCAAGGCTTTTTTGGCTTCCTTATCGCCAGCCATAGATACAACTACATTCGATGCCCCTATTTTCATTGCCCCCAAAGGGTTTTTGCTAAACCAAATTGCAACATTTGGGATCTTCTCCAGTAAAACATACCCAAGTTTGTTATAGGTCCATGCCACCGGAACAGAAAGAAACGAAACAAGAATATGCGCCCCTCTTCTGTATATCCAGTCAGTATCCATGGTAAGGGTTTCGGTTCTCTTGAGGTATTTCAGAAGCATAAAGAAGGCCAAAGCCGAGAACATCAGGAGTTGGAGCTGGCCAACAACGTGATCACCAGTATAGGGTACATAACTTACCGGGTAAGGTAGTAGACGGTATAACATTTGGGGATATACTCCAACCAGGATACACATGAAAGCGAGGAAGCCCATAGCTACCAGCATGTTTCGCGGAAGTTTCTTTTCATTAGGCCTAAGGCCTGAATCTTTAGCAAAGAACACAAAGTAGGGGAACTTAATACCCGCGTGCAAGAACACACCTGCTGAAGCCACTGTAAGCAACATCCATATAATGGTAATTTGTTCATATCCTGCTGCTGAGGCAATCATAGATTTTGTCGTAAAACCTCCCGTTAGCGGGAAGCCTGAAATAGATGCAGCGCCGACTAAGCAAAAGACCAGGGTCCAAGGCATAGTCTTATATAACCCGCCCAGTTCGCTAGTTTTAGTGCGGCCGGTTAAATACAACACGGCACCGGCGGACATCATCAGCAAGGCTTTATATAAGATATGGGCAAAGGCGTGAGATGCAGCCCCGTTAATGGCCAATTCAGTACCAATCCCTATACCAACTACCATAAAGCCCACCTGGTTAATAACACTGTAGGACAATACCCGTCGCATATCGTTTTCGAGGATAGCAAAGACAATACCGTAAATAATCATCGTAATTCCGAGCCACATCAATATCTCGGTACCAGCAAAGCCCCTAGCTAGAGTGTAAACAGCGGTTTTAGTAGTAAAGGCGCTTAAAAATACAGTCCCCACTACGGTACTCTCGGGATAAGCATCTGGAAGCCAAGCCGAGAGAGGAAATATTGCGGCGTTCACAGCAAAGCCCAGCAGGATAAACCCTGAGGCTAACCCGCTCAACCCAATCAGATTAAACTCTAGGGATCCAGTTTCGGCAACATGCATCAAAATACCAATCATGAGCATTAACCCGCCGAAAAGGTGCACCATGATGTACCTAAAAGCTGCTTTGATGGAGGCCTGGGTCCTTCTAGCAAAAACTAAGCAAGTTGAAGCTAAGGCCATAATCTCCCAGAAGATAAATAGGGATAGCAAATCACCAGCAAACACAACTCCCAGTGAACTACCGGCATACAAAAAGGCGGCTGTCAACTGCAAATTGTCTTCTTCATGAGCTGCATATATGGCTCCAGCAAAAGCCATGATTACAAAGATATAAGCAAAAACCATACTCAATTTATCAACACGAGCAAATATCAGTTGATAATCCCATAAATTGAGTACCCAACTACTACCTTCTGGCATATTAAGCAGATTCAAAAAGGCTAGCGCTGGAAGCAGAATCATATAAACCTGCTTGAGTCTTCCTCTAAGAAAAGGAATAAGGGCCGCCCCTGCAATAAAAATAAAGGCAGGCGGTAGAAAGCTAGTCATAATAGTCCTCTCCTTTTTGCAGCCAAAACTTACCTAAAAGCTTGGAGACGGCAATGATTATAGCACAAGATAAAAATCCGTAGACTGCGTTAAAGGCGGGAAAGCCAGCCCAAGGGAAATAAGGATGCTTTTCAACCAAGAATTCTAAAATCAGGAGCAATACCAAGCTTGCATAAAACAAATAACGAACTGCTGTACCTACATTAGGTCTTTCAAAGTACTCTATGATCTTATTCATATTCGTTCCAGTTACCCCCCTGTCTTCCCATTTTGGGTACGTATCGTTCTGTTATTTACATTACGAGAGACACTACCATTCTGGCAAGATCAAGCAGCAGCGAAGGCCAGAAAAAGAGAGTTAGTGTCCCAAGGGCCGTGATAACCAGGGGAACAACAACCATTGGAGGAGCTTCCCGTAAACCCTCCACTTCATCAGTCGGCAGCTCTTTAAAAAACGCCGAGTAAATAATCGGCAAAAAGTAAGCAGCATTTAATAGTGTACTTGCCACAAGTACCACCATAATTGGCAACATGTGAGCTTCCACAGTTCCCAAAATCAAGTACCACTTACTGACAAACCCTCCAAAGGGCGGTATAGCAATCATCGAAAAAGCTCCTACGGTAAAGGCAGCCATGGTGAAGGGCATCCTCCTACCGATCCCGTCCATCTGGCTGATATATTTCTTTCCTGTAGCCACAAAAATCGCACCAGCTACAAAGAAGAGTGTAATCTTACCAAAGGCATGAATAGTAATGTGAATAATACTGCTAGTAATGCCACTTGGTGTCAATAGAGCAACCGCCAGAACAATATAGGAAAGCTGACTCACTGTGGAATAGGCTAACCGAAGTTTTAAATTATCCTGTTTCAAGGCCAGAATAGAGGCCGTAATGATAGTGAAAGAGGCAAAATAAGCTAAATAGGTTCCGAGCCCAATTTCACTTAGCAAGTCGATACCAAACACAAAAAGCAAAATCCTAACAACCGTGAAAACACCGACCTTTACTACTGCAACAGCGTGCAGTAGGGCACTCACAGGAGTGGGTGCAACCATAGCAGATGGTAACCAGGCATGAAAGGGCATCATACCTGCCTTTGCTATGCCCGCAATATAGAGAACAAAAATTATACTGATTATTGTATAAGAGGCTTTGCCCGCCAAAATTCCCTGACTGGCAAAATCTAGAGTTCCTGCGTAATTGTAGGTTAAAAACATGGCTGGAAGGAAGAAGAAAATCGAGGTACCCATTAAGTAGGTAAGGTATCTCCTTGCTCCTTTAATGGCTTCAGATGTTTCTTCATGGGCAACCAGGCCAAAGGTCGTTACAGTAATAATCTCGTAGAAGACAAACAGGGTAAATACGTTTGCTGAAAAAGCGGCGCCCATAACTGCAGACAGAGCTAGAGCAAAACACATAAAAAACCTGGTCTGGGCATGTTCATCCAATGAGCGCATATAGCCTATTGCATAAACAGATGTTATAATCCACAAAAATGACGCTGTTAAAGCAAGGGTCATGCCAAGTGAATCCACTCTGAAAGCAATGTCAAGTCCTGGCAGAACTGTTGTCACATGATACTCAATAACCTTACCTGCAAGAATTGTCGGCAGCATTGAAACCACCAGGCCGAATTTTAGTACAGCGGCTAACATTGTCCACATTTCTCTTAGGTTTGGGTATTTGCCAGAAATACCTATAAATACTACTGCCAGCAGTGAAACCAGAATTGCATATACCGGCCTTGCTGATTCAATTATTTCCAAGTTCATCACCTCTTATTTCAAAAGAATCACGGCCGCTTTTTCTGCCAAAGATACTGGTGCATAGGCAAAGACACCGAAAACTAGGCACAGCATAGCAACTGTAAGTGTAGGAATCAGCATAGATGCGGGCGCATCGTTAGACTTGGGCTTCTGGTGATCATCATGTTCGTGCCCATGACTTTCTTCTCCCAGGGCAGGCTTAAACCATACGGCATCTATAATTCTCCAAAAATAAATCGCAGTTAAAAGAGAGCTTAATAGAATTACTGGAACAAGCCACCACATCCCAATCTCGATTGAAGCAACAGCAAGGTACCATTTGCTAACAAAACCAACCGTCAGAGGAACGCCAGTCATGGAAAGTGCAGCAATAGTAAAGGCAGCCATGCTTAAGGGCATTTTCTTACCCAAACCCCGGAAGTTTTCTATGCTGGTGAGGCCTGTTCTATATACCACGGCTCCCACGACAAAGAATAAAGCCCCCTTCATCATGGCATGGTTTAACAAATGTATCAAGGATCCAATCATACCGTTGACACTCATTAATGAAATGCCCAGCACGATATAACCAACTTGCCCAACACTCGAATAGGCTAACATCTTCTTGATATCGGTTTGCGCTAAAGCCATAATAGACCCAGCCAGGATAGCCGCCACCGCAAGGATCAGTAGAATAGGCTGAATGTTAAAGGGCGCGAGAGTATAAAACTCTGGTTCAAATACCGTAAACATGACGCGAATTATGGCATAGGCTGCTACCTTGGCGCCAGTTGCCGCCATAACAGCACTAACTGCAGAAGGAGCATGGGTATACACATTAGGCATCCAAAAGTGCATCGGAAACAAAGCCAACTTGATACAAAGCCCTATCACGAGAAACGTGAAGGCGGTGAAAATCGCTTTGGTCTGGTAAAATTCAGGCAGCCTAGCTGCCATGTCAGCAATATTCAGTGTACCTGTCATTAAATACAGGTAGCCGATGCCTAGCAGGAAAAATGTAGCACCGATAGTGCCCATTACTAGGTAATTGTACGCACCTAGCAGGGCTTGGCGCTTTTTGCCTATAGCTATCAGGGCATAACCGGCAAGTGCCGTTATTTCCAAAAAGACATAGATGTTAAAGATATCTCCAGTAACAACCATACCCATAAGACCAGTTACAAACAACAGATAAACACTATAGAAAAAGGGTTTTCTAGCTTCGTCAATTTCGTCGTTAATACTGTTTTTAGAGTATATAGCCCCGGCAAAAGCCATAAAGGAAACAATAATCATCACAAAAACATTTAAATTGTCAATTGCGTACTCAATACCCCAGGGTGGTTGCCAGCCACCCATCCAATAGCTGATATCCCCCTGCAGCAAAACAGTTTGTAACAGGGAAAGAGAGATAACAAAACTTATGAACGTTGTTATTGTTACCGTATACCAACTTAATACCCAGTGTATGCGACCAATGATAGGTGTAATAATCGCAGCTAGCAGAGGTATCACTATCAACAGAGCGGGCAAATGTTTAATCATTATGCTTGTTCAACTCCAGTATTTGATCTTCCTCTATGGTTCCGTATTCACGGTATATAAGCATGACAAAGGTCAGAGCCACAGCAGTAGTGCTAATTCCTACTACAATAGCAGTAAGCATTAATACCTGGGGAAGTGGGTTATCATAAATAACATGTTTTGCCCCTTTTATGAGGACAGGCGCGGTTCCACCCTCAATTTTGGACATTGACACATAAAACAGGAGCACAGCCGTTTGAAAAACGTTTAACGAGATAATCTTTTTTATCAGGTTTTGTCTAGCCATTACCCCATATAACCCAGTTGTTAACAAAATTATTACAATCCAATAATTATATTTCGCAAGTAGTTCAACCATTGGCATCTATCCTTACTGTTTCATAAAATAGGGTTATCATTACCGCGGCAACAGTTATACCTACACCTATTTCTATACCTAAAATTCCAATGATACTGGCAAATTTGGGGTCAGGCAAAAGCACATTATACTGAAGGTAGTTACCACCAAGGAAAAGTGCTAAAACGCCGATACCACCATAAAGCAAAACCCCCGAGGAAACCAACAAGTCTTTCGCCTTTACAGACATCCTCTGTTGAGCCTCTTTGAAGCCAAATACTAGGGAGTAAACTATAATACTCACTCCCAAAACCACACCACCCTGGAACCCCCCACCGGGGCCCAGTTCTCCGTGGACTATTACATACAGCCCAAAGAGTTGAATAAAAGGCATCAAAAACTTAGTTACCGTTTTCTTAATGATGTCTTTGTCCTGCTCACTGCCAGGCGGATTCGTTTTAGTTGGCTTTATTCCAACGCCCTTGACAGTACATTTGTTTATGCCCGTGACCTCGTATTTCTTTAAATCTTTATTGGTATGCCTTCGCCCCCTCAGGAGCAGAATGAGACAAAAAGCAGCAGTCGCCACCACAGTGGTTTCACCCAATGTATCATACCCTCGGTAAGAGGCCAAAATGGCCGCTACAGCGTTTTCCTGACCTGTCTGTTTGTAGGCGTTCTCCAGATAATAGGGCGAGACATGGGTACTGGGCGCAATGTTAGGATCTCGCAGATTGGGGAGGTCGACGGTACCATACAATAGTACACCTGCCACCCCAACTGCAACAAGCAGAGCAGGGATGCTTATGGATTTTTTACACTCCTCGACAGATTTAGTACGGCTTAAGATAATCATAAACAGAACCGTGGAAATACCTGCACCTACAGCCGCCTCTGTTATCGCTACGTCAATGGCATTCAACCGGACCCATTCGATAGCAATCAACAGGCTGTAGACTGAGAAAATCATAATAGAACTCATTAAATCCTTTACGAGTAATACTGCAATACCACAAACCACCAGAAAAAGCGGAATGGCTACATCAATCATGTCCTCAACTCCATAAATGTGATTTTATATTCGTAGTTTTAGCTCACCTTTTGGCTTTCTTACCGGTAGCCTTGGTAGTAGAGGATAAGGCAAATGGGTCAGTTTCCCCATACTTGCTGCCCTTCATCCAAGGTTTTACACCCTTTGTATAAGCTGCCTTGGCCAAATAGTGACTAGCTGTGGAGTTAATGATCAAAATCATTATCATAATCATCAGCAATTTCAGGCTTACTTGGTTAAATCCCGAATAAATGATCAGTCCGATGATAATGCAGGCTTGCGCCATGGTATCTCCCTTGCCTGCGGCATGCATCCTAGAATAGAAATCAGGAAACCTAATTACTCCAATGGAGGCAATCATAAACAAAAAACATCCAATGACCAAGAATAATGCCGTTAGAATAACGCGAATATCTATATCCATATTTTACCATCCCGTTGCATAGATTTTGTTATCAGTTGTCAAAACGGCCAGACTCAACGTATTTTAGAAAAGCCAATACAGCCGTAAAGTTAATTAAGACATAGACAAAGGCAATATCTATAAACATGTCAGGCCTGCCATACATAAAACCCACCAGGAGCATGATTACTACCGTTTTGGTTCCAAAAAAATTCACAGCCAAAATCCTGTTAAAAACAAAGGGTCCCACCACTAATCGATAAAGGATGAGCACTGCAGATAATATAATGGTAAATGTAGCTACTTCAAACATATTAAACATACGCCTTGCTCATCTCCTTGCTCCGCCTTCAATTTCCCTTACCTTAGCCAGCATAGACCCGGAAAGTAAATCTTCAGCAGTTTTCCTTGATATTGCATGGACAATTAATTCACGACGGTCAGCATCAATAGAGGTGGTTCCAGGTGTTAAGGTAATTGAGTTGGCTAGCACCGTAATGCCCATGTTTGTTTTTAAGTCATGTTCGTATCTCATAATAGTAGGATCAATAGGCATCTTGGGATGTAGAACCAGGTATACAAGATGCCAGTTAGCCAACACAATCTGCCAGGCTAACCAAGGTAAATATGCTATCATTCGAATGAACTTCTTTAGGTCTGGTCCCTTCTCCAACTTGCCAATCAACAAATCGTGAGACCAGTAGGCTACCAGCAAACTGCAAATCGCCCCAAATATAAGGAAAAGTGGTTTTGTTTGCCCGGATAAACTAAACCAAAAAATAAACATTAAAACAGCTGTCAGTAAAAAACTAAGCATATCTTCCCACAACTCACAATCTTTAGTTATTCTTGGTCACTAGTAGAATGATACGTTTATTGTTAGTGGCTATAGTATGTTCAGATATACCTTTTCGCAAAAAGCACCCCCCCATACAGTTTTTTCAAGTGGTGATTGCTAGCATCCCCAAGTTTGGTTTGTGGACATTTCCGGAATTTAAAAAAACTTCTGAATAATCATTGCTAAAGAGCTTTTTAGAGAACTATTTATTAACTAATTAGCTCATAAGCCTTGAAAAAGCTAGTTGAATCCATAATGATATCAGGTAGGATACTTGGAAATTGCACAAATTAGTCGTTTAATAGTGCAAAACTTAAATATAATATCTTAGCCCCTATTTACTGTAACCTATAGCCAATAATCTGTCCCTAAACATATCATATACATTCTACCATTACATTCTACTATGTCAAGAATATAAGAAAATTCAGTAAGGATGTTTCGCTTGCTATTAGTCATTCGTTAAGCAATGAACTTTGCATAAAATAATATTAAATTTATATTCTATTAATATAGGAAGGAACTGATTAACTTTAATGACTCCGAAGTCGTTTTTCATTTCTACAAAGTAGAAAGAATTGGCAAATTTTTTTCTAGAATCCTTATGTAATTTTTCTTTTTTCTTACAATCAGAGATTATCATTGTGACATTAATGTGTCTAGAGGGAATCAATTTACTCTTAATCAATATTCGTAATGGAAAATATTTATAAATTAGGTTTAGAATTTGGAATGTATAACAAAACCTCCTACTGCAGCCTTATAAATTCTACAATAGAAGGTTCATATAATGCTCGTATTTAAGGGTTCTGTTCAGAAACTGGGACATTTCTGTAAGTTTCTATTTTGCGTTCTTTAATCACTTTACTGGCAAAGAGCACCGTGATTCCGAGGGTAATTAAGAGTCCGACCGGATAGGAAATGCTAGTGGGCAGCCCAAAGCCTTCCGGTGCTTGTAAGAGATAGGTGAAGGTGACCGCTGTCATAAAAATAGCAGGAATTGTTGCGATCCAGTGCAGTCGTTTTTCCTTGACGAGGTACATAGCAGCAGCCCACAGAAGGATCATCGCTGTCGTTTGGTTTGCCCAAGAGAAATATCTCCAAAGGAAGTTAAAGTCAATCTTGCTCAAGCCGAAAGCAATAACAAAGATAGGAATGGAGATAGCTAAGCGTTTTGGAATAGGCTTTTGGCTCATTTTGAAGAAATCAGCAATAACCATTCGAGCACCGCGGAATGCTGTATCTCCGGAAGTAATCGGGAGAATGATAACCCCAATGATGGCAAGGGTTCCACCGATGGCTCCCAGCATAGTAATCGAAACTGTACGGACAACTCCTGCGGGTCCGCCCGCCGCTAGGGCTTCTTGTAATCCACCCGTTCCACCGAAGACTGCCATTCCTGCTGCAGCCCAAACGAGAGCGATAGCCGATTCTCCGATCATCATGCCATAGAATACTTTACGGCCATATTTTTCATTTTGAATGGTTCGGGCGATAAGTGGAGATTGGGTAGCATGGAATCCACTGATTGCACCACAAGCGATCGTGATGAAGAGTAATGGCCACATGGGTAAATTCTTAGGATGAAGATTACTCAAAGTGAGTTCAGGTATATGATATCCTTTGACAATCAATCCAGCTCCTACTCCTACTGCCATGACAATAAGCAAAAGACCAAAGAGAGGGTAGATCTTTCCGATAATTTTATCAATTGGTAAAAGTGTCGCTAAGATATAGTAAATAAAAATTACAGCAGTCACAACACTTAAACTAATCCAAGATGGAGTTAAAGTGACAATTAGGTTGGCAGGACCAGCAACGAAAACCGTTCCTACAAGAATCAATAGTACCACTGAAAAGACATTAACAAACTGACGCATTCCTTGGCCAAGATACTTACCTACTATATCTGGGAGTTGTGCTCCACCATTTCTTACGGAAAGCATGCCGCTAAAATAGTCGTGGACAGCACCAGCAAAAATTCCACCGAGAACAATCCAGAGAAAAGCGACTGGCCCCCATAAAGCGCCTGCAATGGGCCCAAAGATCGGCCCCAGTCCAGCAATATTTAAGAGTTGAACAAGACTCCCTCTGCCAGAGTCCATAGGAACATAATCGACTCCGTCGGTTTTGGTATAGGCAGGGGTTTCACTGTTTTCATTGATACCAAAAACCTTTTCTACAAACTTCCCATAGACCATGTAACCAATAATAAGTGCGACAAACGAAAGTAAAAAAGTAATCACAAGAATCCTCCTCTCAGATTTAACATAGATTAAGGATAAGTTCAACTAACTGTCCTTATTTTAAATCATCTCAGGAGGTGGTTGACGGATTCCAGTCTATAATGTCGTTAACCGTGTCCGAATGTGATTATTCTAAGTTCGTTTTGCATATATGTTCTAACTAGATTTCTAGTACATCCTTTAATGCCTTGACGTAAGCTCGACTCACAGGAACTTGGGAACTCTTTTCGTCATTTAAAATTAGTGTGTATGCTCCATTAAACCAAGGAACTAATTCTCGCACAAAACTTAAATTGACTAAATAACTCCGATGAGGGCGAAAAAAAGAATAGCTCGCTAGTTTTTCTTCAAGTGTTTGTAATGAATGCTTGGTCAAATAAACTCTTTCCACCGTTTTAATGAAGACATCCCGATTTTCACGGTAGACATAGAGAATATCCTTAGGATCGATCAATACGACGCTTTCCTCACCTTGAACAGCAAGTTTTGAGATTTTCACTGCTTGAAATTGCCCTTTTGCCGTAGATTGACTTGCGCCAGCCATTTTGGTCAGAAGCTCCAGTAAGGAATCATTGAGTGTTTGATTCTGAGCATCCTTCTGGGGATTTCTTACTCTTTGGCGAATTCGTTCTACTGTTTTCCAGACGCGTTCCTCGTCAAATGGCTTTAAAAGATAGTCTACAGCATTGACTTCAAAGGCTTGAATGGCATGCTTATCATAGGCTGTAGCAAAGACAATCATTAAGTCTTGCTCCTCTTCAAGCAGTTTTCGCGCCAGGCTTAAACCATCGATATTAGGCATATGGATATCTAAGAAGGCCACATCAGGCTTAAGCGTTCGAATTATTTCTAAAGCTTCTGCACCCTGGGTCGCCTCTCCAACAATTTCGATATCGGCACATTGCTTTAAAAGATATGTCAGTTCATCCCGAGCGAGTGGTTCATCATCGGCGATAACAGCAGAAATCACGTCACTCCCCCTCCCTGCTGTAGCGGTACCCTAAACCAGACACACGTTCCTTGGCCTAATTCACTATCAATATGAAGTTGAGATTCCTCGCCAAAATGAAACTTAAGACGCTGGTTGACATTATATAGGGCCAAACCTGTTCCTTCTTGAGATACAGTTCGACTGTGGAGTAATTCCCCAATCCGTTCTGGAGATATTCCAATTCCATTGTCCTTTACAGAAATGAGGACATACTCTTTGCTTTCAGTAACACGCACGATGATTTCACCTGTTTTCTCAAGCCCTTTTAGGCCATGACGTACTCCATTTTCTACAAGCGGTTGGAGAGTAAGTGGAGGCAATAGAACATTTTCGAGCTTAGAATCAATTTCAAGTTTCACGCTTAAGCGTTCTGTAAAACGAGCTTGTTCAATATCTAAATATGCACAGGTATGGTCAATTTCCTGCCTTAAGGTGACAAATTCGTAAAGAGAGGCATTTAAATTCTTCCTGAAAAAGTTCCCAAGTTGAATGAGTAACTTACGTGCCATATTGGGTTGAGTACGGATTAGTGCAACTATTGTATTTAAGGAATTAAAAAGAAAGTGGGGGTTAATCTGTGCTTGAAGTGCTTTAATCTCAGCCTCACGGATGAGTCGAGCATGGTTCTGGGCTTCAACTACTTCAAGCTGATGCGAGAGAAGTTTACCTAGTCCCTGGGCGACTTCTTTGTCAACCGGTTTAATCTGCTTGATATTTATAAAATAGAATTTTAAAACCCCAATCACTTCATCTGACTTTTTTAAGGGGACAATAATTGCCACCGCAAGCGGACATCCTTTTTGGGGGCAGTGGATTTCAGCTAAAGATTTGGGAATGTATAGTTTACCAGTTCTGAGCACTTTTTTAGTTGCTTCTGTCAAAATAGTGTGCCCAGGTAGATGATGATCATCTCCTACCCCGACATGGGATAGAATTTTTTCGTGATCAGTAATCGAGACTGCGGAAACTCCCGTAGTTTTTAAAAGTAGTTTAGAAAGTTGAGTCGCGGATTGTTCCGTGAGTCCCTGACGGAGATTGACTAACATTTGATCGGCAATATCCAGAACTTTATGGGCTTGATTAGCTTCGATACGGTCTTCCTCGTGAATGACAGACCGAATAATTGCAACAAAAAGCGCGATTCCAAAGCTATTTGCTAGGATCATCGGAAGAGCAATGACTTGAACCAAGACAACAGCACTTTCCCAAGGTTTAGCAATAAGAAGGATAATCACCATTTGTACCGTCTCTGCAACTACCCCTGTGAACAGTGCTTTTGAAGTAGGAACGATTCTACGATTCCCAATCTTTAGATAAACTAAGCCAGCAATTAAACCTTCTGTCACGGTGGAAATCCCACAGGCTAGCCCAGTAAAGCCGCCGAGCAGAGCTCGGTGAATACCAGCGATGAGTCCTGCACCAAGTCCAACCCAAGGTCCCCCTAAAAGTCCGCCTATTACAACCCCAACAACCCTAGAGTTTGCAAGGGCTTCTTCAAAGCCAATTGTATCCACGCGAGGAATCCAAAGAAAGGAATTTGTGCTAGGTCTAATTGAAATCCCGGTATACGTTCCAACGATTCCAAATAAGCCAAATACTATGGAAAGCCTAATAATCGTCCCAGAATCGAGTTTATGGTCAATGAGATCACGAAACGCAGTTAACCTCGTTAGCATAAAAGCGATTGCTACGATCAGGCCGATATGTTCAATCATTAAGAATAAGAGTTGCACGCTTAAGATGCTCCTTTACGTCTGCCTATGAATTGTAGTTTCAGAAAACTACAATTCATCAATTCATGCCAACTCCAAAAATGCCCTCTCCACATTTCGGGCAACACCCGAGCTTTAATCGATTAATCAACACAGGTTGACGTTGGATCACAGCCTCACCACACTTAGGACAAAACGTCGCATCTCCGCCTCTGACATTTCCCAAGTATACGTAGGGCAAATATTCCTTTGCTATATCTCTTACTTGTTCTAGGATTTTTCGCTCCGTAGGAGGAACATCGAGTCGATACGCCGGATGGTAGGCACTCAAATGCCAGGCCAACGGAACATTTAACTTACGTAGCCATTGTGACAATTTAGTTAGCTCTTGAGGATTATCATTTGCGCCTTGAATAATAAGCGTTGTTATCTCTAGATGAACCCGCCCAGCCAAACGCTCAACATTATCCAATACCCAAGCTAATTTACTTCCACAATACTCTCGATAAAAATCTTCCGAGAATGCTTTGATATCTATATTGACTGCATCTAGCCATGGGATCAACTCTTCGAGAAAGTTCGGTGAAATTGTTCCATTACTTACCAAAACCACCTTTCCCCCTTGAGCTTTCACCAAGGGAGCAGTATCTCGAATCATCTCAAACCACACGCTCGGCTCCGAATAGGTAAAACACAATCCCAATGATTGCTCCTGTAACGATAGCTCAGCAAGCTCTGTAGGAGTAACCTTTCTTCCAATTTGATGTTGCTGGGATATCTGGTAGTTTTGACAAAAGGAACAGCTAAGATTGCAACCAAAGCCCCCAACGGAGAAAATCCAAGAACCGGGATAAAAATGATAAAGGGGCTTCTTCTCGATCGGATCCATATTCCAAGCAGCCACTTCACCATAGGTTCGAGATACAACCTCACCTTCACGGTTTTCTCGAGCGTGGCATCGTCCTGACTGCCCATGCCGCAATTGACATCGCTGGGGACACAATAGACAACTCGCCATATAAGAATCTTTTACACTGTTTTCATTACTCATAATGTCTCATAACCTCAAAACGCCAAAGCTCCACTGGATCTCCACCCGAAATCCCCGCTTTTTCTTTGGCAATATTGATCTGATCAGAAACTGTATCGACCCCTTCCAAATGGGGGAGTAACAGCCCGCTTCGCCCACGCTGCCTAACAACAACCCCATACCTCCAAGGATCTAACTCTTCCGGTCCCGCAATTTTCTCAAGCTCGCCCAAGACATCCACGGTAAAGCTCAGGGTATCTAGTTCATCTATTCGAACAGGCCTAAAACGTGGATCTTGCGTCCCTGCAGCAATTGCATTGTGTTGAATTTCTAAAGCCAAGTTTTCCTGCCAAGGCTCGGTTGTTCCAATACATCCGCGCAAATGCCCATGTTGCTTAAGAGTCACAAAACAGCCTCTCCGCATCTTAAACTCAGTAGTAGAGTTTGGTATATGTAATGGAGTATTATCGCCCTTTTCTAAATAAGTCAATAGACAATTTCGAGCCCACTTTGGCAAAGGTGAGGAATGATACAGATCTGCCACCAGATATCCTACACCAAATGGCCCTTCATAAGACAGCACTTCCGGTGCACCTTCTTTAGAGGCCAATGCCAAGCGAAGACTCCGATACCCACATTCTCCTGCTCGTTCGACAAGGTCCATTGGTAAATCTGATAGTTTCTTGGAATCCCTCTGAAGAGTCCTTAACACAAATTGGTCAAATTCCGGTCCGGCAGGTTCAAAACCGTAGGGTCCATCCTCCTTTAGGCGATGGGAAAGATCCCCACTAGCTACAATGGCATAGCGACCAGGTAAGTCCTCAAGGATTTTTCCTATACGTTCACCATACTCCTCTGGTTGTTCAAGAGGCATTCCTAAGAGAACCACTTTTCCTTTCCAACCTGCTTTTTGCAAAAAATAGAGCGGTACAAAGGCGCCGTGATCAATAGAACTCTGTATCGGAACAACCCCAGTGATGTTTTGAAATTCTGCAATAACTACTGGATCACTGGCAAACGACATACTAACCTGTGCAGCCCCAAACTGAGCAAAATCTCCTTGAATAGTCTTATTAACAACCATAGTCATTCCATCTTTAATGAGCTGGGCATGAGGGGAAACCAAGATCACCGTCTCTACCTGAGCTTGAGCTATTCGCCGGGCCACTTCATGATAGGCATCTAAGCTCGCTTGACACTTACGTTCCTCTCCACGGCCAACTTCTTGGACAAATAGGGGGGGATGTGGAACAAACACTGAATATATTAGACCCATGTTAAACACTTTCCTTTTACCATAATTCTTCCATGCATAGGATTTCCTTTTTTTTCTGAAAATACTAGTAACCTCTTGAATTCCTTATAAATATCGATTAACCGAGTAAAATAATCTTTTCTTCAAAATCCCAATTATTTGCTTGGTTTATTCTCAGGAAAACAGGTATACTAAAATTTAGTTGTGTCATTAAATTAAGCCATATAATGGCATAATAACTTCAAGGAGGTAAGTCACTTGATTAAACAAACTCTCAATACACAAAATGCACCCGCAGCTATCGGACCATATTCACAAGGGGTTAAAGTAGGAAATTTAATTTTCACTTCCGGACAGCTCCCCATCAATACAGAAACCGGAGAATTGGTCACTGATATTGAAGGAGCAACCAAACAATCTTTAGATAATGTCAAGGCAATTTTAGAATCTTCAGGCTCTTCTATGGACAAAGTCGTAAAAACCGTGGTTTTCCTAAAAGATATGAATGACTTCGTAGCGATGAACACAGTTTATGCTACCTATTTCCAGAACAATCCTCCAGCCCGTTCGGCTGTGCAAGTCGCGCGCTTGCCTAAAGACGCGATTGTTGAGATTGAAGCAATTGCTCTCGCTGAATAAGTACTTATGTAAAGGGTCCTTTAACTTTTAAAGTTTAAAGGACCCTTTCGCGTTCAATTCTATCTTTTAAAGGAATTCTACTTAGATACATAACGGCATTAAATAGATTTCAGTTTAGAAATTAAATATCTAATCTCATATCTCCATACTTAATCCAACCTTTACTCCGCATAAACTCTGATATAACTAGTGTTAGAACAGCAGGTAAAATAAAATGTAATAAACCAATTTTGATCAAGACACCAGTACCCATTCCCATAGCTTCAATTGTCCCAAACTGTCCAACTAACCCTGAGGTACCCATGCCAGCACCAGCAGGAATATTAGACATCGGCAAAATAGTTGTGGCCAAGGGGCCTAAGATTGCACTAGTTAAAGTAGCCGGTACCCATATCAACGGATTTTTTACAATATTAGGTACTTGCAGCATGGATGTTCCTAATCCTTGCGAAACTAAACCACCCCATCCATTCTCACGATAACTTGCTACTGCAAATCCAACCATCTGGGTTGCACAACCTACCGTCGCGGCACCCGCAGCGGGCCCCCCTAATACCAGCATCATAGCCAAAGCAGCACTGCTAATGGGCAACGTTAATATCATGCCCATAAGCACTGAAACTAAAATACCCATTGGAATTGGTGCTAGTTCCGTCGCCAACATTATGACTGATCCCAGCCACTTCATGAATTCTGCTAAAGGCGGACCAATGAAAGTCCCAGCCGCAACGCCCACTAGGATAGTAACAGCAGGAGTTATAATAATATCCACTTTTGTTTCTTTTGAAACTAGTTTGCCGAACTCCGCCCCCATTACAGCTGCCACAAACGCACCGACAGGTCCGCCTACTGCAGCGCCAGCCATACCAGTAATAGTAGAGGCAAACAATACCAGCGGAGGAGCACCTAATCCAAAAGCTACCGCTACACCGATGGCTGGACCCATCATTGCCATGGCCTGCTTACCAAAATCAATGAGAATTTGTAACCCTGTTTGTTCTCCAATGACCTTAAGGATAAGTCCTACAATAAGGCTGGAGAATAAACCTAGAGCCATTGCACCTAAAGCATCAATCCCATATCTTTTTACAGAAAATATTATGTTTTTACGTTGTAAAAAGCTTATCTTTTTCTCGAGATCTTCTTTGTTTTCTTGTGTTCCTTGATTCTTAGTCATTTTAATGCCTCCTGATGGTAATTAATAGTAAAGGTTGCTCTGATGAATTGCTCTAAGGAAAAAGTTGATAGGCATATCTTTCGAGGTCTTTAAGATATACTCCTCTAATCTTGTGCAAATAATGTAAAATTTTTCTTAACCTTTCAATTTATATAACGATGTACACGGAACATTTATTAATTATATACATATATAGTAATATATACCAACTAACGCTTTTATATAAGGGGGCTTGCCCATGAAACCGTTGATGGGGCAGCGGGGTTATTCCCCAACTCAATACAATAGGTTCTCTCCACTACAGCAACAGGAAACTAAACCTGTTCAGCAACAGGGGCTAGGACCATCACTTGATGGACAACAAAATTCCACACCGGTGGCTCAACCAATGACTAAGCCGGTCGTTCAACCTATATCCCAACCAGTAAACCAATCCACATCTCCTCCTCAAAAACAAACTGCTTTACCGGAATTTCAACCTTCTTCAGTAAAGAAAGAGCCGCCTAACCCATGGCAACAACAAGCGGAACTTCTTATGAAACAATACGGTCCTTCTCTAATGAAGCAATTTGGACCTCTACTAGCCCGCAAAGTGGGGCTTCCCATTGTACAACAAGTTGGACCGCCTTTAGCACGCAAGGTAGGAATTCCCCTCGCTCGACGTGTTGGTTTACCACTTGCACGTAAAGTATTTCTTCCTCTCGCTAAACGAGCAGGATTTGCCCTAATTCGACGGCTAGGCCTTCCGTTTTAAATACACTGGTCAAGACTCAATAGGGATGTCCAAAAGATAGAGCATCGAAAAACTTACACTATACAGATTTTGCAAAAAAATGCTGTTGACCTTCAATCAACAGCATTTTCTAGGTTATGTTTAATTTTATTAACTCACTTCACGATAAGAACAGGACACGCTGCCTTGCGGAGAACACGCTGACTCACGCTACCTAATACTGCTCCTGCTATTGGCCCATAGCCATGGCTTCCCATTACTACTAAATCAATCTTCTCATTAACGACTTCTTCTAAAATTACGTTGGATGGGTGTCCTTGTATCATTTTTTTCTCTATGGGGACATCTTTAACATCGATTCCTTCTAGGGTTTCTTCTAACGTAAGCCTCCCTCTTTCTTCAATTTGCTCCTGTGTAATTTCTATTGTATAAGCTGAATTATAGCCCCAATACGCTTCTGGAGTATATGCCACAAACAAAAGTTCAATTTTGGCCTGAAACTTCTGGGCTAGATCTAAAGCAGTTTTTAACGCTCGACGTGAGTACTCCGAAGCATCTGTCGCCACCAATATCTTCTTAAACATGTTTCACCTCCTCAAAATTTTTTTGATCTACCTCCTATAAAATATATGAAGTCAATATCATTCCTTGGATTTTTTGGGTATTTTGCCTCTTAAAAGTCATTTGACTTCACATATCATTTCACAATAAGAACAGGGCACTCTGATCGATGAACAACACGCTGACTCACACTACCTAATACTGAACCAGCAATCGGTCCGTAGCCATGGCTACCCATGACCACTAAATCTATATTTTCTTTAGCAATCTCTTCTAAAATTACACTTGCTGGATGTTGTCCCTGTAACATTTTTTTCTCTAAGATAACATCTTTAACATCGATTCCTTCTATGGTTGCATTTAATGTAAGCTTCCCTCTTTCTTCAATCTGGTCTGGCGTAATTTCTTGTATGAGATGAGCCATATTGTAGCCCCAATACGCTTCCGGAGTATAAGCCACAAACAAAAGTTCGATTTTAGACTGGTATTGCTGAGCGATCTTTAAAGCAGTTTGTAACGCTCGACGGGAATACTCCGAAGCATCTGTAGTCACCAAAATCTTTTCAAACATGTCTGTTCCTCCCTAATCCTCAGATCTTCGTTCCTTTGATCTGTCTTAATTTCGGACTTTACTTCACGATAAGAACGGGACACTTTGCCCGCTGAACGACGCGCTGACTCACACTGCCTAACACTGAACCAACGATCGGTCCGTAACCATGGCTACCCATAACAACTAAATCTACGTTTTCTTTATCAATTTCATCTAAAATAACACTTGCAGGATATCCCTGTTCCTTTTTCTTTATCAAGGAAGTATCCCCTAAATCGATCCCCTCAAGTGTCGCTTCTAAAGCAAGCTCTCCAGCTTCCTCAATTTGTTCCTGGGGAACTAATATACTATATACAGCATTATAGCCCCAATATGCTTCCCTTAAATGAATAACGAATAGAAGTTCCACCTCAGCGTTAAATACCCGTGCTATTTCTAAAGCTGTTCTTAGTGCTCGGCGAGAATACTCCGAGGCATCTGTTGCTACCAATATCTTTTTAAACATAACCTCAGCTCCCATTAGATTATTTTATATAGTTCATATATTCACCACTCAATATTTAAAATCCTTCTTTATTTATAACTACTTTTTAAAAGATTCCATTAAATTTTCTGATAAGTCTAATAATATTTACTGCTTATGAAAATAACTTCCTGTTGGAGTATTTAGGAAATACTATTTATATTCTTTACATAGAACATATGTTCTGATAAAGTAATCCTGTGCAAAAGATGAGGTGGTGTACATGAAAATTTTAATGCAGCCAATCGAAATGATTGCTTGGTTTACCTTAGAGGGAATCCCTAATCCTATTCGCTATAAAATGACTTCAACGGACGCTTCCAATGTAGTCGTTAAGGTAGACCGAGTCGTGACCCGCTCCGAGGAAAAACTCGCTGGAAATCGCATGATTATTTTTCGTTGCCAGAGTGAAATTAACGGACTTTTAAAACTCTATGAACTCAAATATGAGCTAAGTACATGTAAATGGTACTTATATAAAGCTTAGAAGTTAATTTTTGGCGGAAACTCATTGACTGTCTGTCTAGCAAAAAAAAGTTCCCTCCATACTTTCATACAGTAGGATAGGAACTTCTGTTAGGTGTTAATCGGAAACGCTGAGTTAAGACCAAAGCGCAATGGCAGAAATCGGAACTATAATACAACACAAATCTCCAAGTTGAAAAGGCCGATGGCCACGCTTGCCGGAATTAATCGGAACATAAGCCTGAAAGTCGTAGTCTCGTCGCTGATGTGACATCGAAGCATTTGAGATAGAGGCTGGATTCTTGACTAATTGAATAAATACAAATTGACCGTCAGGCGTAGGAATCGTTTGAACAATTTGTCCAGAGAAACAGTTTTCTGGGGTTTGAGCTCGTGCACACTGGTCCTGCTCTACAATTAACTGAGCAGGACGAATTCCCCAAGAAAGATTGTCTTGCTTTAAAGTATTGGGAATGGTGAGCTTAATTCGAAGTTCTTCTACCCAAATTCGAGCTACCTCATCACGACGTTCAATGATCCTCCCGTCAAAGATGTTTTCCGTCCCAGTAAGGCGAGCTACGGTGCGGTCAGCCGGCTGGTGTATAATCTCCTCCTGAGTGCCTAGCTGAATTATTTTCCCATTATCCATCACTGCAATATTAGGACAAAGCCGAAATGCCTCTTCCAGGCTATGAGTCACTAGAATCATTGTCCCCGAGAATGCATTTCTCACATCGATTACTTCTTTTTCCATTTTCTTTTTTACTTGGCTGTCTAAGGCGGAAAATGGTTCATCTAAGAGAAGTAACTCTGGATCTGTAACAAGTGTCCTGGCTAAGGCCACACGTTGTTGCTGTCCTCCAGAAATGTATGGAGGATAACGCTTCTCCAGTCCTTTAATTCTTAGCCTTTCCATGATGGAATGAACCTTAGCACGCTTTTCCGATCTGGGACAATGGTTCAACCCAAAAGCAATGTTTTTTTCAATCGTAAGATGCGGGAAAAGGGCGTAATTTTGGAATAGGTACCCAACACGGCGTTTATAAGCCGAGACATCGATGCCCTCGCTAGAATCAAAAAACGTAGTATCTCCGACTTTAATGTACCCCTCGTCCGGTTGTTCCAAACCAGCAATCATGCGCAGGGTCATACTTTTGCCGCATCCAGAAGGACCTACTAAAGCTAAGGAAGATCCTTCAGATAGTTTAAGATCAATTTGAAGGGAGAAGAGTTCTAAGGTTTTAGAAATCCGAACTTCTATCATCGATTACTTCTCCTTCCAACCTGACGATTAAGAACATTGATCAAGATTAATACCAGTAGAGCAGTCCCTGCCATAATTAAGGCCAGACGATTAGCTGTCCCCTGGTCCCCAGCTAACATGGCATTATAGATGGCAATAGGCATAGTTAGTGTTTCGCCTGGTATGCCACCCGAAACCATAAGCGTTGTTCCAAAGTCCCCCAAAGCTCGCGCAAACATAAGCACCAACCCAGAAGCAATCCCCTTCCAAGCGTTAGGAATAACCACACTGAAAAAAATATTGAATTCTGTCCTACCAAGGACACGGGCAGCATCTAAAAGATCCGACGGGATCCCTTCGATAGCTGAACGAGCCGTCTTAATAAAAAAAGGGATTGAAACAACTGTGGCAGCAATTATTGCCCCACGAGTGGTAAACACAAGAGGGGCTCCCAACTCTTCCGCCAGACTCCCAATCCAGCTATTCCGGCCTAGGATAACCAGCAAGTAGTATCCCAGCACGGTCGGCGGCAGGACCATGGGAATGCTGATCAACGAATCCAGAACCTCCCGGCCTTTCCAACGAGTGTTCCCTAAAAACCAGGCGATGGGTAAACCGATCAGCAGTCCGATGAACGTAGCAGTTAAAGCCAGGCGCAAGGAAAGATAAAGAGGCATTAGATCCGTTATACTCATTATTACTACCTCTTTCAAGACTTCTCCAATATAATTCATTAAGCATCTACACAGTGACTTCGAAACCGCTAAAAACTATGTTAAAGCTTATATTTGTTCCGTTCTCCGATTCTTTAAAGGAAATACGGTTCAAACCATTACTACTTCACAAACTCGCCAGGGAGCAGAAAACCGTATTTTTTCATAATCTCACGCCCCTCTTCTCCATGGACATACGCCATAAATTGACGGGCATTATCCTCTTGCTTGGTCGTTTTCAGGATAGCCATCGCTTGATTAAGAGGATCGTGCCACGACCCGTCAATTAGGGTGAATTCCACTTCATCCGCTTTATAGATGGAAAGAGCAATGATCGCGACGTCCACATTTCCAGATTTAAGGATGGCTAAAGTGTCTTGGATATTCTGACCATAAACCATTTTTTGTTCTACCTTAGTCCATAGATTGCGATATTCTAAAGCTTGTTTAGCGGCTTTGCCGTAAGGGGCGTGTGACGGTTCAGCAATGGCAATTTTTTTGACCATAGGATTGTTCGCTAAATCGTCTAACTCTTTTATAGACAACGGGTTTCCTTTCAGAGAAACAATACCGATTCTGCCCTGAGCATAGAGTTGCTGAGTATCGGTTATGATAAGGCCTTTTTGATTAAGCTTATCTACATATGAAACATCTGCTGCTGCAAAAATGTCATAGGGTGCTCCGTTTTCGATCTGCATGGCAGTCGTTCCCGTGGAGCCAAAGGTTATTTCCGTCGGTATATTTGTCTCCTGTTCGAATTGAGTCGCGATTTCTTTAAAGGCCAGCGTAAGATCAGCAGCAGCTGCAATCCGAAGTTTTGGAGTCGCTGAGGTTGCTGGGGGACTGGATTGGGCGCAACCCGTTAGGAATAAAAGACAGATTAATGATAGCGTAACAAAGTACCTCCAAATTGGTTTCACAGGTTTAAACATACTATGGCTCCTTTCTTTGCTAATATCCGTATTTACTGACACTTCTATACAAAAGACGGCTCCACAAAGAACGTGGAGCCGCCATGTAATACAAGTCAACGTGCAGCTACCTCCTTTTCAAAATGTGAAGGTAGGTCCATTTCCAGACATACCCTGAGGGCCTTATAGCCCTGGCCGATGAACCATGGATTTCTCTTTAGGTTGATCAGCTCGGAGAGTAGATTATTTAGTTCGTTCTGACACTATTGAAGAACAAAGTTGCGTGTAATTTTATTCAAAAGGCTTAGGCATACGTTTAATCCAAAATCCACCTTTAAAATTTTTTGGTTCATACGAAACTACAAAAGCTTTGGGGCAAAACTTATCGAGGATGTCAAGTAATTTAGGTTCATTGCTCCTCTTCGCTAAAACCTGCATCATAAGCCGGGGACCATCCTTGCCATCAGCTAACCAAGAAGTAACACCGTATCCAGATTCCCGTAACTTTGAGGGTAATTCCGCTTCAACGCAATCTACTGTCACTTGAACTGTAACATAACCTAAAGCAATGTACTCCTCGATTCGGCTTCCGGTATACACCCCTAAGCCGTAACCAATACAATACGCTGCTAGATTCCAATAATTTTCGAGATTTTGCAGGACTATGCCTAATCCTGTCATATAAACAAAAACTTCAACGACAGAAATAATCGATGCTAAACCTCTTTGCCCTTTTATTACGAAAATCATTCGCAAAGTATACAAGGACACATAGACTACATTGATTCCGATAATGATAAAAATGAGTTGCATAACTTTTTTGTTTCCTCCACTTTCAGCTACTTGATTCTCCTCTCTATATTCTACCTTTTTAATCCCTTCTTGTCATTGCATAGATCAAATTTCTTATAAATCCCATCTACAGGTTCACAGGGTAAGCAACACAATTTTATCCCTCTAATTGCGAGCATAAAACTGTCTTGGTCTTTGCTTGTGAACTACTCCTAAAATATATCCAGCTTGCATATAAAACCAAGATCAACAATGTGATGTCCAAGTATACTTTGAAAACAAAGACTCCTATTACGCCATATACAATACCCATTATAATTGTAATTACATATTGGAACCTACTCACACTAGGCATGATAAGCATTAATAGCCCTATGGTTGTGAGTAGCGTCGGACAGGGAATAACCCCTACAGGTGAAACCACCAGGAGCATAAGAGCATTTTTATCCACAAATTCAGGGTACCACAGTCCAATGAGTATAAAGGAAAGAGCAATAGCAGTTATCCATCTACTTTCAGCTATTCGAATGTTTTCTTTTCCCACAAATAATTGTACTAATGCCGTTATGGCTAGTAAGCTGAACGTAACCATATGAAAAGGGTTTCCAAAAATAAACGCATTGATTGCTACGGATAAAAATAGAATACTTACGGTTCCTTGAAAAACCCATCGTTTTAAATACTCTTTGGTTACCATGAAAACTGATATCAGTGCCATTAAAGCGAGAACATGCATTGAAAAATTAACCCACAAACTGTTATTTGCCAACAATTCAAGATAATTTAAAATTTCTTGTGCGTTCATTGTAATATCCTCCTCTATTTTATTATTTAGATCTAACCCATAACTCACTCATATTGAACTTACTTAAAGCGGATGATTTCACGCAAACTTCTCAAGATACTTAATAGATGCTTCTAAAAGGATCTTTCTAAATTCAATCATTAGTTGTGCAGCTTCGTCGCCAGCCCATGCAGGGTATACTGTTTTAGGCAATGCCGCATCATCTGTTGCTATAGATAAAAACTCCCAACCAAGAGCATGTAATAATGGCAACGAGTGCCCTCCTTCTACAAACCACTCTTCCCGATATAGCTTCTTAGTCTCTTCAAGTTTTTTACTAAATACCTTTATAAAGTTTTTGTAGGGTTTCTCTAGGTCCTTCATATGAAAAACTTTATCTACAAAAACAACCATATCTCCATAGATTTTCATCTCGCCATGCATTTCAACTACTCCGGTGTTCATATTAAATTCAGTTAATATCTTTTGAAAGTCATTAGGTCGATAGTATGGACTAATCCAAGTATTTGTACTTAAGCTACCAAATCCAATTTGCTGTAATTTCTCTAAAATTATTGACCTGTTCTCCTTATGCTCTTCCCCGAACTCCAAATTAACTAAATACCATTTCTTATCCCATGGCTCATTTCTTGAGGCGTACCTATCCCAAAATTGTTGCATACCTTCATTCCAGATATTTATAGCCTCCTTGCCAGTTGAATCCAATGAATAATACACTTCACTACCGAAAGTTTCATTGATAAGGATACCTGATTTTACCGTTCTCGATAGTGACATTCTTGTGGCACTTTCGCTTTTCCCAAAGGCCTTCATAATCTCAAGCAGACTAGATAGCTTGATAGTATCTTTCTGGTAGAAATTAAAATAACTATTATAAACAAAAAGCAATAGACTGGTTGCACTATCGTTCTTTCGTAAGATGACCTTCATATAACTCCTCCTTCTCATATAACGTATATTTATTATGTTTTTATTATATGTTATAACACAATGTTGTGTCAATTATTTCTTACGTATTAGTTAAAAATCTAAATTAATTTTTATGATGATCCAGTTTATGGGCTTCAGAAATAGATAGGGAGGGACAGCTTTTTGAACTGTCCCTCCCTATCTATGGTACATTTTTTATAGAGAATGTTTTACAAGTTGACTATAAACGATAAAGGATGGAACTACACTTCCATGCTGCGGTATAATTGCTCATATTATACACTTGACTTCAGAGGAGGAAATAAAATGATTCAAGTCTCTATTCCAGGTCGTGGAACTATGAACCTTGAAGTGTTAGTCCTTGATTACAACGGAACCTTGGCCCTAGACGGGAAAATGTTTGAATCTGTTAAGGAAAGTCTCCGCCGTTTATCTCCTTTTCTAGAAATTCATATTCTTACTTCAGATACCTACGGTACCGTGGTGCAGCAATGTGAGGGATTACCCGTTCAAGTAAACGTATTAAAGAGCACAGAGCACGTCAAAGAAAAAGCAGATTATGTATTACAGTTTGATCGCGAAGTTGTAGCTATAGGAAACGGAGCTAACGATCAGTTAATGCTTCAGCATGCTCACTTGGGTATTGCAGTCATCGGCTTAGAGGGGGCATCCACACAAGCTCTCCTATCAGCAGATTTGATTGTCCACAATATAGAAAACGCTCTCGGTTTACTTATAGAGACACAACGTCTTAAGGCAACCTTACGACTCTAAATTGCAAAAGGAGCAAGTATACAAAGGATCGCGTTAGAACCCCAATTAGTCCTCCTCTAGAAAACTACTCATTTAGTATGCATATCCTCCAAATAAATGCAAACTATAAATCACAGTAATCTAAACTCTCAAGGAGGACAAAATGGATTCAAATCTCAAAATTGATGAATTGCCTACTTCAGCGACTACGAACACTATACAAAGAATAGCTGTTGGTGTACATGGGGTACCTGAACTGAAACACGACGAAAAAATGAACTACCTCGGAGAATTCCGCGAACGCATTATTCGGCGCTTGACTAAAAAGCAAGTTGCTGAGAAGTCTATCTTCCCAGAGATTAAGGAAGCATTAAATCATAAGAAAAGCTCAAGAATGCTCATAAGTGGCACCTTGAGCCCTCAGTTTACCGATAAGTACATTAAACTAGCTCGAAAAATGAAAAAATCTTACACGATGATTCATGACCCGGAACTTGCAGGGGAGACCGGATTAGTCGTAGTGAGTAATGATGCGGTTGATATTGAAGATATTGATGTTTAGAGCACTCTAGAGAGATCATGGACAAACGGTTATTCCTCGTCCCCAAAGACAATCACCACAAGAAGGCGCATGACCTAGGCAATCCATATCTGCCCGAAGAACCATGTCACAACCATCAACCCAGTTACAATCAGTACATGATGCGTATTCTCCGTGCAAAACATGATATCGATACCTCATAAATTCAGGCGTAGTCCAAATTCCGAGCAAGGATTGCTTCTCTATAGAACCAAAACTATGTGAATCAATCTGCTTATATCTCCCAAACACATACTCTGGATAAGAATGCAAGAATCGATAACAAGAAGTAACCTGACCATCCCAACGGACGACGGCGCTTTGAGTTTCGACGAACTTACAATATCGATCTGTTTTTAATTCACTTTTAGGCAGCACTACTTCCACGCCTTTTGCTAATCCAGCGATGAAAGCGGCTTGGAATACTTTATCCATCTCTGCAGACTTGGTGGGATAGTAAAGAGTTTCTGCCATCATTTCTTCTCTCATCGGCAGAAGATGAGAAACGAAGACTCTAGTTACGCCTAGCTTGGCTGCTTGGCGTACGGTCTCTACCAGATAAGGGAGAGTGCTTTTCATGACTACAAATTCCCATATCACCTCCGGTCCTCCGTTACCACTTTGCTCTGTTATAAGACGTGTACTTTCTAAGATTCCTTGTATGTTTTCATGACGAATGGCGGCAAATGTCTGTACATCGGTGGAATCTACAGATAAAATGATCTTTGCTATTTTACTTTTAATTAGAAAATTAATTAATTCACTATCTAACGTAGTTCCATTCGTTGTTACAGAAACTTTATACCGTGAAGCGAATAGCTCCACGGCACGTCTAAAATTATTGGCAATCGTCGGTTCACCAATACCTCCAAGGATTACCTCTTGAAGATCAGGAAAAACTTCCACCTCACTTGCAATTGCCTTTAAGATTCCAGTTGACATATCTCCCAAAGGTTCTTGCCACTTCTGGCGATAACACATTTCACAAGACAAGTTACAACGGTTGGTTAACTCCAGATAAAGACGCTCTATAGAAGGCGTAGGACGAAACACAAGTTCAACTACATCTTTCATTCTCGATCACCTCTCTTAATCTTAGCCTTTTTATCGATATGACTCTAATCCTTGCCATTATTCACTAAATTGCAATTCCTTTTTTACTCAGTTTTCTCCATGTAGTAGACTCCAGAGTTAAGAGTTGCTCCGTAAAAACCTCCCTAGCCTCAGACGCTTCAGGATCCTTCGGTCCTATTAAGTAAAAAGAACGCGTAAGTGGATTCCCTTTTAATTTGATCGTCTTAAACTCTTTCGCATTTAACTCCTTTCTCACAATCCAACGTGAGACGAGTGCAATTCCTAAGCCAGCGGTTACAGCCTGTTTAATGGCTTGGCCACTTCCAAAGATATACGACCTTCTAGCATGAATGCCCCATTCCTTGAAGAGCTTATCGCTAAACGCACGAGTACCAGAACCACTTTCCCTGAGAATCCATACTTGGTCTTGGAGATGCTCAGAAGTAACAATGGGAAGTCTTGCCAAGGGATGTTGGTTAGGTACTAACAAAATAATTTCATCCTCCATTAATGGGCGGACAAGGATGTCTGAATGATCGACTTCTCCCTCCACAAGAGCAATGTCTAAGTGATTAGCTTGTACCCCTCGAATTATATCCCCCGTATTAGCAATTGAGGTTTCAATCTCCACTTTCGGATATTGAGCAGCAAATTCAGCCACGACAAAGGGCAAAATGTATTCCCCAATTGTATAGCTTGCACCTACCCTCAAACTTCCAGTAACTACATTTGAAATTCTTTTAATCTCCTGTTTTGCCTTATCTTGCAATTGCAAAATTTGCTTAGCGTATTCATAGTATATCTCACCTGATTGCGTCAGTTCCAGATGATTGGATGAGCTATCAACTAGCTTTGTGCCGAGTTGTTCTTCCAAACTCTGGATCTGCAAACTGACATCGGGATGAGAAAGATAAAGTTCCTCTGCAGCATGCGAGAAATTCTTATGTTCGACAACTGTTACGAATATTTTTAAGGGATCAATAATCACAAGTTACACCTCTAGTTTCTAGATCTATGATTGTATATTGATAATGATACTTCTTTTCCTAGCATTCCACAACGTCCTATCCCTAACAATCTTCTCCTTTTCGTGACAGGGGGACGGTCCTTTTTGACACCTTGGTTCATCTATAGTTGTTAATATTTTTCCAAGGTATTATGATAAAGATACATGTTTACTTTATTTTAGGATAAGAGGTTAAAGCAATGCAAACAATACTTGTTATTACGGTTGGGGGAGCACTTGGAGCTCTTTCACGCTATGGCCTCGGGGTATGGATATCGAACAAATGGAGCCAGGACTTCCCTCTGCATACATTTCTAATTAATATCACTGGGGCTTTTCTCTTAGGATTTTTACATATTTTATTTATCGAACGCTTAAATGTCAGCCCTCTATGGCGTCTTGGAATCGGGGTGGGTTTCCTAGGGGCTTTCACAACGTTCTCGACCTTTGGCTTTGAGGTAATTTCCTTAATAGAAGGCGGTAGCTATTTGACTGCAGCATTATATACCCTACTCAGCATCATTGTAGGTTTCTGTGGCGTGGCCCTGGGAGTAAGTTTAGCACGTTTACTCTAGAGGTGTGACAAGGGGGATGGTCCTTTTTGACACGCGTGTTACACCCAAAAATTGGCATCATCCTAAGCGTTGACACAGACTCAAATTTGTTTTATAGTAGCTATATTCCAATCAGAACAATTGAATATTGAATTTCTCTTATCAAGAGTGGCGGAGGGACTGGCCCTACGATGCCCGGCAACCGATAGTGCAAACTATAAGGTGCTAATTCCAGCAGAACCATAGGTTCTGAAAGATGAGAGTAGCGCGTTAAATAACATAACGACCGCTTCTCTTGAAGCGGTCGTTTTTATTTAAACCTTTTTCATCCTTAATCAACTCATAGGTCTAAAAACAGTATCTCTACCAAAAATAAGGAGGAATTATCATGACTGAACAACGACAACTAGGTATCGAAACGATTTCCCTGCATGGAGGACAAAGCCCAGATCTCGCGACAAATTCACGTGCCGTTCCAATCTACCAGACGTCCTCCTTTGTCTTCAACGACACAGATCATGCTGCCAATTTATTTGCTTTAAAAGAGTCTGGCAATATCTACACTCGGATTACTAATCCTACACAAGACGTTTTTGAGCAACGTATTGCCCTACTTGAAGGGGGGATCGGAGCACTCGCGACTGCCTCCGGGCAAGCTGCCATAACCTATGCTCTTCTAAATATCGCACAAGCTGGGGATGAAATTGTCGCTTCAAGTTCTCTTTACGGTGGCACTTTCACATTGTTCGCCTACACCTTCGCAAAGCTTGGCATCAAAGTCCATTTCGTTGATGTCAATAAACCAGAGGAATTCCGCTTAAAAATTACAGAAAATACGAAAGCTCTCTACACAGAGACTATCGGTAATCCACTCATAAATGTTGCCGACCTAGAGGCAATTGCCAATATTGCTCACGAAAATGGTCTTCCTCTTATCGTTGACAATACCTTTGCCTCCCCCTATTTGTGTCGCCCTATCGAACACGGAGCAGACATCGTCGTTCATTCTGCAACTAAATTCATTGGCGGACACGGCACTTCTATTGGAGGAGTAATAGTTGACTCAGGAAAATTTGACTGGAATAACGGCAAGTTCTTAGGACTCAGTCAGCCAGATCCTAGTTACCACGGCATTGTCTTTACCGAAGCCTGTGGTAATGCTGCCTATATCACCAAGGCCAGAGTATCTCTTCTCCGAGACACTGGAGCTTGCCTTTCCCCGTTTAACTCGTTCTTGTTCCTGCAAGGATTGGAAACACTCCCACTACGTATGGAACGCCATGTTGAAAACGCCAAAAAGGTTGCAGTATTTCTTGATCAACATGACTTAGTCACTTGGGTTAACTACCCAGATCTTGAAACAAGCCCCTATTATGCGCTTGCTCAGAAATACTTGCCTAAAGGATCTGGCGCGATCTTCACCTTCGGTCTCAAAGGCGGTCTGAATGAAGGGAAGAAATTTATTAACAGCCTCAAACTATTTTCTCATTTAGCAAACATTGGGGATGCCAAATCTTTGGTCATTCATCCTGCCAGCACCACACATCAACAGCTCGACGAAGAATCCCAACGCAGCGCAGGAGTTTCACCAGATATGATTCGCTTATCCATCGGAATAGAGACTATTGACGATCTATTATATGATTTAGATCAAGCCCTAGTAGCAAGTCAAAAGGTTTAAGTGGGGGGTTCTATATGCCAATCAAAATACCTGAAAATTTACCGGCTCTCGATATATTGCACCAAGAAAACATCTTTGTGATGGGGGAAGACAGGGCCTTTCATCAAGATATTCGTCCTTTGAAAATCATCATACTCAACCTTATGCCAATTAAGGAAACAACCGAAATACAGCTTTTAAGACTCCTAGGCAATTCCCCCTTACAAGTTGATATTGTGCTTTTGCGTATTGACACACATGTCTCAAAAAATACCGCTCAGGAGCACTTAGATTCCTTTTATAAAAGTTTTAATGACATTAAAAACCAAAAGTTTGACGGTATGATTATTACTGGGGCACCGGTAGAGCACTTAGAATTTGAAGAGGTCACCTATTGGGATGAATTTAAAACCATTCTTGATTGGACAAAGACTCATGTGACCTCCACCCTTCACATCTGCTGGGGAGCTCAAGCTGGCCTGTATCATCATTATGATATTCCTAAATACCCTCTCGCCCAGAAAATGTTTGGTATCTTTAAACACAACGTTAATAAGAGCAGCTTAAATGGTATGCAACTCTTGCGAGGTTTCGACGATGAATTCTATGTTCCCCATTCTCGTCACACCGAAATAAAGCACGCCGACTTTGCAATACACCCCGAATTAGAGATTTTATCAGAGTCTGATGAAGCTGGTATTTACATTGTTGTATCCAAAGATGGCCGGCAAGTCTTTGTAACTGGGCATTCAGAATATGATACGTTAACCTTAAAAGAGGAATATGACCGAGACATTGCCAAAGGTCTCTCTATCAGCCTTCCTAAAGGCTATTTTCCAAAGGATGATCCCAGCCAAATACCAATCCACAACTGGCGCTCCCATACCAATTTACTATTTCAGAACTGGCTAAATTACTACGTCTATCAAGAGACTCCCTATGATTTAGGCGCACGCTAAATTAAACCACCTTAAAAGCATCTCGTTTTTCCTTGATGATTTCAAAAAGGGCATAGATGTTTAGTATAAAGAGAACGGTCTCCATATGATGGAAACCGTTCTCTTTTTATTCATTAGTTTACTTCGCCGCCGCTTAATTAGGTGCTTAATCCAAGACCCTTTCTCTTCTCTATTATATGAGCTTCGATGTTGTTGGCTACTTCGACAGGATCATCCCCAAGAGCGACCTTCCCTCCGGTTAACCCTTCAACATCTTCGGTTAATAATTTGACAAGCTGAGGTGCGCCGGTAACAAAGGGAGTTGGGGATAAATGAGTATAAGCTCCATATGCCACAGCGAAAATCCCGTCAATCGTTGCTTTTTGCTCCATCCATTCAGGGGCAGTTACAGCTATAGGTAATTGAGGTACGTCAACATCTAAGTGGTCAGCCAGTGCTGTCACAAGCATTGAGATTCTGCCGGTATCAGTACAGGTTCCAAAGCTTAAGACAGGGGGGATTTTTAAGGCTGTGCAAATTTCCCCGAGGCCCTCTCCAGCCAGTTTCACGGCATCCATATTACATAACCCAGCAACTTCTAGTGCATGGTTTCCACACCCGCCGGAAACCACCAATATATCTCTCTTAATAAGTTCTTTCGTTAAATTAATCGTGTTCCAATCTTGCGGACCATTTCTGAAGGTAGAACAACTAACTAAGGCTACAACACCCTTAATTTTCCCTGCCGAAATAACGTCAACCAGTGGATCGAGCTTATTACCAAGAGCCTCCAAAACAGCTTCTGTAGAGAATCCGGAAATTGCTTTTTGCGTTATTTGAGGGACTTTTGGAACAATCTTTCCTTTACGTTTCTTAAAGTTTTCAATACCTATATCGATGAGTTGATCCGCCATCGCATCCACTTGTTCCGGATGGTAGGGTATTTTATGTTGAAGTCCAGGGACGCCGATAATTGTACTTACGCTAACGAGGGAAATTTGGTATTGCTCTGCATACATATCAATCGCTGGTGGCGAACAGTTTTCATCCATCGCTAGGACATCCACTGTCCCTGTTGCCAGCAATGGTTCAATCGTTAACCAATTTCCCATCATACCAACAAAAACATCGTCCATCTCAAATCTCTGAATTAATTCTTGTCCTGTTTCAATAGAACCAATCACTCTAAGTCCTTTAGCTCCGGCTGCTCTTGCCCTTTCTTGTATCTCAGGCAGTTTAGCCTTTTGAATTGTTGCTACACCAGGCCAAGGTTGATGACCGTTAAATACAATATTGACATATTCAGGGTCCATAATTCCTAAGTCGACGTTAACCTCATGAGGTTTAGGGGTGCCAAACAAAATATCTTGAGTCATTTCTAAGCCGATTTGAGCATTATAAATGGTTGCCAATCCTAAGCGCATAGCTTTAAGCGCCAGAGAAACATAATCCCCGTCAACATTCGTTAAACAACTAGCCACGGCATTTTGTTCTTCATGATTGACTCCTACTGGGTAAATATGTAGATCCTTCCAGACCTTTTTTCTCTTCTTTGGAGCAAAGGCTTCAACCATTAAATTAGGCTCCTCAGTATCGATATTCATTTGAGCATTAAGAAGATCCGCTAATTGTATGGCCATCTGATTGGTATCCTGGTTCGTATCGATTCCAAGTTTTTCGCACATCCATTTAAGCTTATTGACATCCGTAATTTTGAATGGGGTTTTGCCTTCTCCAGTTGCCTTTAGAGTTCTAAAAGCCTCGTAAGCATGATGACTATAGGTACCTGCTCCCATGATATTTTGGAGAAGAAACTTTCTCACTGCCATGGCATCCGGTCCAATTCCGCAGACCCCTTTATCCTGTCCACCTTTTTCACTGATCCGACAAGGTCCTTGGGAACACTGTTGACAAGTTAACCCTTGCAGACAAAACTTACAACGTATCTTTTCTTGTTGAATCCAGCGATCAAATACATTTGACATTCCATCTTCCCGGATTCTGGGCATCATTTCTTCTACTGAATCATGGTAACTCAACCGACCTTCTGTTTTCTCAAGAATAGTTTCAGACATTTCCTAGTTCCCCCTTAAGTAATTACTATAAGAGAGTTTTCGCATTTACAAGAGTAAATATGTATGTGTTTATACTAAATACGATTCAACCTAGGTTATTTTCATAGGATAATTTGCCAAGGGGAAAGGCCTATGGCTTAAAAAACTGTCTTTTAAACAGTAACTTAATCAAACTTACGTGTAATTCATTATGAAATTTGGAAAGATAAAAAGTAAAATTTGAAATTATGGAGGGATCCTTAATGAACGAAGCTACGGACATAAAAACACACCACCAGACTTTGAAAGCAAAGAATATTGTTTATTATGTCCTGGGGGTTTTAGAAGTTTTATTAGCTTTTCGCTTAATTTTTAAACTGCTAGGAGCTAATCCTCAGAGCCCCTTTGTATCCTTCATATATTCTGTATCTCAAGCATTCTTAGCACCTTTTAATGGGATTTTTAGATCCGCAGTCACTAAAGGGATTGAAGCTCAATCCATCTTAGAGCCAACAACGATTATTGCTATGATTGTTTATGCAGTCATTGCCTGGGGAATTGTCAAGCTGATTGAGATTAGCAGACCTCATCAGACAACAGGAATTCGTTAGTAGACTCCTTCGAAGCTGGTTAACTGAATAAGGATATAATAATTCTAAAATAGCCCGTAATCAGCTGTAACTGTTACGGGCTTCCGATTACCTCAATACGATAGTGCAGGACTTTCTAGTCGTTAATAACTGTGTAATCTAAAGGAATTGTAGGTTTTACGTCGAAATATTATATATAGTTAAACTTTTATTGACATTCAATTACCTTTCAAGTGCCGATTAACAATTAATATGAGGAGACTATTCATGTTAAAGCGAACTATTGAAAATTTTCTCGACCCCAAATACTTAGAGGAAATCCTCGCTAGTTTCTCCAAGGCAACAGGTTTATATATTGAAGCTGTCAATAGAAAAGGAGAAACCCTTGCAATACTAGGGAATAAATGCCGAAGTGATTTTTGTCAGTTTATCCGTAGTCATAGTAAAGGGGAAAAGAAGTGTATAGAATCCTATAAAGAGGCCACTTTAGAAGCCGCAAAATGGAATGAACCCTACTTCTTCCGTTGTCATGCCGGACTCGTAATATGGGCCGTCCCAATCATAGTAGATAATGTATTTTTAGGGAGTATTATTTGCGGACAAGTATTATTGTGGAAACCTGATGAATTTTTTCTTCGTCAGATTAAAAAAAGCAATTCGGCTTTAGATTTTGATACATTGCAACAAAAGGTTAAAAATCTTTGTATAGCCTCTCCGGAGCAGTCTCAAGCTGCCGCAGATATGCTTTTTGTTGTGGTAAATCATTTGGTGAAGAGAACCATTCACACCCTGGAAGAAGAACATGCCTATCATTTACAACGCCTTCAGATAAAAGCTGATCTAGAGAGCAGAAAGAAAAAAAACAGTGCTCAATTTACTGACTATGCCACCTATTTAAAGAATGAACGGCGCTTTCTAAGTTATATACGGCTTGGTGATAAAACTAGAGCTGAAAGTACTTTGAAAAACCTATTAACTGACCTCTTAACAAAAACTGCTGGTGATAAGGCTACTTTAAAGAGCAGGATACTTGAATTAGCCTCCCTATCCTCGAGAGCAGCCGTAGAAGGAGGGGCTGATGCTGAACAAGTCATGGTTAAACTGCAGGATTTTAATAATGAGATCGACAACATTGAACGCATAGAAGAATTCTTTTTCAAAGTTCATAAAGTCATAGCAGAGTTCCTTGATGGAATTTTTAAACTCGCCGACAAGAAACATCTCAGTTTAGTTAATAACGCCCGAAATTTTATTATGGAAAATTATCAAAAACCCCTTACCCTAAAAGCAACCGCCGATCATCTCTTTATTAGTCCCTCCCACCTTTCTCGTTTATTTCGGTTAGAATTGGATTGCACGTTTAACGATTACCTAACAAGAGTACGTGTTGAAAAAGCAGTAGAACTGATGAAAAAACCGGAATTCAGTGTTGAACAAGTATCTAAAGCAATAGGCTTTAAAAGCCAAAGCTATTTCGCTGAAGTATTCCGTAAATATATTGGTGTGACTCCTTTAGTTTATAAAAATAGCTTATTTTAGGGGCGATTTACTTGATATTTGATGATATTATCCATTCAATTGCTGAAGGTGAATCCGAAGATACAATCGATTTGTGCAAGCAAGCTTTAGCTCAGGGATACTCTGCCACCTCCATTCTGGAAAAAGGATTGATAATCGGTATAAATATGATCGCTGAAAAATACCGATCAGAAAAAGTGAATGTTCCGGAGGTCCTAATGGCTACCAATTCAATGCATGCAGGCCTATCTGTTATTGAACCAATCTTAACTTCACCTACCAAAAAGGGACTAGGCAAGATAGTTTTGGGTACCGTCGCAGGGGATTTGCACGATATTGGCCTCGGCATTGTCAAAACCATGGCTATGACGACTGGAGCAAAAGTTATAGACCTTGGGGTTAATGTTTCTCCTAAAAAGTTTGCCAGTGCTGTTCGTAAAGAAAAACCGAATATCTTAATGATCTCAGCCTTATTAACCACAACCATGTCTGTTATGAAAGATGTAATTGATGAACTGGAAGCTCAAGGACTACGACATGGAATTAAAATAATCGTCGGTGGCGCACCGATAACAGATGCTTTCGCCAAGGAAATAGGAGCAGATTATACCTTTGAAGATGCCTTCGAATTCCGCAATTTTTTAAAGGAAAATCTAAGCAAGCTGTTGCCCTCTAAGCGTGACGGCTCATAAAGATTGCCCTTTAGAAAGTTACAAAATGCAAAAAGAACTACTCTTGCATGTATGAGAGTAGTTCTGTCCTTGAAGTTGTCATTAATCTTCTTACTATCATACTCTCACTCCTCAACGATTCGCTTCCTTTTGCTGCCACCTAATATTTCTAAAGTAATCACCTGCCCCGCCTCGACATAAATAGATTCTGGAGCTGTAATTCCTTTGACAATCGAGGTAAGGAGGCTGGTATCTCCCTCTATTTCTCCAACATCCCAACCAAAGAAATCAGCAATTTCTCGAACCTTCTTCCGATATTGTTCAAGATCGTTTATCCCAGGCGTTTTTATAAAGACTGCCTTTTGATATCTGCCATATAACATCTTGATTAATTTACGCGCCTTCTTCTCCCCAAACTGCGCCTCATATTCGTAGTACTCAGCCAAGGGAGTACGCCCATAGTCCAACCATCCCTGACTGAAATAATAAGTCAGAGGGTTCTCCTTGAATAATTCCATATGCCTAGCCGTTGAACCTAACATAAGGCCAATACAATCGTGTGTCGCGGGAAATAAGAGTGGCACTTGCGGAGATAGCAAACCGAGCATTGAATTAGAGCATCGTCCGTAGGTCATAATGATCAGATCGTAATCTTGGCTCTTATTGACTATCTCCTGGAGTTTAGCATGTAATTTCTCCGGCTGAGCGTGAAAATTAAAATCTAAGAATTCACAATCCACCTCTTGTTCAAACCCCTGGGCATGAACTTCATTCATGGTTGAATGACAACCAATTAACTTAATCCTCACTACAGCATCCTCCTTTCTACTTTGGTATGTATCCTTAGATTCATCATTTTGAGAGTTTGAGAGTACAAGCACCATTTCCCACTGCTAGTAAGAATAGCCTCTACGAACTTAAGATCCCCTTTTTACTCAGAATATATTTTATCATATTTCTCGCAAGCCTTATGCACCTGTAGACGGTACTTGTCAAG
Source organism: Desulfosporosinus sp. (assembly GCF_014237355.1). NCBI lineage: Bacteria > Bacillati > Bacillota > Clostridia > Eubacteriales > Desulfitobacteriaceae > Desulfosporosinus > Desulfosporosinus sp. Next base: position 89,130 of record NZ_JABZFS010000077.1, read on the forward strand.
TTCATAACAACCATTATCAATCACAAAAAAGAGTATAGTTCTTGTGAAAGAACACCCAGGCCTCCACAACCCGGGTGTTCTTTTCTGATTTATATTAGGGTCTTTCCGCCTTAAATCTTCTCTTGCCCAAGTGCTTTGTAAATACTGAAGCACATAGCGATCATAATTAACATAAAGGGGAATGCCGCTACAATCGAAACAGTTTGCAAGACGGATAACGCCGCAGTTCCGCCGCCGACTAAGATTAGAATGATGGTAAAGGAACCCTGTATGATCCCCCAAAAGCTGCGCAATTTCTTGCCGGGGTCCATGTCACCATTGGATGTCAACATGGCTAGTACATAAGTCGCGGAATTCGCAGCACCTACGAAACAAGCAACGATGAGAAGAATTGCTAAAGGAGCGGTGATTGTATATAAGGGTAACTGTTGCAACATGGCGAATAAGGCAGTAGTATAGTCTGCATTAACGGCTGCTTGGATGGCACCATTAGAAATCTTATCCAGGTTGAAGGCCGCCCCACCGTAAATCGCTAGCCAAATCATGGAGAATCCGGAAGGCAACAATGTGACTGCCAACACGAACTGACGGATGGTTCGACCTTTGGAAACACGGGCAACGAATTGTCCGACGAAGGGTGCCCAGGCAATCCACCATGCCCAGTAGAACACGGTCCAGCCATTAATCCAGTCAATATTACCCATCCAAAAGGTCTGTTCGACAAAGTTTTGCAAGTAGGCACCTAGAGTATCTGTGAAGTTGTTCAGGATAATAACCGTACCCCCGAACAAGAATATAAATACCATAAAGCCGATGGAAAGCCATATCTTAATATCGGCAGCAATCTGCATCGCCTTGTGCAAACCGGAGATAGTGGCCAGAGTGAAGAGTAGTGTCATCACAGCTATAACGATCGAGACGGTCATGGGCGTCGCCGGAATTCCCCAGATATATTGCAGCCCAGTGGCAATCTGGTTAGAGCCAAGACCTAAACTAGTAGCTACCCCAAATACTGTGGCAAACACTGCTAAGATGTCAATTGCTTTACCGACCGGTCCGTAAATTCGATCACCAATCAGCGGATAAAACGCTGAACTAACTAGGAAGGGCAGATCCTTTCGGAATTGGAAGTACGCCAGAGCTAGACCGCCAATGGCGAAAATCACCCAAGGGTGGATACCCCAGTGAAAAAACATGATGCGCATGGCTGTACGCATAGCTTCCGGAGTACCAGCTGTATCCATCGGTGGAGTCAGGTAATGCATCATTGGCTCAGCAACTGACCAGAACACAAGCCCAATACCCATACCTCCTCCGAATAGCATAGAAAACCATTGAAAGTTAGTAAACTCAGGCTTATCATTTTCTTTCCCTAGCTTAATCCTACCAAAACGGCTAAACGCGATACCGTAAATGAAAACGGTGAAAAAGGCAACTGCTAACAAGTATAGCCATCCAAAATTCGTCGTTAAAAATGCGAAGGTAGCGCTGGCAACTACACCCATTTCCTTTGGTAGGAACATTCCGAAAATTACAAACAAAACAATAATAACTGAAGAAATGTACATAACTGAACGATTTGCTGAGCTTCTATTATTAGTCATAAATAGCACTACTCCTTTCGTAAACTCTACGTTTAGGGATTAGTTTTGCATTCTAGTCCTGGTGCGTGGAGTCGCCAGTCTAAAGAATCCTCTCTATCGCCGTTAATACCGAAAGAAATCCTAGGGACTTTTAAAAATGTGTATTATTAAGGTCCCTAGGATTCATTCTATAAGCAAACCCAGTCTTCTATTAGAATTAGTTCAACAAGAAATTGTATTACTTCGCCAGGATACGGTCCGCAAGGGTGACCGCCTCGTCGGCAGATTCCGCCCATCCATCCGCTCCGATTTCATCTGCATAAGCTTGGCTAGTAGGACCTCCGCCGATGAATACTTTGAATTGATCTCTAAGATTCTTGTCTTTTAAATAATCAATAATTTGCTTTTGCGCACTCATCGTTGTTGTCAAGAGAGCACTCGCACCAATGATATCTGCTCCAACCTCTTGAGCCTTCAAGACAAAATCTTCTGCCTTGATATCTGTGCCAATATCAAAAACTTTATAACCTGCTGCTGTGAACATAGCTCCCGTAATATTCTTACCGATGTCGTGAATATCACCTTCCACTGTACCTAGGACAATCTTACCTTTACTATCCCCTTCGCTCATTCCTAACTTTGCGATTTCTGGTTCAAGAAGACCTAAGCCAACTTTCATAGCCTCAGCTGACATCATTACGTCCGGCAAAAAGACTTCCCCAGCTTTCCATAACTCTCCTACAACCTCGATCCCTTTAATCAGACCTATTTGTACAGCATCAACTGGGTTAATAGATTCTTCAATAACCTGTTGTGATAACTCTTCTACTATATCCTCATCACCATCGATAATTGCTTGCTTCAATCCTGCAAAAATTTCTTCACTCATTTTGTATTCCTCCAATTTTAATTAAGATGAGTCCCCATTTCGAAATCCTTATAGAAAACACTTCATCGACTATTACATTTAGGAACGTTTAGCGATGAACTCTAAAAGTTTTTGATCAATACTTTCATCAAGGACTGGTGGTACGTATTTAGCCAAAACCTCTTGCCATTGTTTGTGGGCTCTTTGATTTGTATCTAAACCTTCCCTAGACCAAGCTTCATAAGCAGAGCGGTCACTCAATTGTGGTGTACGGAATTCCTTCTTATGATTCCTGCGGGTGTGTTTTTGAGTAAGGAAGTGCCCTCCCGGTCCAACATTAGCAATTGCCTCGTAGGCTAAACCATCCTCATCAAAGTTGAAACCCTTCATATAATGCAAGAGCATTCCAGCCATTTCATCGTCCATCATAAATTTTTCATAGGAAATGGCCATGAAATATTGTAAAATTCCTGCTGTATGAAGAACAAAATTGATCCCGGTTACACTGGCTGCCATTAAAGTCATCATTGACTCATAACCCGCCTGGGCATCGACAATCTTGGCATCGTTTAAGCCACCGCCAGATCGACTGGGAATACCATAGAAGCGAGCAATTTGGGCACTGGCCGAAATGAACAAAGCACATTCTGGGCTTCCAATGGAGAGGCTGCCATTCCGCATATCACTAAGAGCTGAAGTTGAGCCATAAACAACTGGCGTCCCAGGATTGATGCTTTGGGCTAAGGATATTCCCGCTAAAACTTCAGCATTTTGAAGTGCTAGAGTACCCACTAATGCTGCCGGTCCAGTAGAACCAGCCATAACCAAAGAAGCGACAACAACTGCTTGTCCTGCTTCAGCATAAGCCATCAAAGCTCCTAACATTCTCTCGTCAAATTTTAAGGGCGTCAACGAATTAATTAGCGAAATGAGAACTGGTTTTTCTTTAATGACATCTTTACCACCAAAAAGCAGTGCCGCCATTTCAACGGAATCTTGTGCACGTTCCCGACCTTCGGCACTACCCATGAAACATTTATCCGAGTTTTTGATCGAACTATAGATCATCTTTAAATGCCGTATTTCATCTGGAATATCTTGAGGCTCAGCTACAGTCCCACCTGTCATATGCAAGTTTTTGCTGGCCCCAGCTAGTTTAACAATATTATCATAATCCTCCATCGTACTTTTACGACGCGACCCATCAGCTAATTGGATAAAGGGAGCCCCATAGCCGGGCATATAAATAATATTGTCACCGCCGCAAACCAAATTGTGTTCCGGATTGCGAGCATGCAAGGTAAATTCAGAAGGTGCCAGTTTAACTTTCCCCTCAATAAATTCTCTTGTAAAATACACCCGGTTTCCTTCTGCCTTTAGCCCCTGAGCCTTAAAGACTTCTAGGGCCGGTTCATATTCAAAATCCATACCGATTTCTTCAAGTATTTTGATAGATTCATTATGAATAATCTCAACTTGTTCTTGGGTCAGAACGTTATACTTTGGCAACATGATTTGACACCCCTTTAACATTTTTAAATAGTTTGTGCTATTGAATAAACCATTAACTATCTTTTCCTGATTTTTCGTTTTACGACGTTACTTAAAAAATCTTTATTAACGGATACTCAGTAGTTCCTGACTTAACGCCAGTTAGTTTATTATTATAGGCCATCATAGCATCCGTAGTAGCAACTGCTCGATATACCCAGGGAGCATTTACCATAGGTCCGTAAAGAATGAAAGCAGCGCCTTGAGTTACCGGGTATGTGAAGACCGAAGCCCCAGCCACTTCGAAGAATGGAGTTCCTTTAGAACGCATCTTTTTCCACAGGTAAACGGCATTTGAGGGAGCACAGCCACCTGGGTAACCAAATTCTTCATTGACCACATTGATAGCTTCACTTGTCCAGCTGGCACTGGGCACATCCAAGACACCCGGGTCAACCAAAAACTGTTCAATACCCGCTCGCTTAGCGGCATCGATTAATCCCTCTTTCTCGCCGTCCCCTTTTAAGAGCTTAATTCTAGCTTTCGGTTTTAATGCTTTGTTACTAAAAGCCAAAATAACAGCCGTTTTAATACCACTTTCTTTAATTGTCTCTAACTCTTCCTCAGAATAATGTTCCTCAATTGAGTTATAAATAAGCCTTTTCCGTACTTCTGAATCCTTGCCAAGTTGTTTTAAAGCTCCCATTCGCACTGCGGGGCTAATGCTGTCCAATAAAAACGGGGCCTTTGAATTTTTCATAACGAACTCGACATAACGCGTTAAAGCTTCTACCGATTCTCCTAAGACATCTAGAATAAATGGATTGCCCGTTTCCGCACTTAATTCTGCTTCTTGATCTAGAAGGGCTTTCGCTGCTGCTTCATCAAAAATCCCCTTCATTCCATCTTGAACGATTTTATGACCTCGATAGAAAATACTACCGATAAGCACGGTAGGGTATTGTCCTGGCTGCCCGCCTACTTTTACTCCATTAATATCGTAGACATGTTGTTCTGAAGTATACTTTAGCATTATAAACTCCCCCATTTTATAGTGTTTTTAAGCCCCAGATCTTTGAATGCGGTTAAACAGTTACTCAAACACTTCTTGATTGATTTTCTCTGTATTCATCATAACACCATAGTTCTTGCTCATTAACGCTACAGTTATGCTCGTTTTGCTACATTTGGAGCCAAAAATGAAAATTCTAATTATTCATTTTTTGATATCTTTTTCACATTTTCTAACAAGAGGTGTGTACCAATATTAGCTAAGGACGGTAAAAACAGCAAAAAGACCCCATACTATAGTTGTATGGAGTCCTTAACTAATTAAAGATGCTTGCTATTTCAACTCTCCTTTAAAGGCCTTTATAAGCGACACACACATCGCAAATATGACAAACATAAATGGAAATGCCGAAGCAATCGAGGCCGTCTGCAAGGCACCTAATCCTCCAGCGATGAGTAAGGCAATAGCAACAGCACCCTCGATCAAGCCCCAGGTAATCTTCAGCTCAGTACTAGGGTTTAGATCTCCACCTGAAGTAAACATTGCCATAACAAAAGTTGCAGAATCAGCCGATGTAATAAAGAAGATCGCTATGATCAAAGTCGTCAAAACTGTTAAAATCCCACTAAGCGGATAGTGCTGGATCATGGCAAAAATAGCAGTACTGATATCTTTAGCCACTTGAGTTGCAATTCCCCCACCTTGGAAAACATCAATATACAGCGCACTGTTGCCCATGACTCCCATCCACATAAAACTCATTAGGGTAGGTGCAATAAGCACGCCCAATAAAAACTCTCTTACCGATCGACCCCTAGAAATTCGAGCAATGAAGGCCCCAACAAAGGGACCCCAAGCAACCCACCATGCCCAGTAGAAAATAGTCCATCCCCCTACCCAGCCAGGCCTAGTCTTATATGAATCCGCCCAAAAACTCATTTGAATGATGTTATGAACATAGGAGCCAACAGTTTCGGTAATGCCGTTAAGAATAAACCTAGTAGGTCCCACTATTAGCATAAACATTAGAATCAGGAAGAGTAGAAGCATATTCGTATTACTAAGGTACTTAATTCCCCGCTCAATACTAGTTACTGCAGATATTATAAATAGTACAGTAATCACTACCACAATAATGACTGTTGACATAGTACCGGTAGGAAGACCATAGGCATAATTAAGTCCAGTACTGATTTGCAAAGCACCTAATCCCAAAGATGTAGCAACTCCAAAGATAGTTACAAATATGGCAAGGATATCAACAGCTTTTCCAATCCAACTGTTAATTCCTTTTTTACCCAATAAGGGATAAAGAGTAGAACTTACTAAAGCAGGTAAGCCTTTACGGAACTGAAAATACGCCATAGACAAACCTACCATCCCATAGATTCCCCAAGGATGCAAACCCCAATGAAAAAAGGTATAGCGCATTGCAATTTGGGCAGATTCTATCGAAGAAGGTTGACCAAAGGGAGGATTAGTATAATGTGTCATGGGTTCAGCTACTCCCCAAAACACTAGTCCGATTCCCATACCGGCCGCGAATAGCATGGCAAACCAACTTACAGTACTGTACTCTGGCTTCTCGCCGTCTTTCCCAAGGACAATCGTTCCATATCTGCTTAAAGCTATAAATACAGAAAAAAATAGAAAGAACGTTACACCAATTAAATAACACCAGCCGAAGTTGTCAGTAATAAACTTCTGGACTAAGCTGAATGTATTACTAGCCAATTTAGGCTGCAGTAGGGTCCATACGACAAATATAAGCATAATAGCGGTAGAAATTGAGAAGATGGGGCGATCGATCTTGCTGAAGAAACTTCGTTTATCAGTCATTCTTTAGTTCCCCCTCCTTTAAATATGATTCAATAACTCAAAGGGTATTTCAGTCCTAATAATTGTTTTTATCCTTTGTCCCTTTACTAATAATTCGGTATGTATAAACTATAATATCATCCTTTTGGTATACTAAAATGCCAGAATATTGCTCATTTTGCTTCATATATGATATATTCTAAACATTCTAGCTACTATATCCTGACAAAGGTATTACTCCTCTGAATACCTAGCAAATCATACATCATATTGGTAACCAATAGAAAAGCTAGGGGCTTAACTCTAATTACTACGTTAAGCCCTAGCAGCAGGATGTAAAATCATTGCCTAAAAAGGTGCTTTACAAATAAGTAAAGCACCTTTTTAGGCAGGTACGATATTTTTAAGGATTTATAGACTCAAACTTATCATCAACGCCAAGACCATTCTTATGACCAGTATCTCTATGGCAATTGTTACATCCTACGCCACTTTTGATCAGTTTCTTATGGTCTTTAGGCAATATCGGTGCTTTCGATTCTGGTTCAAAGGTGCCTAAATGGCAATTAATACAATTAACATCATATACTACAGCCCTCATTGGAAAAGAGAAATCACCTTTGAAATGAATTCCAATATCCCTTATACCGCGAACAGCAAAATCAAGTCTGCGAAAAAGTCCTCTTGTTTCATGGCATTGCCGGCAATCTATATTACTATGTGGATAATTTTCCCATGATGAAACATACGGTGCTACCTCATGACATCTCACACAAAAAGTAGGATCGGCCATAAAGGCATAAGCCACCCTATGAGCAGTATATACAACTAAAAAGATTAAGCCGAAGAGAACTAAGCACTTTTTACAGGATTGCATTTTAAGTTCCCCTTTCCCATTAATGCCCAATACTAGAATTCTCAATGTCTAATCCAATAATTCATAGGGTGTAGATTTAAAAAGATTTCTCCAATGATCAAAAAAATATTAAGGTTTGAAAGGGCTGATCCTAGACACTTCTAGAAATCCTAAAGGAAATGAGATATAGGTACGAAGCCATTAGTAGGCTTTAGATGCGAATAACTCACTTATAAAAATAATATCCTAATAAATAAGCCAAATTATATGGAGGAGGTTTTTCCATGACCACCCAATTCCCGGCACATGCCTTATATGAACACCGCTTCTGGTTACAGGTTCTCGGTGATCATTCGCGCTTTTTCTTCAAATCCTTAAGTCCCTCTGAAAAGGAGGAAATAAGTCGAGCTCATTACTTTATTCAGGAGTTTGATAGTCTGCTTGCCCAAGTCCGCCAGGGTCTGGGCAGAGAGGAATTAAATCGATTACACAAACTCATTTGGCAGCGAGTCCAACAATTGAAAGAGTTCAAATTTCACCTAATCCGTCGACATCTCGAAGGTCATATTGGATTAAATTTACCACCCTCACTAGTTAGCCATATGGTAAATGAGCTAGAAGAATATCAACTAATACTAGGGTTTCTGATCAAGGAGGAAGACGTCCCTTTGCTCCCTCCTACCCACTACCATTTGCTGTGGATGCTGGATGCGGTGGGACATGCAGATTCAATCACCACCTCACTCGACGCATCTGAAAAACCCTTACGAACACAAAGTAAACAGTTCTCTAAAGATTTTAAGTATTCTTACCAGAAAGCACTTGAAATGGCTGGTTTCACAAGAGCGGTGATGCATTTCCCTGAGTTAGCTCAATTTAATCACGAGGCCTCCGCACAGATTCAAAAGTTCAATCAATTTCTAACTCAACTTCAGGAAATGGTTTTCAATAAAACCGCCTTAGGAATTATTGACCCTTTATTTCCAGATCATATGTTACGAGAGGAATGCTATTATTTAATCAAGCTTTCCTCTGTCTCCGACGTTCAAAGCCCCTCTTGTGACCCAGGCAAACCAAGAATTATGGAAAAACTATAGTCTCCAGATCCTTCATCGCTGGTCCTTCTACGATCTTGCCATCGACTGTAAAGCGCGAACCATGACAGGGACAATCCCAAGAATGTTCAGCATCATTCCATTGCACCTCACATCCCATATGGGTACAGGTCGTATCTACCACATGGAACTCGTTATCCTTGTCTTTATATACTCCCGCTCTATGGCCTTTGACTTCCGCAACTACGCCCTCACCAGGATTAACCTGAATGTCCTCCTCCATAGGCTTAAGTTTTCCAGATATAAAGTTAACCCCTACATCTGCATTTTGCACTATGAAATTTGCAGCTGCAGAAGATGTAAAGCGAGATGGGCAATAAACATCTTGCCAAGGAGATTCTCCTTTGACAATTAAGTCTCGCAAAATTATGCCTGAAACAGTGCTATTGGTCATCCCCCACTTTCTAAATCCACTTGCGATATAGATATTGGGACGGTCGGAAGTCATTTGACCTATATATGGAATATCGTCCAGGCTCGTACAATCTTGAGTTGACCACCGATAAGGAAACTCCTCTACAGTAAAAAGCTCCCGGGCAAAATCCATTAAGTTCTCATAATGCTGGCTTAAGTTCTGACCGTGACCAGTTTTATGCTTTTCTCCAACAATTAAGATCCTTTCTCCCTCTTCAGTGGGTAATGAACGGAGGGATCGTGACGGACTCTCTGCATTGATATACATTCCGCCTGGAAACGCTTCCTTGGCTTTAGCGACTACGGCATAGGCCCGTTCCGTATATAATCTAGTGAAATAAAGTCCAGGAAAGTTATGGCAGGGATAATGCGAGGCCATAATAACGAATCGAGCCCTTACTTTCTTTCCGTTCAGTGTAAAGATAGAGTATGGACCTTCTCCTTGGATATCTACAACTCTAGATTGTTCGAAAATCTTGCCACCTTTAGCTTCAATCATCTTAGCAAGTTCAAGCAAATATTTACGGGGATGAAACTGGGCCTGATTATCAAACCTCAGAGCCCCTTTAATTGGGATCGGTATTGACAGATCGGTTTGATAGAATGCCTTGATTCCTAAATCAGCGGCTACAGTCTGTTCGTCTTGAAGTGTCTGAAGGTAGTCTTCTGACTGGGTATAGACATAAGCTGACTGCCAACTAAAGTCACATTCAATCTTTTTCTCTTCAATCAAATTGGCAACGAAGGTAATCGCATTTTCATTCGCTTCTGCATACTGTCTGGCTTTTTCCGCACCCATTTGACGTTTTACTTGGTCATAAATCAGCCCGTGTTGAGAAGTAAGCTTGGCCGTGGTATGGGCTGTTGTACCCAATAGAATTCGATCCGCTTCTAGGAGCGCTACTTTTAATCCATCTTCCGATAGTAAATAACCTGAGGTAATCCCCGCCATCCCTCCCCCGATGATCGCGACATCGACATTCATGTCTTCGTTTAAGGTTGGATAATTAGTTTTAGGGGTAGAGGCAATCCAATAAGACTCCATCAATTCATTCACTCCTTGATATTATTTCCATTAATGTGCCCGTCTTGAGGCTTTATATGAAAATATCTGAATAAACAGAGGGACAGGTTCTCAGTTTTGCGAAAGCAAAACTGGGAACCTGTCCCTCTGTTCTCCCTATTATTAAGAGCAGTTAAACCTAACGAAAAAGGTCGTCCGATTCTAGATACCGGATCTAACATACGAGAAAAACACCAAGAAATTTTGTGCTTATGCCTCTAGGTCTAATATTTGATTTTTTCTATCTAGCCTTTCACTCAAAAAAGTGGAACTTAATATAAGGGTGCCGCCAACCATTTGGATAAAACTCATACTTTCTCCAAGGAATATCGCAGCGATAATCACTGCAGAAATTGGATCAATATAGCTTAAAACAGCAATTGTCTGTCCCTTTAGTTCCTGAAGTGATGTAAAGTATAAGAAGTAAGCCATCCCAGTATGGACAATACCTACTGTAAGGATAAGTATAATCGAATCTAAATTTACAGCCGAAAGAACCTTATGATCTTTGGATAAAACATACGGTGAAAGCACCACAGTTGCCATGATTAATTGAACTAAGGTTGTTTCAAATCCAGATAGGTTTTTTATGAATTTATTGATCAAAATAACACTGGCATAGAATACTGCCGCTGAAAGACCATAAAGTATCCCAACCACATGATTATAAGAACCACTTGCACTGCTGCCCCCATTATTAAGGATTAAAAATAATCCTATCATGGCTCCAATAATACAACTTACCTTTAATGGCGTTAATTTCTCCTTAAGTACAAAGGGTGCTAAAATAATGACAAAAATCGGTGCGAAGTAATAGCTTAAGGTAGCATTAGATATTGTCGTATACTTATAGGCCTGAAATAGAAGTATCCAATTAAGTCCAACTGCTGTTCCTGAGAGAATTAGTAGGATAAAGTTTTCTTTTATTGCTTTTAATGAAAGTTTTTTCTTTAATAATAAACTGGTTAAAACCAAGAATAAGCTGCCGATAACTCCTCTTAGAAAGGCAATTTCACTTGAAGATACGTCAATTTCCTTCACAAAAGCTCCGATACTTCCGAAAATAAGCATAGCGGTGATAATTTTAAATTTTCCATGCATAATTGTTTACTCCTGTTCCACCTTAACTCGATCCTTATCGTTTATGCTAACAACGCTTGTCAAACTAATACTCTCTAAGGGTAGTTTAATTATTTTCTTATGTCAATGAAAGGAAGATAGCAAAAAAGAAGGTATCTCGAATAAATTACTATCCGAGATACCCTCTCTAATTTGATCGCTTGTATTACACCTTATTTAGCAGGCATAGTAACTTCAATTTTGTTCTCAAAAGCTTCCTTGAGCGCTCCAATGAAATCGCCATGATCATCTTTCAAACTAATTGAAGCACCAGAAGTTACATCTGCAAGAGCGGTTTTCTCTTCATCAGTAAGCTTAGCAAACTTTGCTTGATCTTCGGGCTTCTCTGAATCTGAGACTAATGGCGTTCCATTGAGGTCAGAAGTGTTCTTAGCAAACCATTGCTCCACTTCAGCTACAGTTTTACCTTTGAATAATTCTTGGTAGCTGTCAACTTGCTCTGTCCAATTCATCCCATAAGCTGCATCGCCGCGCTCACGCTTTGTTTTCCAGTTCGCAACAGCGGTTACTACATCGTCCTTTTTGATCTCTGCACTAGGCCATCCAGGGAAAAGAGTTGCGCCCTCTTTTTTGGACGCTTGAGCAATTTCCAAAGTATCGAATTGAACCCTGACAATTTTGTCGTTTTGATCAAAAATTGCACTAGCAGTTACGTAATTCGTGCTATATGATTCTTGCTTTGTCGTTTTATCTACTTTTGTGCGAAAAACGGAGGTTTGTCCTACACCTTGGGATAGTTTAAGATCTGCGCCAGAAGTCTTATCTGTTGCTGCTGGAGCGCTTGATCCGCATCCTCCTAAAACGAGTACTGAAGCTGTTAAAGCGAGTGCAATTGTTGCCAATTTAATCTTCTTCATTTTTCAAAATCCCCTTCTAATTTCTAATTTTGTTGAGCGTTAATGAGTCCATGGTAATAAAGATACTCAGTTAGATTTTTTGAGATTAATCCTCCTTTTCACAATATTATGGTCATTTACTCATTTCTGACCAAGTCTTGTGCTTGTACAAACGTTCTTTTGCTCTATCTGAGAATACCAACCCAAACGCATTTTGTCAATAAATAAGATATAAGTAATTATTATGTCGAATAGTAGGGCGTATTGTAAAATATTGTATTGCACTCTGGTTGAAAACCAGAGAGCCAAAAAGCCTCCCTGCCCAAACCTTAGTGAATATACACATATGGGAGTTTAAAATAACACTATAATATTTAATGACACCCTACAAAGGCTGTGAAATTTTGCTACCAATACCTCGTTTCAAAAATCATAATCACAGCCGTGAGTATAATAAAGCTTAATACCCCAATCACATCAGTCTTTGATAGTTTAAAGCGATAATTATACAAATCATTCGGATTCACTTTTTCAACAAAGCTTTGAATTCTATCAATTTTTTCAAAGGAATTAACGATTAATGAGACGATAATTTGGGATATCCCTTTAACATTTATTCTAAACCTTCGTTTGTCCTCCCCCATAACTGAGCGCATACGCGCTCCTAAACCCTTTGTCACTACTGCTCCTGTCTCCTTGAGCTCTAGCACAATGCACATGACGACGTTAAGGTAATCTGTAACGGGCACACCCAAAAATTTCAACGGGGTAAAAAGTTTATCTAGTAACCCGATCACGGTTTTCATTGGTGTAGTATGGAAATATAGGATGCTAACATACCAAATAACTAACAATCTAAACAGTCTCAGAAATAGATCATAGGATCCTTGATATGCGAATTGTACATTGCCAGATAACCAGTATGCAAGGGCATTCATCAGTACCCCGAATAGGTAGGGTATTAAAACAATGATACTATATGATGCTGCACTTATTAGTAAGATTCGTAGTTCTAGTCTAAAGACCAAGGTCACTATTAATAAAAAAACTGCAAGTATTCCAAAACTAATCAGCCTATGAACTAAAAAAGGCATGACAGAAAGCACCGCTGCCAAAATAAACTTAATTAGACCATCCATCTCCCAGCTCTCGGTGTTTTTTTGGGTTTTAGAATTGGTTAACATTCTTAAAAACCTCTTTTTTTCTGACTTCATTGATCGTTAATTCGGCTATGCTTCCCGTGATCAAGCCCGTTATTATGGAAGAAATTAAAAGTATCGGTAAATAAAACATTACGACAACTTGTCCTAAAATTATTGATGCCACTACAATTTGTGCTGTACTATGAACGATGGCTCCAGCGATACTTATACCTTTAATGCTAAATAGTTTCGAGAATTTCTTGTAAAGCAGCCACATGACAAGCGCGCTCAAAAGGCCGCCAGTTAGACTAAAGACTAGCATCATAATACCCCTCGTCAGGATTGCTACCACAAAACTGCGCACAATCACAATAAACAGGACATCCTTAAAGCCAAGAAATGCAATCCCGATCATGGTTATTATATTTCCCAATCCCAGTTTCACACCGGGGATAGGAACAGGTATAGGAATCAGTGATTCTAGAAATGAAATCAAAATCGCGTTAGTGACTAAAATTATAATCAAAGCATACTTTCTGTTTTTATTCATCAGTTATTACCTTCATCTTCTTCAATCAACACGATGGTTTTACCCGGTAAGCAAACCGCCCTGTCGGCTGGCTTGGTCAATAAACCTGTTTTGACACAAATTTGATCAGGACAATCGGCTTCTAGAAACTTTATTTGTCCTTTCTCCGCCAAGATCGTTGTTTTGATGCCTTCTTCGAACCTAATATATTGAGACTCCTGCACCTTATTAAGATCTATTTCCTTCACACGCTTTCCATCTCGAATAACTACCGCGGTTAGGTTTTCCCTTTGTTTGCCTCTGTCGCCGAGATAGGTCCATAACAGAGGGATTATGGCTATAATTCCAATGAATAACACAAGAACTATGTCACCCTTTTTGAATCTACGCATTGCTTTCATCTTAGGAATCACTACCTCCTTTTTCTGTTATGGGTTTATTCAATATACTCGAACTGCTTGCTTTCATCATGAAATTCAAAGTTCCCTTTCAGGCCTTCTGTAACATAGATCTTTTTATCAGCGGTAATAAAAACAGCCTCAACACCACCATACTGCCTGAGAAGTTCCTTACCTTTCTCCAACCCTAAGATAAAGACCGCCGTATCAAGAGCATCTGCTTCCAACGAAGACTCTGTGACCAAGGTGACGCTCATCAAATCCGACTTGGCTGGATATCCGGTATCAGGGTCAAGGATATGATGATAGCGTTGACCATCTTTTTCAAAGTATCTTTGTTCATCTCCTGCTGTTACAACCGCTTTGTTCGCTACTTTAACAATTCCCACGATTTGACCACTCTGGTCCCCTACAGGTCTAGGATTTCGAATACCGGCCTTCCAGGGAGTTCCATCAGGCTTCTTTCCTAGAGTTACGACATTTCCGCCAATGTTAATAAAGGCCGAATGGATACCGTTCTTTTGATAGATCTCCTTAGCAACATCTCCGGCATACCCTTTGGCAATGCCTCCTAGATCAACCATTTGCCCAGCCTTTTTCAACCCCACAGAGGATTCGTCAATATAAATATCTTGATAATTAACTAAGGGGAGTAAATTTTTCAACTCTTCGTTGCTAGGAATATGTTCCTGATTTGTTCCTATACCCCAGCTTCGTACTAATGGCCCTACTGTAATATCAAAGGCACCATTACTCAGCACAGCTACTTCCTGAGCCTTTTTTATTATTTTCACCGTTTCAGAATCCAATTCCACAGTCTGGATTCCCGCATTTTCGTTCAGCTTGTAAATATCCCCTTCCGAGGCATTAAAGGTTAAGAGTCTGTCCAGATAGTTTATTTTTTCCATAACTTCATCGACTGCAGCTTGTCCGTTTGCTCCATAAACCTTTTGAGAAATAACCGTTCCCATAGCAAAGTCATCAGCTTCAACCGTTTCATTTTTGTTCGAGTTACAAGCTGTTAATATCCCTACGGCCAGGATCATAAGTATCACCGCAGCCAGGCGTTTTCTATTAAGATTTTTATAGTTCAACAACCTTTCATTCCCTTCTTAAATAAAACATATGAACCGAATCTCCCGCAGTTACGCGCAGGATATTCGACCTCTTCACTTATTTTCTTCTAAAATATATCACACAACTAAAGAGATTAAAACGATTGTTGTCGGAATTAGTCGGTTATGCAAAGTGATAAACATATATAAATTAGTAATCTCCTTTAACTTCGAACTTAATTCTGAAAATACAGGGAGAAACACGGGGAAACACGGGGAAACACGGGGACAGGTTCACTGTTTTGCTTCTAGCAAAACAGTGAACCTGTCCCCGTGTTTCTCTTTCAATTAGTGTTTTTCTTATAAAGTTTCTGAGCTCTATATGAAATAAAAAGGAAGCTAGCGATACAAAGCGGTATGAATAAGGATCCTAAGGCTCTTAAAAGGGCAAAGGGAGTTTCAAATATAAAAGCTTTCCAAAATAGTTCTCCATTCATATCCCATAATTGCGGAGTCAAGTATAATAACTTTGGATTTAATATTATATCTAAATCAATAACTTCTGTTGCTATCATTGCTACAAAAAGTGGCAAAAAGCAGATTGCCAGTTCTATAAACATTTTAGATAATCGTTTATATTTGCCCGCTTTTGAAATCTTGTCTGAGAAAATATCATCATCACTATCTTTATCAATTTTCTTAAAATATTGGGGCCCCGAGTTCTTCTTGCCTACTATGTGTTGCCAACCACTGTCTTCAAATAGAGTACAGTAGTCAATGAAATCCTCTTGATGCTTGAACGTTCTATAATCAATCTTAATTGTTGCCTCTTCTGGTTTTGTGAAACGGAATTTATATCCAAAGGATGTATCTATTAACTGATAGCCTTTTTTAGCCATCTCAGTTAACCATTTTTCTTCTTTGTCATAGTCAATAAAATACTTAAACTTCCTCACTATAAACCCCTCCAAACAATTAGTTTAATAACCCTTTTGTTATGCTAATCATATGCTGCATTCTTTCAAAATCTAAGCGTAAAATCTCTTTTCCTTTATCTGTTATTACATATGTCTTTCGTCTTTTATCCTCACTTTTTACGGACTGTATCAATTTTGCTTTCAGCAAATTCTCAATTGCTCCGTAAAGGGTTCCTGCTGCTACTCTAACTTGTTGACTACTTAGTTCCTCAATCTTTTGCATGATAAGGTAACCATGAGCAGGTTCTAACAAGGCTAAAAGCACGTAGTATGTGGTTTCTGTCAATGGTAGATCTTTATCTCGGTTCATAAGCTCAACTCCAATTTTTATGTTATACATCTAAACTATACAGTCACAATATACAGTTGTACTATATATATAACATATACAGTTCCACTGTATATGTCAATACAAAACCGGTTAAGGTTAAGAAAAAACGCTACGGGTCTTTTTACTATACATGTCTTTTCTATGAAAGTAACTCAAGGGCTATGTCATCCTGAAGGAGGTACGACTGAAGGATCTAGATCCTTCGCTAACGCTCAGGATGACAAACACGAGGACAGGTCACTTGTTTTGTCTAAAGCAAAACAGTGAACCTGTCCCCGTGTTTTAGGTTGTATACCATCCATTTTATGGTTTGCACCATTCATAATGAATTTGATACCCTCTGCAATCGCACAGAATCTTCCTATTATTAACTTATCTCCTAGGAATTCATAATGATGTTCTATGTTATCGTAAAATTTCTCTGGAGGGTTTTTATTGTCGCTATAATATGTGTACTCTCCGATTTCTACATTTGTCTTTGGTGGCAGGTTCTTTAAATAGCAAATCGTCTTTATACGTTCATTAGGAAATAGCTTATTTTTATCTGGCCCTGTCATTATGCAACTCCTTTCTCAGGTATCCATTTAATTAACTCTTAGTCTGTTAATTTGATCGAGCATAAATTTTGGTTTTCTTTGTTCAAGGCAAATTTCACCCCATCCGGCCATTAAGAATTGCCGAGACTTAATATTTTTGATAAGCTAAATTTATACAGCTGAGGTACTAACAAAGGAGGTAAATAATTTGGCGACAACAGCTTTAATTCTAACGATTATCCTATTTATAGCTGGTTTGTTAGGTACCATACTGCCTATTCTACCTGGTGCCATTCTCATTTACGGTGGGATGGTTCTTTACGGCTTCATGACTAAGTTCGCAACACTTAATGCAAACTTCTTTCTCTTACAAGCATTAGCGCTCGTGGTTATTTTCTCTATAGATTTTCTAGCCTCTGCTGCTGGCACGCGACGCTTCAATGGCAGTAAACAGGCAGCCTGGGAGCAATCCTCGGCACAATTGTTGGTTTAATTTTCCTCGGACCTCTGGGTATCGTAATTGGGCCCTTCCTCGGTGCCGTTGTGGCTGAATTGCTGCGAGGAATAGAAATAAACCGAGCAATCCGGGTTGGCTTTGGCACTCTCGTCGGAATCCTTGGCGGAACAGT
Organism: Desulfosporosinus sp.; assembly: GCF_014237355.1. Lineage (NCBI taxonomy): Bacteria > Bacillati > Bacillota > Clostridia > Eubacteriales > Desulfitobacteriaceae > Desulfosporosinus > Desulfosporosinus sp. The sequence goes on from NZ_JABZFS010000077.1 coordinate 106,923, forward strand.
ATTAAAGCTAGGGGCTGAAATTTTGATGATCGTTTATTTCTTTATGAGTATATAAACACTTCTACGCTAAATTCTTTAATAGATGCCTTTATTGCATAACGTTAAAAAATAACTCCTGCTATAGATTACAAATGTTTCTACAACAGGAGTTGTTTTGATTTTTGGTTTAATTGGTAGGTTCCCATTTGCATCTTACAGGGGAAACAATGGTATTTTCTTTTTTTAACTCTTTAAATGCTTTATCAACTTCTTTACGGTCTAGCCCTGTCAATTTTTCAACCTCTCCGGCGCTTAAAGGCTTTCCGGCATCTTTCATTGCGCTTAGCACATCCTCTTTAATACCCATATTATATCCTTCCTTTCATATAATCCAATTTATTATTTGCATTATTGTACCAAAAATCTGCAGAAATTTCATTTCATAGATTAGCAGTATAAGGGCAATATAAAAAGGGCTACAAAAGGATAAAAATTAAGGAGGTATTTATATAATATGGGTATCTTAAGTGATATTTTTGGAAATGGGAATGAGGACGAGGCTCCAGAAGAGATTCGAGAAGAGCCTACGCAGACTAACGATGACGCAAAGCTACTTCTCCGCAAAGAGGAGCTCAATATTGAAAAAGACAGAGTGCAAACTGGTGAAGTAGAACTTAGCAAGGAAATCATTGAAGAACAAAGGAGCGTCGACGTTCCTGTAATGCGTGAAGAAGTTGTTATCGAAAGAAGAGCCTTGAACAACGAACAGACGGACTCGCCAATAGCTGACGAAGATGCCATACGAATTCCTGTCAGTCAAGAGAAAGTTATCGTCGATAAATATACCGTTGTAACCGGAGAAATTCTAGCTCGCAAGAACATTGTTGAAGATACTAAGCATATCGATGAAACTCTTAGACATGAAGAAGGTCGGGTAAATAAATATGGCAATCCCGATGTAATCGAGAGTGTAACGGATCAGCAATTACAGTAGCATAACAAACACCTCACCCATCGTATTTATGATTGGTGGGGTGTTTTTCTAATAAGTGGAGGCCGAAGGTATGGAAGAGAACTCATCATTTGAAACAAGTTCGTCTAATCAAACCAATGACTCGATTGAAAATGTGTCCCTTCAGATTAAAGAGGAACAACTTGATCTCGTAAAAAAGTGGATACGAACAGGAGCGGTAACGATATATAAGGAATCTTACACTCAGGAAAAAACATTTACGGTGCCTGTTAAGTGTGAAGAGCTTGTAATAGAAAAGAAAACCATTTCTTCCGCTAATCATGGGCACATAGACGTAGAGGTACCTATAGAGGTTACTCGTATACTTTTAGGGGAAGAGCAAGTTGAATTTAAAAAGCACTGGGTTGATTTGGAAGATTTCTCCGTCTACCAACGACATATAAATGATATAAAACATTTTGAAGTGACCTTAAGGCATGAGGTACCTAAACTAAAATTTACTGAATCCCCCCCTGGAGATTAGTTCCCTTCTGGATTCATAACGAATTTATAGCTGAATTGAACTAGATCAACTATTACGGCCTGGCTTTTAAGGATCATTCTATCCTTAAAAGCTAGGCCGTAATTAATTATATCCACTCTTATATATCCGTAGCAATGTTTATCAATTACACTGGTGCTGTTATTTGGTGAGTTTTGACAAGAGCTGTGAACGCTTATCAGACTTAGCATTTTCATATTCGCTCTCTATAGCATCTATAAGATCAGTGGGTAGATTATTTGCAATCAACTCAGCCTGCATCGCATTCAAGGTATTACTGAACTGTCTATCCATGTTAGCCTCAAGCATGTTTCCTGCTTGAATATATTTTTGGGCCAACGCTGAACGGTTTATTGTACCCTCTTTCTTGCGTTGAGCGTACTCTTGAACTGCCGCCGAATACAAAGTATCTAAACGACTCAAAGCTACACTCTGTAGATAACTAAACTGAGACTTATACTTATTATTAATTTCTTCAAGAGTAAACTCTTTCGGAGTAGTAGTTTGTTTAACAGGTGCAGCTATCGTCCCTGGTTCAGGTTCAGTTTGCTTTGGCTTATTATCTGGAGTTTCATTTATCTCATTCGTATCATCCGTTGTTTTTGGTTGATTGATTGGCTGACCTACTGTACCGGGATTATTTTCAGCGTTCAAACCATCAAATGATGTAAAAAAATCCTCTCCAAACTGGCTAGTAAGCTCATGTTGGATTTCCAAGTCAGGCTTAAAATATTTATCGTATCCCCAAAATCCTGCCACAGCTATCAATAAGACCATAACGCCTGCAATCTTTAGAAATTTACTTCTCATAAATCCTCCAAATAATTTATTTATAAATCATATATTCAATAAACCATAAACAAATCCCTGCTTACACTCTCTGAATAATCGTAGGCAGAAGCCTTTCGAAAGCATCACTGTACCAAACGACATCCCCCTATCTAACAATAGCAGGAAAACCCCTTTGAAAGCAATATGTTATATTAAAAGGATTAGAAGAAAAAAATTAGCTTGTCATACCAATATATAGCAGGATAATTATTAACTTTATAGAATACAATCCATTGAACCTACATGCACAGTGACACTAGGTGAATTGTACATATATTTTCAAAAAATAACCTTTTTGAGAAAATTTAATTTTAGGAGGAGAAACTATGCATTTTCCAGTTTCCGGTGTCGATGTATTACCCTTCATCCCTCCCTTGGTGGCATTTCTGGTATCATCATTAACCGCTTCTGCAGGTGTGTCTGGTGCATTTCTACTACTCCCCTTCCAAGTGAGTGTTTTACACTACACCAGTCCAGCAGTGAGTCCTACTAATCTTATCTATAATATTGTAGCCATTCCTGGAGGTCTCTATCGCTATATCAAAGAGGGGCGCATGGCATGGCCATTGACATGGGCGGTGGTTATCGGTACCCTCCCTGGCGTATTCGTAGGTGCCTGGGTACGTATACTCTATTTGCCAGACCCCAAAGTCTTTAAGCTCTTCGTAGGCGTAGTGTTATTGTATCTGGGCTACCGACTTCTGTCCGAAGTGATGGGCTGGAATAAGAAGGTAAAAGAACAAAGTACGATCATGCAAAACAAGTTTGCCAAACAAGTAGCTAAGATGAAAGAAGTAAATTCTGGTCGATTAGCTTCCGGCCTTCCTGCAGAAGCTGTGGTTAAGACTAAGACTATTTCATGGAAAAAAATCGAGTATGAATTCTGGGGTGAAACCTATTCCTTTAGCGGAATATCTATTTTATGCCTTTCTCTGGTTGTCGGTTTAATTGGTGGTATCTATGGCATTGGCGGTGGTGCGATTATATCTCCCTTTTGTGTTGCCGTGCTAGGGCTGCCCATTTATACTGTAGCCGGTGCCGCCTTAGCAGGTACTTTTATTACCTCCATTGCTGGAGTCGCCTACTACCATATTTTAGCCGCAAGCAACCTTGCAGCAGGTGCCTCAGTAGCCCCGGACTGGATGCTAGGCATACTCTTTGGTATTGGGGGTTTGCTTGGTACTTATGTAGGTGCCCGAGTCCAGAAGTTCCTGCCTGATCGAATAATTAAGATTATTTTAACTGGTTTAATACTATTTTTGGCTATTAGCTATATTGGACAATATTTCCTCTAATCCTCTAACAAAAGGCTATTGTTCAATAGACTCTCAAAGGATATCTTATGATTAAATACTAGAATCGTCTAGAGTTGTACCAGTCAGTGTATTAGGTAGTTTTATGTGATAGAAGAAGAATGTTCAATGTAGAAAAAGTTTTGAGGTGAAAACAGTGAAAGAAGACCTGCAAAATCCTGCCTTCGCTTATATTGCTGGGCGTATCGATAAAATGTTGGTACCCGCTCTACTTTACTTTCTAGCACATAAGCCTGCACACGGGTACGAGCTAATACAAAAGATTAACGAATCAGGCTTCTCGGAAATCGAAGCCGACCCAGCCACTATTTACCGCAACCTACGCAAGATGGAAGAAGATGGGCTGGTCATTTCCCAGTGGGAAACTCAAAATACTGGTCCCGCACGACGGTCCTACCAGTTAAGCCCCGAAGGTTACCAGGCCTTGGACTATTGTGTGCAATTAATCACCGACAAGGTAACCAAAATGCAAGCTTTTCTAGAACAATACCAGCGGGAGGTGAAAGGAAGTTGAGTTATCAGCAAATCTTAAAAATATTACACGCCGGGGCTTTGCGCAAACCGGTTGTTGAATGTGCCAAGTTGCTACAGGCAGTTTGTCCGGAGATAGACATTCAGCTAGAATCCTATGGTTCACGGGCCTGTGCTAGACAGGTGCGTGAGGGCAAGGTCGTTGATATCCTAGCTCTGGCAGACCCCATGCTCTTTGATGAGCTGCTAGGACCCGAATACGTGGACAAATACTATATTTTTGCCAACGACCAAATTGTATTGGCCTATAATGAGTTTTCTAGAGGAAGCGGAGAAATCAACGTCAAGAACTGGTTTGATATTCTGCTTCGCGAAGACGTCACCTTTGGCAGGTCTAACCAAAATTTAGATCCATGTGGCTATCGTACTCTAATGGTCTGGCAGTTAGCGGAACAATACTACGAACAATCCGGTCTCTTTGCTCAACTAGACCAGAAGTGCAGAGAGGATTTGATTTATCCTAAATCTTACGACTTAGCCTCAGATGTGCTGGTAGGTAAACTAGGCTATGCCTTCGAATATCTCTGTGTGGTTAATCAGTTCGGTCTGAAATATCTGACTCTACCAGAAAAGATTAATCTATCGAACCCCTCTTACGCAGAGTATTACAAGCAGGCCACAGTAAGTTTGCAGGGCAAAAATTCCGGTGAGATGATTACGGTCCCCGGTGCACCCATTGAATTTGCCATCTCTATTCCAAAAAATACTGAAAACCCCGACTTAGCAAAGAATTTCCTAGATCTAATTTTAAGCAAGAAGGGGCAGCAGATCTTGGAGGATTGTGGGCTGATACCTTACTAAATTACCGATATGTGCTAGGGGCAAACAAATATAAACAAAAGGCATTTTAGTACTAGCAAGTGGGCATGATAATCCCATTTGAGTATTGAAATGCCTTTGTTTATAATTATCCTATTTTCGTAATAAGATTCTTTTTTCTCATAGTAAGTCAGTAAATATCTCATAATATAGCAGGAGGTGTTCGATATGGAACTCTATTGGGTTGCTCAGGCTGTCGCGTACTGGTCCCTTGTTTTGTTCTTAGTCCCCATAAACTATATCAAAAGACTTATGCCCTTCGCCTTTCTAGGCGGTTTCATCTATACTTGGATAGTGCAAATATTTGCGGTAAATATATTCAAACGATGGTCCTTTAAGGGTGACATAGTAATGATTTATAATATACCCGTTTTCTTTACATTAAGTTGGTTCGCCGTGACAGTAATTTTTGGCTATTTACTATGGCGCTTTTCAAAATATCAGATATGGCTTGTATTGTTTTTTGTTATATGGGCTACGATTATGAACTATACAGCCCACTCACTTAATCAGGTATTCTTTAATGGTTGGAGTATCGCTGAGACCTTTATGTTCGCTATTTTTTCCCACGTTTTATTACTCTATTTTTTTAAGTATCTACATCATATAAATGAGTTAGGTGCTAACGAAACAATGATTCAGGATTCATTCTCAGGGCTAAAAGATCGAATTAAGTAACTTGGCTAGGTAACAGGTCCTTCTCAAGACTAATCGATGAGATGGCTTTCAAATTTAAAAAGGTGAGAGTGTTTCACCCTCACCATAATAATTCAAAAAATAACTTTTCAAGTCCTACTCCACTGTGACGCTCTTGGCCAAATTTCTTGGCTTATCAACGTCACACCCCCTAGCAACTGATACATAGTACGATAGAAGTTGCAAGGGTATAACTGTAAGAATTGGTGAGAGCTCATCCATTGTCTCTGGAATATAGATCACATGATCTACCGACTTCGCCATGCTGGTATTCCCTTTGTAGGTTAGTCCGATGACTTTAGCATCTCGGGCTTTGACCTCTTTGACATTGGAAATTGTCTTTTCATAGACATCCCGTTGGGTAGCTAAAGCTATGACGGGTGTGGCCTCAGTGATCAGGGCCAAGGTACCGTGTTTTAATTCGCCAGCCGCATAAGCTTCAGCGTGGATATAGGAAATTTCTTTTAGTTTTAGAGATCCTTCCATGGCAACAGCCCAATCTAAGGAGCGGCCGATAAAGAAGGTATTTTCTACCTTAGCAAAGGACTCTGAAAGCTCTTTAATGAGACTCGACTGGTCTAAAAGCTCTTGGACCTGAGCCGGAATCTTTCTCAACGCAGTAATAATCTCTGCAATTCTTTCTTTAGGCAATGTCCCTTTAACCTGAGAGAGATAGAGTCCCAGTAAAACCATTCCCTCGAGCTGAGTTGTGTAAGCTTTCGTCGAAGCTACGGCAATCTCCGGGCCGGCCCAAGTAAAAATCACATCATGCGCTTCCCTCGATACCGTGCTTCCTACCACATTCGTGACGGCAACCACCCGCGCGCCTCGATTTTTTGCTTCGCGCAGAGCGGCTAAGGTATCCGCTGTTTCCCCGGACTGGCTTACGACCACAACTAAGGTATGATCATCTACAAGAGGAGAGCGATAGCGAAACTCAGAGGCAATATCTACTTCAACGGGCAGATGTGCCCATCGTTCAATCAAGGTCTTGCCTACCAATCCGGCATGCCAAGCTGTACCGCAAGCAACAATATATACTTTATTAATCTGAGCTAGTTCTTCAAGGGTTAAATCTACCTCTTGAAGGACTACTTTCTCGTCTTCCAAGCGTCCTAACATGGTATCCTTCAAGGCTTTAGGTTGTTCATGGATTTCTTTGAGCATGAAATGCTCATATCCACCCTTCTCCGCTGCCACCGCATCCCACTTCACATCGTAGACTTCTTTGGCACGGGGATTGCCTTCAAAGTCAAAGACCTTCACTCCATCTTCAGTAATGACAACCATTTCGCCATCATCCAAAATATAGACTTTACGGGTATAGTTCAAAATCGCAGTGATATCGCTAGCTACAAAAAACTCTCCATCTCCAAGACCGACCACCATAGGGCTGTCTTTACGAGCTGCCACCAGCTTATTGGGGTCCTGACGTCTTAAAACGACCATTGCATAAGAACCTCGAATCGTCTTCAGAACGTTCCGGACAGCTCCCTCAAGGTCTCCTTCATAGTAGGCTTCGAGTAAGTGTGCTAAAACCTCTGTATCAGTTTCAGAGGCAAACTTATGCCCTTTTTCAATAAGCATATCCTTTAATTCCAAGTAATTTTCAATGATTCCATTATGCACGACTACAAAGTCCTGCTTACAATCGCAATGAGGGTGTGCATTCACCTGAGAAGGTCTGCCATGTGTCGCCCAACGGGTGTGTCCAATCCCGATGCAAGACTGAGAATAACTCTGACCGAGTTCTTCTTCCAAGGCAACTAACTTACCAACACTTTTAGACACTACGATTTTCTCACAGTCTAAGACGGCCACACCTGCGGAATCGTAACCTCTGTACTCTAATTTCTTTAAACCATCAACCAAAATAGGGATAGCTACCCGTTTTCCAATATACCCAACAATACCACACATATGTGTATCTCCTCTCAACTTAAACTTTTGTACCTAAATTTCAGCCTTAGTGTATGTGCGAACTACATAATTTTCGGAAAATAATAAAGCCGTCCTATTTGGACGACTTGTTGATTCAGATTAAAGGCAACACAAGCAAGGGGGATCAAATTGAACACACCTTCCCCTTGTCTTGTCAGCTTTACCTTTGTCCCGAAAATTACTCCTCGGTTTTAAGTAAGCTTTACGGTGACAAGCCACCGAGAGGGATCCGCCGAATTCTTCGATAACCCTCTTCCTCGTCGACCTTATCAATTAGAACTTCTAAGGTCCTGGCGCTTTATATTATTGCCCAAACTGATTCAAATGCCCATCCAAACAATCTCTTTACATATTTATAAACCTATAGCATCACCTCTTTCTAGGGGTCCATGTGCCCTTTTCCACAAAAGAGTTTAGCCTTAATACAAAAGGCACATGGATCATTATAAACAAATTCTCAAAAGTTATCCAATGGTATTTTATTCATCACATTGAACAATAGTGTCAATAACCTCTTGGGCCAAGTCCAATAATTTTTCTTGATCTGGACCTTCGACCATGACTCGTATCAAAGATTCTGTTCCGGAAGGACGTACCAATACTCTGCCTTTGCCGTTAAGGATTTCCTCTACTTCATGTACTTTTGCAAGCACTCTGGTATCCGACATTAACCGTTCCTTATGTTGAACCCTAGCATTGAGAAGGACCTGAGGTAAGCGCTGCATTTGGGAAGCAAGCATAGACAGCGGAACTTGTCGTTCCTTTATCACGGATAATAACTGAAGGGCAGTCAATAATCCATCTCCTGTCGTGTTGTGATCAAGGAAAATAATATGTCCAGACTGTTCTCCGCCCAGCTGGGCTCCCGTTTTAATTAACTCTTCCATGACATAGCGGTCCCCAACTTGAGTTTCATAAATCTTGACCCCTGCCTCTTTTAGGGCAAGGTGTAATCCTAAGTTACTCATGACAGTGACAACGACTGAGTTTTGTGCCAATTTTCCCTTGGCCTTTAGTGCTAAGGCACAAATAAGTATGATGAAGTCCCCGTCTAAGATGGTGCCTTTTTCATCCACCACAATAAGACGATCGGCATCTCCGTCCATTGCTAGTCCCAGATCTGCGCCATGTTCCAATACTGCCTTCTGTAACCTTTCCGGATGAGTGGACCCACAATCCTCATTAATATTTATACCATCCGGCGTATTACATATAGAGATCACTTCGACCCCAACCTCTTGTAATATTTGGGGACCGACAAAGGATGCTGCTCCGTTGGCACAATCTAAAACTACTTTGATTCCGTCCAAACGTCCAACCGTGTATTTAAGAAAATCTTTATAACGAGATTCAGCGTCATGTACTTCAATTACCCTTCCTACCTCCCCGCCAGTCGGGGTCTGCCAAGGCTTCTCTTTACTTACAACGATTCGTTCAATCTCATCTTCAATAGCATCTGGCAATTTATATCCTGATGAACCAAAAAACTTAATTCCATTATCTTGGACAGGGTTATGCGAGGCAGAAATTACAACACCCGCGCTAACATCAAGGGTACGCGTTAAGAGAGCGATTCCAGGTGTTGGTAACACTCCAACTCGTAAAACATTTGCTCCGACAGAGCAAATCCCTGCAATCAGCGCGGATTCGAGCATATCTCCAGAAATCCGGGTATCTTTACCAATGACAATGCGGGGGTGTGGATGCTCCTTGCTAAGTACATATGCGCCTGCTTGCCCAAGGCGAAAAGCGAGATCGGGGGTTAGCTGGCTGTTAGCCACACCACGTACCCCATCCGTTCCAAAGAGTCGACCCAAATCGTTCCCTCCCTTCCTATTTAGTGTATTTACTTCTTTAGTAAAACGTTCTTATATACAAGAATCTTAATTTCAATGATACTTGTTAACTTCAATAGTTTACTCTATAGGAGCAAATTGCGCCATAAGAAATTCTGCAATTCTTATCCCATCGACGGCGGCACTGGTAATTCCCCCTGCATACCCCGCTCCCTCACCTGCCGGATATAACCCTGCTAAGGCTATAGATTCTCCTTGAGTATTTCGGACTATTCGAATGGGGGAGCTTGTCCTTGTCTCAATTCCTGTCAGATTTGCTTTATCCCCGGCAAATCCTTTGATTTTACCATTGAAAACTCGTAGTGCACGATCTAATACATCTCCTACTGCACCCGGAAGTACCTCATGGAGTTCATAAGATCTAATACCCGGGTAGTAAGTAGGTAACATTTCAAAACGGTCCGTCACACGTCGCTCTAAAAAGTCAACGACTCTTTGAGCAGGAGCCTTATAATCTGACCCGCCTGCAATAAACGCCCTATGTTCCCATTCTCTTTGGAATTCCAGACCAGCAAGGGGATGCGTCGTCGGAAAGTCGTCAGTTCCAACAGTTACCACGATGGCACTGTTGGCAATTGCCGAGTCACGAACATATTCACTCATACCGTTCGTGACAACTCCACCTTCTTCTGAAGCTGCTGCCACAACCTTTCCTCCTGGACACATACAAAAGGCATAAGCCCCTCGGCCAGTACTCACATCTTTATACGTTAGCTGATAATCAGCCGGTCCGACATGGGGGTGTACCTCTACTCCATACTGAGACTGATTAATCAGTGCCTGCGGGTGCTCTATTCGTAAGCCAATGGCAAAGGATTTTTTTTCCAGAGTGAGATTCATGTCAAATAAGTATTTATAGACATCTCGAGCACTGTGCCCAATAGCAAGTACAGCTGCTTCTGCAGGGATTTCCTCTTCACCATTAACAACGACCGCTCTCAGGCGACTTGATGATGTCTTTAATCCTGTCACCTTAGCTCGAAAACGCACCTCGCCACCTAAAGACTCAATTTCCTGCCGAATTCTTTTGACGACATCTTTAAGTATATCTGTCCCGATGTGAGGTTTAGCTAAATATTGGATTTCAGCTGGGGCTCCGTGCTTAACAAAGGTTTCTAGAACCTGCGAAATTCTTCGATCTTGAATTCGAGTTGTGAGCTTACCATCTGAAAATGTACCTGCTCCACCTTCTCCAAATTGGACATTACTCTCAGAATCTAGTTTTCCTGTATCCCAGAATTCCTGAACTTTTTGGGTGCGATCCTCAACAGCGTCACCCCGTTCGAGGACAAGAGGAGAATACCCCCTCCGAGCTAAAGCTAACGCAGCAAAATACCCTGACGGGCCCGCACCAATCACCACGGGACGATGGGTCAGGGTTTTACTCGGCTTTGGCCATATAACCGGGGCCTCTATCGGCATTTCTTTGAGCCCTGAAACCCTGGCTAAGATACGATTTCCCTGGGTCCTAGGTACGTCAAGAGAGAATTGAAGCGTATAGACAAAAGCGAGAAGAGGTTTTTTACGCGCATCTAAAGAACGACGCAGGAAGCGAAGACCGTTTATACTCTGTTCAGGTACTTTTAGTTTGCGGGCCATCGTCGTCTTTAAGAAGGCATCCTCTTCTACAGGAATTTTTAGATTAGACCATAATAAATCCACGTAGTTACTCTGCTCCTTCTTCCAAGTGAGCTTTTAGACTATAGTCCACTTGTGGTTTTGTAAGCATTTTCACTCCCGGCGGGAGTTGCCAATAAACATCAACACCTGTATAGTTTCCTGCCTCTTTACCCGAGACATCTACCCAGAGTTGGATTTGATCTGCAGCTACATTATTCAAGATATCCGATAGACCTTCGACAACAATATCTATAGGAGAAATTGGTTGCTCTATTTCTAAATCTTTCCCAATATTTCGGATTTGAACCGGAACCTTGGATATGGCCTTTTGAATTGGTCCGGGGCGAATCTGAGCAATAACACTCAGGGTTGTCCCGTCCAGAATGGTAACTCCCGCTGGTAATGATACTTGATTAATTGGAATCTGGAACGTTTTATCCTCTGTTAGATTACTAATGTCAATCGGGCCAAGGTTGACCGAGTCTAATCCCTTCAAGGCTTGTAGGGTCCCGGTAACCTGTATACTTGCTGGAGATGGGACTAATGACCAGAGTTCCATGCCTGAGGCCGGGTCTCCTTTACTAGTAACTCTCAAGGGAATCATTTTCGAAGAAAGATCCTTCGCTAGGACTGGAGCGATCACATCCACACTGCTGGGATAAGCACTTAAAATATCCATGCTCGGGTTTGGACCAAAGATCGGGTTGCCCTCTTTATCTCGAAAGCTTACTGGTCGAGATACTTGAATCGTTTCATTAGCGCCTGTAACGCTAATTTCAACAATTACTTTGTCTAGAGTACCTAAAATAGAACTCGGCCCACGTACATTGACCGCCGAAGGTTTAATAATCGGGCTGCCCGCTTGATAATCATCGGCAGGATTACCCGATAGGACGGCCTGAACTGGGACTGTCTTCTCTTGGACCGTATCCAAGGTCAGTTTAATATTTGAAGGTTGAACATCCACCACATTTGTTCCTGGGGGAGTGTTAACTTTAACGACATAAGTGTTTTCTCCAGGTACTCCACCAGATAGATCAATTTGCGCATAAATATCTTTAATATTGGCACTGGGATTGATTCCTTGCACACGAACTCGAACTAAAGGTAGTTGGGTCATAACAACCATGTTTTGGTTCAATCCGCTAGATACCACTGGGATGGTCAATGTCTGCTCAGGAATTAGCTTATCAGGTGTCCCTTGGTTCAGTACAAAAAGCCAAAAGAGAATGGCAAATAAGAACGAAACCACCTTAACTACGAGGTTTCGCCGAAGTATCTCAATCATGGCTACCACCTCCAAAACGGAATAACGGATGAGGAGACACTTTTGACATCAAGCTCCTGCAGCAGTAATTCTCGTAACGTTTTATCATCTGTAAAGCGAGTCAATGCTCCATCAATTCCAATGGATATGGCCCCGGTTTCCTCCGAGACAACAAGCACCAAAGAATCAGTGATTTCTGTTAAACCAATAGCTGCTCTATGACGTGTTCCCAAGTCTTTTTTGATATTGGGATTTTCAGACAACGGGAGAAAGCACCCAGCGGCAGCTACACGATCTTGCCGGATAATGACTGCACCGTCATGAAGTGGTGTATTCGGAATGAAAATATTGACTAAAAATTCAGAGGAGACCATGCCATCAATTTTGATTCCCGTTTCAACGAAATCTTGAATGCCTGTTTTTCGTTCAAGCACTATCAACGCTCCAATTCGGTTTTTAGAGAGAACTTGTGTGCACCGTACTAACTCTTCGACAACCTGTTCTAAGGTATCCAAGCCCGGGGTTGAGGGATGGCGAGTTAAAAACCGCCCTCTGCCCAGTTGTTCTAAAGCCTTCCTAAGTTCGGGCTGGAAGACAACGGGTATGGCGATGACAAACATCTCTAAGAGTTTACTCAACAACCAACTAATGCTTGTTAACTGAAAGTACCTTGCGAGGAGGGAGACAGCGACAAGTACCATCACCCCTTTAACTAACTGCACTGCGCGGGTACGTTTAATGAGCATATAGAATTGGTAGAAGACCACTGCCACCACGATGATATCAATAGCACTCCGCAGTCCAAAGTTTTCAAATTGTGATAAGAATTCTGCCATGGTCTCCCCCCGTTTCTAACTACTCAAATCTATAACCAATAGAGTTTTTCTCACTCTGTTTAAATTCTCCATATATGTAAAAAATCCTTGCCTTTACGAAATATTTTTTCGCTATGCAATCCCCATACCCGCTAGAATTCCGAAACATCCTGTTAACATCATATCCCCATAGGGTGCAGCTTCATACCAATTGAGAGGCTTCGCCATACTTCTCCTAGGTCCAGTGACTACAACAAAATCCCAGCCCGGGCGCATTTCTGGATGTAGAGTTGCACCATGCCCTCCTTGCTCATAGATTTCCGCATTGGTCAATTCGGTCATCTGAAATCGTTGAATGAGTTTGGCTAGGGATTCTATATTAATCATACTAGTGTGGTGCTCTACTATTCCATATACCCGTTCCCCTCGAATAGCTGCAACTAACGTATGCGAGTTCCCAATATTAACCGCTAAAATACCTTGATTGAGGTGGGGCTTAACATAGTGATCAGCCATAATTCCTAGAAGTGCCGCTGTCCCGGTATCCGCCACGACAGCCTCTGGGATAATCTCACGGAGTGCACGCATTCTTGTATAGACTTTCGGGATATCTTGAGTGAACACCAAGCCTCGCAAATCTCCTCCCTGCAAAACAAACTCCTCCCAGAGCCGAAAGCGAAGTGTTCGATTACTTTCTGTGACACTGAAGCCATGGTCTTGGACCGCAACTGCAGCTTTTAAGGGATAGTCGAGGCTAAATGCTTCGAGGGCTTGCTTCAGAGAACGAGTATCTACATCTCCCATCCAAATAGGCTTTGCTGATTGTGGTGCTGCTTCGCATAGGACGATTCCCATGCCCTCGACTAGAGAAAGGTTGTCATTAAAGGTTACTGCAGCTTTAGGGGTTGCAAAGGCTTTTAGACCTGCACTCACATGTTGTTTAAGTGCCACAGCACTCGCCCCTCCACCCATTAAATGTCCATGAAGAAAGATTTCATCTCCTTGAACTGTAGCTTTACGGATCTGTGCCGCTACCGTCTGAGTCCGACTAGGAACAATAAACTTTGGACAATTTTCTAGATTCTTCCCCGGTTGATAGAGAAGAATATCTTGGGTTCCGGACCCAACATCAATCACTATTACACTTTCTGTCATTAATAACACCACCTTCCCCAAATGGCAATGCAATTACCCCTTACCCGTAGGGGCAATTCATGAATTGTCTCTACAATTTTCACTACTTGATAAACTTTCTTCCTAGCCAAGGCTTAAAGAGCTTGACTGCGTGATGTGGACAAAGTTCCTGGCAACAAAAACAGCGAATGCAAGCTTGTAAATCGACGATCGGCCTCTGATTCTCATTCATGGTTACTGCTTTTGGAGGGCAATTATTGAAACAGTCTCTACACCCTACACACATCTCATGCTCAAACATTGGAAAAGGGCGAACACGGTTGAGTACAAAATTCTTGACGCTTTTTGGCAACGGAACCATGTCTAGAAAATTAGTGGATACTGCTTTTGGAATTATATAATTTTGAATTCGCCAAAGAGAACGGGAGTCCCCTTTTAATTCTATTTCATTGAGACGGCTTGTCAGACCTCGCAAGCGCGCTGCCATCAGCGTTGGAACCTTTTCTGGCTTTAGACCAATCAAATCTGTGGCAACAACATCTAAAGCGAAAGGGTCTGTACTCATAATAAGGGCTCCAATGTTTCGTGGTTTACCCGCTGAAGGCCCATCTCCTTCCATCCCCACGACACCATCCATTATACTTAAGGCTGGGTTTACCCAAGCAGCAATGTCCACAAGAAGATCTGCAAAATCGGGGATTTTAAACATTTTCAAGTGGTATTCGGCTTTTAATAGTCCTGGGATAACCCCGAACAAAATCTTAACTGCACCGGTAAAGGTCATCATGCCATGAGTTTTCAGCTTTGAGATAGGGATTACTACATCCGCATTTAAAACACAGTTAGTGACGGTTAAACTCTTGATGATTTTCCCTTCAGGATACTGAAAGGTTGTTTGTCCGACATCCTCGTTCAGAATCGCTCCTGTCCTCTCTGCAACTTCACGTAGGCCTGACTTTGTATAAATAGCCTGTAAAGCTCCTACTGTGTAAGGCCCACCGGGGCTGTCACCTATGATTGGTATTCCGCCAGCCTCCTGAACGAGTCGAACCACAGCTTCGACAACGCTAGGGTGAGTCGTAACTGCTTCCTCTGGTCGTTTTTTCATGAGGAGGTTTACTTTAAGCAATACCTTTTGTCCAGGTTTCACAAACGTGGACATACCGCCCCATTCTTCAAGGCCTTCCCTCAAACTGTTTTCCACATCTGCTGTGTAGTCTGGGCAAAATTTCAGCACTACTTTGGCCTGCACCTAAGAATCCACCCTTTCCAAGTCTGCAAAGATATCCGAACCTCGCCCAGGAAAGGCACTCAATTCAGCATCACATTGAAAATATTCGTTGGTATAATAATCCTGCTTTAGTCGTTCATCCATGGTTTCAAACTTTTGCTGAGAGAATTGTTGAGTCCGATGCTCTTTAATAGCCCTTTTTTTCTGCTCAGCCCATTGATCAATTGAGACGATATAGTCAATTTCTTTCAGTACATCTTCCGAAAGCCTCCATCCAGACTGGACATAACAGAGACGCGGTAAAGTATAGGGAGCTCCCCACTCGGGTTCTATATGCTCTTTTGCAAGTTGTATAGCTGCCTTTGTAAAGTAATGAATCGCTTTGTGGTCACGATGCCCGGACGAACCATCTGCTCCAAAGGTTATCACAACCTGAGGACGTATTTTACGGATAACTTGTACAAGTTTCTCTACTATTTCAAGATGCGGTGCAGTAGGAACTTCCTTATCTCGATAGCCTAGAAAAATTATCTCCTTAATCCCCAAGACCTTTGCTGCTCTTCTAAGTTCCTGTTCTCGAAATAAACCAAGTTCTTCCGGCTTGCAAATCCCAGCAGCCTTACCTGCTTCTCCTTTGGTCGCCGTCACAAGGGTAACGTTTAACCCTTGGTCGGCGTATTTAGCGATGGTTCCGCCTAAGGCAAAGGATTCGTCATCAGGATGGGCAAAGATGAGTAACATCTCATTTGCCATACTTGTTACTTCACCCTCTCTATACTCTATTTTTCATAGCAATTCTTCACACGCTGCCGCACCACGATAAACGATTATCATGTCATCCTGAGCTTAAGCGTTGGTCTAGATCCTTCGCTGCGCTCAGGATGATATGGCCCTTGACTTGATTTCATAACAATTACAAGTCTTTGACATAGGACCGGGCGCAGACGAGGTTTATCTTACGCCAAGTTTACTATTTTGTAACAATCTTTATATGCGCTTACTTATTTCATTCTCGTTTTATTATAGCGCGTTTTATTCCCCGAGGGAAATTTATAGCTTAAGCAATTAGTACTTATTTATATGTGGCATAATGTACCATTTCCAGGTTTAACTCAGCATGTTATACTGCAGTTGTCCAAAAAAGCACAAGCTTTAGCATAAGAATATTAATTTAGGAGGTTTCGGACATGTCAATGAAAGCAAAACTACTAATCGGAATTCAACTTGGCGTTTTAATGACCACAGTTGCTCTACCGGTCCAAGCTGCCCTTATTGTAGGAGCTCCTCGCCAGTTATCAGGTTCTGTTGTCACCCTGCGTTCTGTTGGTACCGTAACGACAGCCGTAACTCCTGCTCCGGTAACAGTAACTACGCCTGTAACCCCAGCTCCAGCTCCTAACCAAGGAACCCCAACAACTCCAACTCCAACCACCCCAACGTATATTAACATTGGAGCACCACCGACAAACTCCTATGGAAATGTTATTTCCTTAAAAAATTATAACCTAACTAGGACTAATTCAGTTGCTCCGACACCTACTCCAGTTCCTACCCCGGCAGCGACTCCGACTCCTACTCCCGCACCGGCTCCTACTCCGACCCCTACGATTCCTTCAATACCCCCAGTGTCAGCATTAACTGCTGACGAGCAACTTATGGTGGACATGATCAATCAAGAACGTATTGGGGCAGGCTTAAATCCTGTAATTGCAGATCTTCGCTTGACCGCCGTAGGACGAGCTAAGGCTAACGATATGAAAGTAAATAATTACTTTAGTCATACTTCTCCTACCTATGGTAGCCCCTGGGCCATGATGCAGCAGGCAGGTATTACCGTACGCTGGGCTGGAGAAAACATTTCAGCAAATAAATCAGTACCGGGATCAATGGCATCACTTATGCAAAGCCCAGGTCATAGAGCAAATATCCTAGATCCTCGTTTCACACATGTGGGTGTCGGAATAGCTTACGGAAGTGCTTATGGCAATCTCTACGTTCAAGAATTCTTGCAGCAGTAATATTAAAGAACCTCCTACGAGGTTCTTAGCAACAAGGTTATACTAGTATTCCATCATCTAGGTTTTCTAGACCCTTACTTCTAGTAAAAGTAGGGGTTTTTTTTTTGCCATATTACCCGATCCCTTTTTAGCCGCCCAGGAGGATTTTGAGCACTTTTCTGCTAACATTTTGTTCCATATAATCTAACGGGGCCTCCCAGTCGCATCCTTGGCTTAATACAACGTTTACAGCTCTAGAAATGTCTTCCGGTTCACAACCGGAAATAATATTACTTCCTGATTCCACGGTTTCGGGACGTTCTGTCACATCTCTTAAGGTTACATTTGGTATTTTAAATAAGCTGCATTCCTCCTGAACCGTTCCACTATCACTCAGCACACAAAAGGCATTTTGCTCTAAACAAACAAAATCAAATAGCCCTAAAGGTTCTAGAATATGAATACCCGTACTGTCAAGCGTCTTACTTTGCTTTTCCAATTGAGATCGAGTACGAGGATGCAGGCTGCAAATAAGGGGTATTTTGTATTCGAAATATAATCTATGAAAAGACGTTATGAATTTACTCAGACGAACCTCATTATCCACATTTTCAGCTCGATGTAAAGTTACTAGGAAATAACCCTTTTCAGTTACTTCTAAAGTCTTTAGAACGTTGCTTTGTTCAATCTTATCTGTATAATATCTCAGAACCTCCCTAATGGGATTTCCAGTAACATATATGCGTTTTCCTTCGATTCCCTCCTTCAGCAAATTTGCTCGGCTTCGTTCTGTATAGGGCATTAAAATATCACTACAGTGATCGATTACTCTTCGATTGATTTCCTCAGGCACCCTGTCATCATAACAGCGGTTGCCCGCCTCCATATGGTAAACGGGAATACTTAAACGTTTCGCTGCCAACGCAGTTAAAGCGCTGTTTGTATCTCCTAAAATAAGCAGGCGATCAGGTCTTTCTCTGATCATCACCTGCTCACACTTGTGAAGTATCTCACCAATTTGAGCCATCACACTTGTAGCCTGACAATTTAATTCGTAATTCGGAGATCTTAAGTTAAGTTCTGAGAAAAAAATCTCATTTAATCTTCGGTCAAAGTTCTGACCGGTATGCACTAAAATATGATCACATAGTCCATCTAAGAGAGGTATAATCCGGCTTAAGCGAATAATTTCCGGGCGAGTACCTAAAATCGTCATAATCTTCATTACAACATTCTCCTAACTAAACATACAAGTAAATCAGAAGGAGCATATCCTTTTGCTCCTTCTATGATCTTACAATGATCTTTCATCATTGTTATTTTCGTTTAATTCTATCGTTCCTCGTATAGTATTATTGCTTCCGTCGATGACTGAAACATTATTGCTGGCATGATTTGTTATATAAACTAGATTAGTGGTTGAATTAACATTTACTCCTTCAGGATATGAACTTACCCTAATAGTCCCTATGACTATATGGGTAAACCCATCAATAACTGACACACTATGACTAGCCCAATTTGTTACATATATCCTGTTAGTTGTGGGATTTACACCCACACCCATGGGATTCGATCCCACGGTAATATGGGCTATGACCTCATTAGAGCTTCCATCAATAACTGAGACATTATTACTTGCAAAGTTTGCAACATATATTCGATTTGTTACCGGATTAACCCCCACTCCAAAAGGACCGGAACCAGCAATTAGATTTCCTACAAGAGTATTGGTATGACCATCAATAACTGATATTTTGTTGCTGCGGGAATCTAAGAGATAAATTCTGTTGAGAGCAGATGGCAGAGTTGAATTTTGCGCCTCCATAGTTATACGTTCTTTATCGATGGGAAAAAGTTGTGCAGGAAGAACACTGTAGTTCATAGTCGATTTTCCAGCATCATTTTTACCCCAAACCGTGATTTCTAAAGAGTCAGAGCTTGATATAAAACTAAATTCTAAAGCCTCAAACTGTGCAAAATAGTTATGAACAACTACTTCCCCAGGTGCCAAGGTCAGCAAGTCCAAAACGTACTCCTTCTTAGTCGCTCTATCCCAATAATATCCATTGACTCTAATAGTATTAGTTATAAGATCCTTATTCTCTACTGTTACGGAGAGAGTTGAACAGAGGGGTACACCGGAAGCTCTAATGTTTTCTATCAATCCGGTTGTTAGCGAAGCCATTTTTCGCCTCCTTACAATATAGATCATAAATTATTATTGAAATTCAGTATTCTCTTGACTCAGTTAAACAGGCGAAGAAGTTATTTTAGTATCTTGATTAGAGGAGTAATAATTAATACTAGGTTTTATATATTATGTATGTGTCAATTGTTAGGTGATACAAGGAGGTTATTACAGAGTAAAAACTTTTACATTTTTTCTTATCGATTAATAATGTATTTAAATTAAAAGGATAATGCACTTAATTGCTACTGCATTATCCTAAAAAAATATTTGTAACTCATCAATTCCGAAACACTATCTCAATTTAGAAACAAATGCTTTCATGAAGCTAGTTATTTTGCACCTTCAAGTTGTCACAAATGACTATATATTAATATTTCCTTGTAAATCAAAGGCATCTAGTGACATCCCTACCGGTGCATCGCTTGCATACCCTACCGGGAAATTTGGATCAACTGTATCTGTCGGCTTTCCCCATGGCTGTGCAACTTCAAAGGTATTATTATACACTTGAATCTGATCCTCAGAGGGAACAAAGCTTCCACCAGCTCCACTGTAATATACAGCAAGTCGTTCAGGATTTGGATTTACCATTGTATTGTTTTGAATTAGGATCTCCTCCATTAAGTCATAATTTACACGGGCGAATAGAATAACTGAACTCCCAGAACGGTCTTGATGATCAATATCATTATCTTGGACTATTAAACTTGTTGGCCCAGCAAGGTGAGGGAAGAAATTAACGAACTGAGTGAATCTCGTCATTGTATTCCCGATTACATTAATATCACCAGAGGTCGTGTAGGAAACTAAATTTGGTTCTACTACTATTGCCCCAAGGCTTGTGCTATTGCCTTGGAACGTATTATTAAGGATATTTGTCGTCCCTCTAACTATTTGTAATCTTAATGCTTGAGTGTTAAGAGCGTTATGAATAAATAGTGTATCCTCAATGGTCATATTCTGCGCCCAAATATATCCGCTTCGTACAGTACCTTCAATAATACTGGCACGGAGATTAAAATTGTTGTAAAGATCAATGGGGTTAGATGATTTTAGTTGAACACTAAAAACAGCATTTAGTCCAGTTAAAGTCCTATTGCTAATTAAGTGCAAACTATCAATAGTTACATTATCAGACACTATCTGAATACCATCTAAAGTTACTGAAGGATCAAATACGACTTGCGGAAGTGGATCCGACTCACCAAGTAAAGTGAGTGCTTTAGGAATAACAATCTGAGTTGCAACATTATACGTTCCGCCTAAAACATGAACAGTTCCACCTGCTTCGACCGCAGAAATTCCTTCTTCTATCATCCCAAATGGGTTGGCCATGCTCCCGTCCCCATTTATAGCGCCTGCTTGAACCCAAATATTATTTGGATCAACGATGTGATTCACGGCATAATCCAAAACTTCTTGAACACTTGTCACCGTGAAATAACCTAATACCGGTCGGTTGTTAATAATTGAATCTAATACTTGATCTTGTAGATCTATACTTAGCATATCAAAGCCTGTAAGATCTAATCCAAGCTGAGGGTCTTCAATGGCAACGCGCATCTGGACTATTGTTTCTGCGTTATTAACGGCTTCTAACTCAGGTGTAATTAATGGAAGTTCACTTATTTTTAACACCATAATTGAGGCATTCACATTTGCTTGTGTTCCGCCGGCTGAGGCTTGTAAATTTATACTTGTTAAACTGGTATGATTCCTTACACTTAAGCTATCTCCTGCGGCCGCTGAAATGATGACCATTCCGGGGTTGGGCTGGGTCACATCGCCGGATCCATAAACGCTCCCTAAAACTTCCTGACCGTTTTGAAAGAGAGTAAATTGATTAGCTTCTAAACCAGCCACGATAAAGCAAACCGCATAAATACCGGAACTTGAAATAACAAGGTCTCCCGTATCAACAATATGGTTAGGACCAAATAATGCCCCGTTAGTACTAAACGATAAATCTTCTTCTACTGGAATTAGCTGTTCACCGGTATTAAAGATATAGGCATACTCCGCAATTAAGGCAGCACCTGTTGCTCCTGTCGTTCCGGTTGCTCCGGTTGCTCCGGTTGCTCCTGTTGCTCCTGTTGCTCCTGTTGCTCCTGTTGCTCCTGTTGCTCCTGTTGCTCCTGTTGCTCCTGTTGCTCCGGTTGCTCCAAGCTCAGAACCAACCAAATCTAGTTCGGCAGGCAATACGCGATGGGCTGCAGTTAAATTGCCATCGACATCTTTCCCCCAAGCCGATATTTCTACAGCATCAGAGTTGATGACAAATTGAAATTTAAAGGCATCAAAATTTGCATAGTAGTTTCTTGTTGCCGCTTCGCCTGCCATAAGGGTAACATTCTCTAATACATACTGTATTAGACCGCTCCCAGCTACATAAAACCCCCTAATTTCAAGGGAGGCTTCTAGTGCCTCATTATTTGCAATCCTTACAGTAAGGCTCGTACTTGGCCTTACCCCCATTACAGAAGTATTCTCTATCAATCCCGTAGTTAATAGGTCCATTCCCAATCTCCTTAATATTTTTATTTTTTATTAGAACCTACTAAATAATGAAAAATTCTTTTTTTGCCATTATATTAACCTGTCCTCTTTTTGGTTCCTCAAAAATTCTAAGTCAACGTCATTTAATCAACGAGAAAGATATAGATCACAACATGTCTATGTTCCCACAATAATGATGGGAAGCAGTTACTACCACTCCCCATCATTTTCCACATTTTTATTTAGTTCAGCCATTCAGGAAAGAGCTTCTTCGCCCTTTCTTGAACAATTACGGAACATGCTTCATCGGGATTCAAACTCATATTCTCGCCATGCCAGCGATATGCCAGCAGATGTTCTGGCAGAAATCCACAGGAATAATGGCGAAGGAAACGAAACCATAAATCATAATCGTGGGCTTGAGGTAAACCTACATCGAAAAACCCTACAGCCTCTAACGCATTACTGCGCATCATCACAGAAGATCCGTTGATAAAGCAACCCTCCATAAGGCGGGTGACCATTTCCTGTCTGCTGGGATAAAATGCCGAATTAACTTCGTATTGCTTTTTTCCATAGGCATCAATGACTACAAAGCTTGTGTAGCTAAACCCCATACCCGGGTCATTTTCCATGAGCCCCACTTGTTTTGCCACTTTGTCCTCTAAAAAGGCATCATCAGCACTTAACCAACAAATATACTTTCCACTGGCTGTCGATAAACCAAGGTTCAAAGCACTGGGTGTTCCTCCGTTTTCTTTATAAATATAATTGATCTTTGAACGATAAGGCTTAATTACATCTGCTGTCCCATCCGTGGAACCATCGTCAATAACTATCACCTCAAGATTTGCATAGCTCTGATTGATGACACTTTCTAAAGCATGAGTCAGGTATCGCGAGTGATTATACGTAGGGATAACGACACTAACTTTAGGCATTAGCATTAAGTTTCCTCCTTAATCACAGCACGTACTCAAAATCAAATCCTACTTGCTGCAGTAAGCTAGACTCATTCTGAGTATTGGCTAAATGACGGATGCTTCAAGTTTTTGGCATTTACCGTCTATTTAGGAATCTTACTTCAATGGAGTTTACACTCCATTGAAGTAAGATTATCACTTAATTACTGTATATCTTCTTCATCCACTCTACAGTTTGGGGCAAACCTTCTTCTAGCAACACTTTTGGGTTGTGGGCTAGATCCTCTTTTGCTTTACTGATATCTGGTCGTTTACTAACTGTATTGTGCTTATCTTCAGGAAGATATTTTACTAATTTCGAATTGCCATTAGTATATTTAAGCACCAAATCGCTTAAATCCTTGACACTTCGGTATTCCGTCCCTCCAATGTTATAAACCTCCCCAGGTTTAAAGTTATGAGCAACGTTAGCTATGGTAGGAATTAGATCATCTACATACATAAAAACACGATAGTAGCCTTCATAAACCTCATATGGGATTCCCTGTAAAGCTCGATAAATAAAGAGGCAGACTACACTGCGATAGGAATGATAGTATTCTCCGGGGCCGTAAGCGTTAAATAACCGTAGCCTAACGATTGGAGATTCGTATTTCTTTTCGAAGTTGATCACTTGCACTTCGTTAGCCCACTTAGTCAGAGCATAATCATTATGCTGAATAATCGTCTTCTTCAGAGGCAAATCTTCTGTTAACAATGGCTCCATCGCTTCCCCATAGATTTCTGAGGAACTTGTAAAGATCAACTTAAAACCCTTCTTCAATTGCCATTCTAATATATTCCTTGTTCCAATGACATTAGTTTTCCAGAGAGTGTCATAATAATGTTCTCCGTTGATACGTCCAAATTCAGCGGCTAAATGAAAAACATAATCATAGTCTTGTTCAAATACCCGGTCTAACTGACGATACTCAGAGATATCCGCTCTAATATATTTCCCCCCCAGATGATGCTGCAAATCCACTTCCCAAACATCGTTTCCTCTAAATTTGAGTACTTCTACTAATCGTTTACCTAACGTGCCCTTGCTTCCCGTCACTAAAATCTTAGCCATCGTATTGCTCCTTTTCCCACATTTTAATCTCTAAGGCCTTATGCCGATCTAAAATAACCCTGGCAGTATCTTCTTCATTGTTTTGAGAATCCACCGTTTGCTGATTGATTGGATTAAAGCCTGCTTCACTTAACTCATCTGCAGAAAATAATGGATCTTCAACTTTAACCGTATTGCCGGCGGCTTCTAAAGCCCTAACCAAATCTACCCCTCTGCTATGCTTAAGATCCTTGACTCCTGTTTTATAGCTTATACCTCTTAGCCATACCTCTTTACTTATACCTACCTGTTTAAGGATTCGATCTCGATAACCCTGATCAGCAAGCTCAGCCCCCTCTAACAAAGCCGAGGGACAAACCGTCCTTAAAAAGTTCATATCTTTAGGCAGACATTCCCCTCCAATTCCCCAATCAGTTGTCAGTAATTCAACATTGTTTTTACTATTAACAGCCATTCTCAGTTCTTCATAACTCATCCCATTAGAAACACAAAATCCGTAAATCTCCTGGGCAAAAGCGACATCAACATAACGTTTTACATTTTCAACAACCTTCGATAACTCAGCCACTCGAACATCTGAAACCTCTACCAGTTGTGGGACCAATGGGCTATAAAACTCACGGCCCTTTTTTAGGCACTCTTTTGTGAAGGCTCCCATCACTCTGGGGGTATCACAAACGGTTTTATCCACTCCAAACATTACCCTGTGAGGAACATGAATTAAGAAAATATCTGTCCCTAATTTAAACCCTCTTTTCTCCAAGAATTCTCGAATTCGCACCATGGTACCCGGAGGCAACGTCGATTCGATGGAGATCAAAGCGCCTGGACAAATGATCATATGCTCTAGGGCTGAAAACAAATTTTGGCCCTGGTTACCGGTAGAAGGTGCCATTAACCATATATCTATCCCTGTTAATGCCCTATAATCCGTGGTTACTCTATATCCCTGGCGTCTCAGCTCTTTAACTCGACTCTCATTTACATCCACCCCAATGACCTCTCCAGAGAATTTCTGATCCAGATATGCGAACAGATTAAACCCGATATTCCCCAACCCAACGACACAGATTTTCATTATTGGAAACCATCCTCCCCCAATATCATCACTATAGGTTATGGCAGTCCACTCTTAGTTGACACAACTGATCTATATATCTGCTAGAAATAATCTCTGTGACGCTGGATAAAGCTGTAAAGTTTTGCAACCTTGATGCCTGTTAGAACATACACTAAAAAGATAATAAATTTATGGAGGACAAAACATGAAAATAGTAATCCCTGTTGTAAGCTTGGAAACGGGAGGAACACGCTTTATTTATCAGTTAGCAAACGAGATGGTGGATAAAGGACACATTGTTGAGATTGTACTTCCTGAACAAGCTATAGTTGCTTGGCCACTGCGTGCACAAGTTACTCGAATCAAAGAGCTTACTCCTGATAGAATCCCTTCTGCAGATTTTATCCTGCCAAATTTTTATCCTACAGTTTTTCCTGCATGGGAATCAAAAAAAGGCCGAGTCGTACGACTAAGCCTTGGGTATGAACCTTTATGGGTTGCAGAAAAAGAAAAAGCATTAGCTTCTTACCATATAAATGCTCCGATAATTTCCATATCCGAATGGCATCGCCAATTAATCCTACAAGAAACAGGGAAAAACAGTACGGTTATCTCCGGAGGAGTTGACACCTCTGTTTTTACACCTAGTCCTAAAAAATCTCTTTCTACCGGACGATTGACCATCGCATATATTCTTCGTTCTAAAGAACATGGGTATACTTGGAAAGGCACTGATGACTTTTGGGAAGCTTGTAAGGGTTTAGCGCAATTGGTTCCGGATTTTGATATACAAGTTGTAGCTCCGGAAGGAGCAAATTATCAAGCACCCCTTCCCTATAAAATCATTGAAGCCCCTGCTGACAATGATATGGCCCTCTTCTACGCTCAAGCAGATATTTTTGTTTCAACATCGTACTTCGAAGCTTTTTCCATGCCTCCCTTAGAAGCAATGGCATGTGGAACTGCCGTCGTAACGACCGATAATGGCGGCAACCGGGATTATACAAAAAATGGAGAGAACTGTTTTCTAGTTCCCCCCAGTGATACTCATCAGCTAACTCTTGTATTAGCTCATCTATTAACTCAGGAAGCAGTACGGACTCGCATTGCCCTGGCTGGTTTGCAGTTTGCTCAGTCTTGGACATGGCGGCACGCTGCTAATAAGTTAGAGACCCTACTATTTCAGTTAGCCCGCTCTTAGGATTCGTTTTAACAGTCTTTCCAAGCTAAAAGGGCATCGACAGGTTCAGCATTTTTTCCATAGACCTCCAAAAAAGCTTTATTACTATGGTCATGGAACTTACTAAAAATCAAAATATTGTAACCAAGCTTTTGAAAATCCTCTACCTCCCATCCTGATCGATGCCTTTGAAAGCTTTCTCCCCCCAAATTATAGTGATCGACGTCAAGTTGTCGGAAAAACCCTCTTGGAGTAAAGATAATCACCCTTTTAGCAGCGATTTCTTCTACTTGGCAGAGTACGTCCCAAGCAACTTCTTTCTCAAAATGCTCTATAACATCAATCAAGGTTACACTGTCTATCGACTTAGGCAAAAACAATTCTCTTAGGCCCTCTGCTCTAAAATTTATCTTTAAAAACGTTTCACCCAACTTAGTATTTTCTAAGTAGGGACGATGAGCATCAACCCCAACTTTTATCGGACAACAGAACTTTCCAAGGGTTTCACCTACTCCACAGCCTACATCAAGGACCGTATTTGAATCTGACAGTAGTTCATTAATGGTAACGAGAAAACCCTTATGCTTTACGGTATTGACTGTCACAGGCTGACATCCTTCCATCCTTAATTTTCGTTTCTTTACTATCATATTCAAAATTTCATTTAAAGTGCCATCTGACACACCAATACCCTCTGTGAAAGCATAATATGTAGTACCGGAAAGTAAAGGGAGGACAAACTATGAAAATCGTGTTTCCTGTTCTTAGTTTAGAAATGGGCGGGGGAGCCCGTTTTATTTATCATCTAGCCAATGCCCTTGTTGACAAGGGGCATGATGTTGAAATCGTGATGCCCGAAAAAGGACTCCAGGTATGGCCGCTTCGTGCCAAATTGCGAAGAGTAAAAGAGCTAACCCCAGCCTCCATCCCTTCAGCCGATTTCATACTTCCAAACTTCTATTTGACAGTTAAACCCGCTTGGGAATCTAGACGTGGGCAAGTTGTTCGCTTGAGTTTGGGTTATGAACCTCTTTGGGTTTCAGAATCAGAAACTGCAAAACAGACTTATCTAATTGGTGCTCCAATCATGTCAATATCTCAGTGGCACCGTCAACTTATACTCCAAGAAACTGGCTTACAAAGCACGGTAATTTCCGGCGGAGTGGATACCTCGACATTCTGCCCTTATCCTAAACCCTCTGCACTAACGGGCCGCAAGAACATTTTTTACATCATGCGTGATCCTACTTCAGGCTATACCTGGAAAGGGGGTTCAGACTTTTTGCAAGCTGTCAATCAAGTAAAAGAGCATATTGATTTTGAATTAACTGTATCTATACCGGAGAGCGCTCAATTTGCTAGCCCGGTTCCATGTCGAGTCAAAACCTCGACGACAGACCAAGAGCTTGCTCAACTTTATGCGGAGGCTGACCTCTTCGTATACACCTCTTACTTTGAGGCTTTTGGTTTACCTCCCCTTGAAGCGATG
The DNA here is from genome assembly GCF_014237355.1 of Desulfosporosinus sp. NCBI lineage: Bacteria > Bacillati > Bacillota > Clostridia > Eubacteriales > Desulfitobacteriaceae > Desulfosporosinus > Desulfosporosinus sp. Next base: position 134,923 of record NZ_JABZFS010000077.1, read on the forward strand.
GCTTCCGGCACGGCCGTTATAAGCACCGACTGTGGCGGAAACCGTGATTATGTCAGAAGTGGTGAAAACTGTCTCTTAGTTCCTCCTAGCGACATTGATCAACTTAGCTCAGCCATTAGATATTTGCTAACTGATGAAATGGAACGTCAGCGTCTAGCAAACGCTGGCCACCTTTTCGCTCAAACCTGGACTTGGCAACGTACTGCAGATCAAGTAGAGGCGTTCTTGTTAAGCCTTAAGTAAGACCTTGTAAAATATTGGGAAACAGAAGGGAAGAATAGAAAATCACTAAAGAGTGATTGTATAAAGACTTGGAGGGGCCAGCTACGGCCCCTTCATTTATTATTTTCTTAATCAGGTGAAGTCTAAATCTTCATTATTGGATCCATCCTCGCCATAACTCATTACTTAAGTTATGGAAGTCCATCCCTTGTTGACACGACATTCCATTAATCATTTTGGTTTTATATCCTCACCGAGGATACGTATCTATTTTCACAAGGGAATAGGATTGAGCTCGGAAGGCAATACCCTATGCGCTGGATTTAGATTGTTATTAGCGCTTTTTCCCCATACCGAGATCTCCATTGAGTTATGAATAGTCATAAACTGAAATTCGAAGGCATCTAAATTTGCATAGTAACTTCTATTCAGAGCACCCTCCGGTACTAGAGTAATAATCTCACTGACATACTGCACCTTCGTATCACCATTAATATAGAAGCCTATGATTTGTACCGTATCATTAACTAGGCCGTTATTTGTAATTCTTATATTTAGTGTGAACGTCGGCCTCCCGTCTCCAACAGCTGTATTATCCAAGATGCCTGTCGTAACGTAAAACATTTTTAAGGCCTCCCCGTTGATTTATCTATTGTTTAAAATGCAGTTCCATGACGTTCATCAGCCGAAATTTACACTCAATAAATCCAAAACATCTTGAATTGGATTGTGTACCGTTATAGAGTCTGAGCCCGCGAACAGTAATCCGACCGCCAAGTTATTGTGATCAAACAGAAGGGAACCGCTATCTCCTCCAGAGGACATTTTAGTGGTAATAATTTGGTGATCAAAACGCAGAGTTCGTCCCGCTCCGTAATGCACGTCAACCAAAGCATCAAGAACAATAATCTCACCAAACGTTAAACCCGTAGTACGTCCCGATTTTTTGACTGCCATATTTAAAGCTGGCGTAGTGACTCCTTGAACCGAACCGATCTCGAGAATATCTGGAACGATCATGCTATTTTCCAGCGGTTCCCCAATGGCACAATCTACAACATTAATTTCTGGGTAATCAGCTAGACTAACAAATCTCTTCAAGCAAGCAATAATATACTGTCGAGCTGCGTAGCCAAGATCAACATGGACAAAATCAAGGGGTCCAGGTTGGTAGATCCTATCATTGATACTGGCTCTTTGATCGTTGCCATTGCTAGTATTCGCTAGGACATGATTATTTGAAAGAATCATCGGTTGCCCGGTAGAGTTATCGTAAACTACGGCTCCGAAGGTCCCAGCCGTAATTAAATAATGACCAATGCTCAATCCTGGAGGCGCGGGTCTCACCTTTTCCGTGCGACTTTGGAGCGGTTCGAGTATTTCCACTTCTATGGCTTGGAGTTTTCCCACTTCAATGACATCCGTAATCATATCATATACATTCTTGGGTATGAGTTCATGGTCGGCTAGCTGTTCAGAAGGAAGTTTTTTTGTTACTAAGACAACGATAGCCTCCTGATCGGTTTTTACACCCTTAACTTCTTTGAAACCACGCCCTACTCCAACAACTTGTGGGAGGGTTAATAGTTTTTTTTTGCTCTGGTCATCAAGCTTATCCATCATAAATCCTCCATCATTCCTCAATCCCATTACTATATGATATGGCCGTCCACTTATTATTGACACCACAGTGATACGTTTCAAGAGATTAGAGGTCTAGATATTTGCACTTACAAGGAAGGGTCGTAATAGAAGAATGACCGTTGAGCTTAATGAATTTAACCAAGTCTAAGACTCCAGCTTTTTACGAAGTGGTAGTCTTAGACTTTTTTCAATGTTTAACTTGTACTAGACAGCTCACTTACCAACTCTCCGTGACACTAAAGGATGCGTTGACTGTATTTGTAGCTGAACCTGCGATTCTAACTACGGCTAGTGTGACAACCTCATCAACGGGAAGGGCAAAGTCTAAAATTTCAGAAGTCGCTAGCACTCTGGTCCCGCCACCACCGCCGGATGTTAATCCTTGAAACACCACTTGTCCCCCGGTAATTGTTGTGGAAGTTGTGTTGACCAAGAGAGCCGTTTCAGCATTAGGGATGATGGTAGTAGCTGTCGGATAATTAACAAATGCGCCGTCGAGAGTCCCGCCTAAAAGTACTTGATAAGCTAACTCTACTGTCCCAATAATGTCAATTTCCTCTAAACTCACTTCAACGGAGTTAGCTCTTCCTGAACCTGCTGGAAATTCTGCTTTTCTCGTAAATGAAATTACAGGGGTTAATGTCGTCGTGACATCGGAAATGGTTCTTCTTTCTGAAGTGATCCTAATGGTAGGATTATATTTCCCGATAATATTATATTGTCTGCCGCCTACGAATAAATCAAAGCTAGTAGCTGTTCCGGCGTTATCGATTTCTGCTCGGAGCGGTTGGTTGGGATCAACAATACTTGTTTCACCGGTCGGTGAAAAGCGATGAACGGTAATTACTTCTTGGGCTAAGGTTGTGGGATCCGGTAAAACTACCCTGAATTCAATGATACCGTACCCGTACCAAGTAAAGACAACTTCATAAATATTTCCCTCGGCAAGGCTAAGGGTTGCTCCACTGGGTCCTGTTCCATCTAAGGGGTCTACATTCCAGGCGGATTGATTAATGACAGTTTCGACGCCTCCCCTTCGTATTGCCACAAAAATATTTGTGCTGGTTGAGCCGAAGAAAGCCCCATTTTCATCATCGAACATACCCCAACGTGCAATTTGAGTCCCCGCTGGCGCAGTAGGGATACGAACACCGATTCCAGCTTCCCCTGCAAACCCAGGCTCATACCTGCCTCTTAAAGCACTTTCTAAAATGGCAGAATCTACTCCACTTGCTGTCGTACTAACACTATATTCAGTTGCGTCATTGGTGACGGTTCCTCCGCCTGTTGTAATAACAACATCTCTTAATTCTGATACTCCATACACTGACGTTAATTCAACGATCGGAAACTTTCTGGCAACTCTTAGTTCATTAAATTGCGAGTCAACAGCTGGACCGATATTAGAGATAATAATATTGGACACGACAATCCCTCCTTTTCTGATCAAAGGGAGAAAGCTGAATTTCTCTTTCTCCCTTGATTTCTTATCCTCTTACCACTCTTCAGTTACCTGGAAGGTAGCTGTTACCAAATTACTACCACCTGCCAAATTTGCAACGGCAAGGGTAACTGTGCTATCATCTGGTAATTCAAAATCAAGGAGACTATCCGTTGCTAAAACACGTGTATTTCCTGAAGCCCCTGCTGCTAATCCTTGTAATACTACTTGCCCACCGGTGATGGTCGTTAAAGTGCTGTTAACCATTAAGGCAGTCTCGGTAAGTGGGATATTTGTAGTCGCGGTAGGATAGTTAACAAATGCTCCATTTATGGTGCCATCCAATATTACTTGATAAACAATATCGTCTGCGGTTACAAGGTCAATCCCCTCTAACCTAACGCTGACGGAGTTAGCTCTTCCTGACCCTGCAGGGAAGACAGCTTTTCGTTGGAAGGCAATAATTGGAGTCAACGTTGCAGTGGCTGTGACCTGTCTTCTTTCAGACGTTATACGGAATACTGGGTCAAAGTTTCCGACAATACTATACTGCCTTCCTCCAACAAATAAATCGATTGCAGTAGCCGACCCGTTGTTGGATACTTCTGCACGCACAGGCTGATTGGGGTCTGCCAGACTCGTTTGACCCGTGGGTGAAAAGCGATTGACAGTGATAACCTGTTGGGCTAACGTCGTGGGGTCTGGTAAAACTACCCTAAATTCTATGACACCATATCCATACCAAGTAAACACCATCTGAAATATATTACCTTTTGAAAGATCGAGTGTTGCACCACTTGGTCCTGTACCATCTAAGCGATCCACGTTCCACGCAGCTTGGGATATTATTGTGTCGACGCCTGACCTCCTAATTGCTACGAAAATACCGTTCGCGACATCTTGACCAAAGAACAAACCATTTTGGTCATCGAAAACGCCCCATCTGACCACCTGATTCCCGGTGGGAGCCACTGGAAGACGTATACCGATTCCTGCTTCTCCCGCAAATCCTGGTTCGTATCTTCCTCTTTCCGCAGTCTCTAAGATCGCACTATCTACACCATTTGCAGTGGTACTTAATACAAATTCCGTATTATTAGTTCCAACTGTCCCCGCACCTGTAATAGTAACAACGTCTCTAAGGTCGGATAGTCCATATACTGAAACCAATTCAATAATAGGTGTTTTTTCCGCAGTCCTTAGCTCGTTGAATTGAGAACTAACTGCAGGCCCTACATTTTCTATTGTTGCCGCGGATTCAAAGGTACCGGTGGCTCCTGTAGCGCCAGTTGCGCCAGTTGCACCAGTAGCCCCTGTCGCTCCGACTTCTCCTGTGGCTCCAGTTGCTCCTGTCGCCCCGACTTCTCCTGTGGCTCCAGTTGCCCCCGTCGCTCCAACTTCTCCTGTGGCTCCCGTTGCCCCCGTCGCTCCAACTTCTCCTGTCGCTCCAGTTGCCCCCGTCGCTCCAACTTCTCCTGTCGCTCCAGTTGCCCCCGTCGCTCCAACTTCTCCTGTCGCTCCAGTTGCTCCTGTCGCCCCGACTTCTCCTGTGGCTCCCGTTGCCCCCGTCGCCCCGACTTCTCCTGTGGCTCCAGTTGCCCCCGTCGCTCCAACTTCTCCTGTGGCTCCCGTTGCCCCCGTCGCTCCAACTTCTCCTG
>NZ_JABZFS010000061.1:0-133772 GCF_014237355.1 Desulfosporosinus sp.
GCTATCTGGATAAATTGATCGATGAGTTAGCAAAGGGAAAATCGATGGATAAGATTTTGCGGAAATAACGGAGAAACACCGATTCTATATAAGATATAAAAGAATCGGTGTTTTTTGTTATATTAATAAAGCATTATATACCAAAGGTTTTCGGACTTAATTAAAACTAAAACAAGGTACTGTCACTTAATAATTTTAAGGGATAGTACCCTGTTTTTGGTACTTGTCAAATTTAGAGTGAGTCTAAAGGATATATCAGTGGAAATAAAAACTGGAGGAGTTTGTTTAAAATCAAGCAAGGGTACTGTTTCCTGCTGATTTTAAAAGACGGTCCTAATTATATTGCAAAAGGATCATTTTAACGTTCAAGAAATCGGAATCTAACAAATTAGTAAGATTTTATACATAATATTTAGAAATATGGTATTTTGGTATAGTATTATAGAAAATGATGGCTCAAAAGTGGTTATGAAAGATTTGGGTAAGGCCATCATACGACACAATGAGTGGTATGGTGTTAGTAATAAATAGTGTTGATAAAATTAGCTAGGGGGCGAAGCTTGGTTATGAGAAGGTTGCTATATCTATTATTAATAATAGTATTTACTATCGGTTTTGCTGCAGGCTGCGGTACTAATAAAACACTAAAAAGTGAAGATACGCTGAGGGAAGAAGTAAAAGCTGAAATGAAAGCCGAGCAGGAAAAAGAAGAGGAATTGAGGGCACAGGCCAAGGTTGAAGTGGAAGCTGAAAAGAAAAAGAAGCAGGAAGAAAGCAAAAAAAACCAGCAGAGCAAAAATCCACAGGAAAACCCTGAACCTAATCAGAATTCTAAGACTGACAGTACTTCAACGCAACCTGCCGTTTCTATAGATCCCCTGATTGAATCAAATGGAGTTAATTACTATAAATATAGAACCAATGAGACGGTCAGTTTCGACATTGATGGGGACGGAATCCAAGAAAAGATAAAATACACGACCAAAAGCGATAATTTGCATTATGGGCAAGCCATCTTATCAATTGACGGTTATAAGGAAATGGATATCTCCGGAGCCAGTCTGGAAAACGATTATTTTATTATCTTGGAATTCAGCGACAAATATGACAATCAAATGAATATGATAGGGATTTTAGATTATGGTCCCAGTTTCGATTTAGTGACTGAGTTATACTCAATAGTTGATCCTACGGGAAGAGGAGAAAAAAGCTTTGTGAGTGTGGGTTCTGTGACGGCAGAAATCGTACCTCCTGATAAATACAATGAAAATGATATGGACGACTATAACTACAAAGCGGTTATTCTGGAAAATGAAGGAATAGACGCTCCTGTAAGACTGCAGGTAATGGGTCAGACCTGGTTTGGGAGAAGTCTGAATGTATATTATACTACCTATGTCCGTTTGCTTGATACTACCGAAAAATATGATGTGGACTATAGAACAAAAAGTGACCTTACTACAGCGAAAGATATTAAGCTGCATCAATTCAAGGATGTAAACGCCGCCGGGTTTACCGTTAAAGCAGGTGAAATAGTTCATCTTATTGCAACCGATAATGAGGAATGGGTAGAGATAGCTACGAATGACGGCGGCAAGGGATGGTATAGTCTGAAGGACTTTTCATCTGAAAGCTTTACAGGTTATGCGATATTTGACTAAGTTGCCGGGTCCTCTTCAGACAGACCAGATGAAAAGGTCTTCACTCACTTAACTGGGATATTTGTATTAACTTTATCGTGATGGGTATGAGGTCTGATACCTCTATTAAAGTAGATAATGGGAGGTTGAAAAATGCTGACAATATCTAACCACCTAACATTTAATGAGGCAGTCCAAACGTTTCAAGTGAAACCAGAGCTTGCTATTCATGCTAGGGTAGTGAGCGTAAATTTGGATGGCAAAACGGCTATCTACATCCATGGCGGAGGATCGGGAGGAAATCACACCATGCTTTTAAGGCCCGCGAAATGGATGATTGAAAAAGGCATGTTTTCAAAAGTGATATTGCCTGATCGAAGGGGTGAGGGTTTAAGCACTCCACTTACAAAAAAGCAAACGATTAAAGGCCATGCGTTAGATATGAAACACTTACTGGACGTTCTTGGCATTCAAGAAAAAGTAACCGTCTTAGGACTTTCTTATGGAGGACCAATAGCTCTTACTCTGGCACATTTAGATCATCGTATTGATGAGGTTATTTTAATGGCATCCTCACCTTCTTTGGAGGAGGCAAAGGGATTAAGCGGTTTCTTATATAAACACAATCTCTTAGACCCAATAATAAAAGTCTTTTATAAGTTAAATTTGGGAAAAGAAAAGCAAAAGTACCCGGATTTTGAGGCTGTCTATGATTTAAAAAGTGAAAAAGAGATCATGAAACTGTTTGTGAAAGCAATGAAAAGTACGGATAAGAAAATGTATGAAAGTCTAATGTTCCAAAATGCATCCACTCTGGATAAAGAAAATAGCAGTATTTCGCAGAATATAACCCTCAGTATTCCTATTTACCAAGTGATTGGAGATCAAGACGAAATATGGGAGACAGATTTATTTCCTTATAAAGAACGCTTCCCAAATATGACCAGTGCCAAGATAGTTGGAGCCAACCATAAAGGAAGCCTTCTGAGGGCAAGTGAGTTCTATGAGGCTTTGTTAAATATTTATAGGAAAACAGAATAAATAAAATGTTGAGGGGAGGGATAAGGATTATGAACATATTATTTGGGTTTATCCGTACCTTAATCCTTTTTGCAACTGGCAGGGTCAGATTTTATAAAGAAAGTATTGGTCAAGAGTTCATGATGGAAGATGGAAGATAATCGTAAACCAGAAGCGGTTTTTAAAATTAGATTTCTGCCCAAAGATATGAGTATTAAAGCAAATATGAAATTTTCTAGGTTACCTATGATGATCTTTATGGGCTTTAGAGGATTTGCATCTAAGTTTTGGATGGTGGATGAAACAAGCGGACTATGTCAGGGATTATGCGAGTGGGATACCTTTCGTGATGCTGAGAACTACTCCAAATCGATTGCTGTCAAGTTTATGACCAGGAGATCCGTTCCCGGTTCTGTGACCTTTGAAATTATTTCTCAAGGAGAAGAAAAGTATTGGCCGTTTAGGTCGTTGGAATAGGGGCCGTAACGAAACTATGGTTTTGTTGCGGCCCTTAGTGTTCCCCGGAAAAACAGCAATCCTGATAAACAGTTTAGCAATGAGAAGAAAGCCCAAAGAATGACATATATAGTAATCTGTAGATTAAGGATAACGTTGCTTACTAATATGTCGGGAGGGAATTAAGTGAATCAATACAAATTAGTTGCTGTTTTAGTCACAATCATGCTAATAATTTTTACCCCAAATTTATGCAGTCCTATAATCACTAAGGGTGCAGAGCAAAGTGTTAATTCTATTCAACCGAAACATGAGGTTGAACGGATTTTTGGGCAGACTCGTTTTGACACTATGCTGGAAATAGCCTTAAAATTTAATCCTGGAAAAAGTCAGAATGTTATTCTAGCTACAGGTCATAACTTCCCTGACGCTCTAGCTGGTGTACCACTAGCCCGGCAAAAAAATGCACCAATTCTTTTGGTAGACGCCACACCGGAGTTGAGTAGCAAAGCATTCTCTTACATAAAAGAACACGTAGATAAGAAGGGCTATGTTTACATTCTGGGTGGGAATGTTGTAATACCGGAAACCTTTGTCTCCGCATTGGTTGAGCTGGGTTTTGATCAGGTAAACATCCATCGTTTAGGGGGCTTAGATAGATATGACACAGCGGTAGAAGTTGCAAAACAGCTTCAACATGATGGAAGGGAGTTCTATATTGCCTCAGGGGATACGTTTTCAGACGCTTTAAGTGCTTCGGTAGTAGCAGCAACTGAAAATTATGTATCAACGGAGAAAGCCTCTTACTATAAGTCTATTAGACAAGAGATTAAGGATTCTATTGGAGGAGTCCCCATTCTTTTAGTCCCTTCTAATAAACCTGTTCCAGAAAGTGTAACTAACTATTTAAATAGTTTTAATCTTACTGAGGAACAAAAGCAAAAGATTAATATTATTGGTGGGACAGCAGTTGTACCTGAATCAAGCGTAAAACAATTAAACGAAGTCGTCAAAAAAATTGCTAGCAATGGTATAACAAGGTTAGCTGGACTTGAACGCTACGACACTATGGCTATCGTAAATAATCAAGCGGAGGTCTTAGAGGCTTCAAACATCTATTTAGCCTCCGGTGAAAACTTTCCAGATGCATTGACGGGTGCGGTACTTGCCGCAAAGGATTGTTCACCCTTAGTATTGGTTAATGATACTATGCCGAAAGGTTCAAGTGAATTGTTACAAGGCTTTTTTAACAAAAACCAAGAAGAACCCCTTAAGAATACTAAGATTACTGCCTTAGGAGGAGAGGCAGCGATCTCAAACCAGACTATAACGTATGTCGATTATATATTTAACTTCGGAGGGTCGATCAAAGATAAAGGAAATGTCACCACCTTGGCGGGATCTGGAAAGTTAGGATATAAGGACGGAAAAGCATTTGAAGCAGAATTTGCCTTTCCTGCTGGAATTGCCGAGGGAAAAGACGGAACAGTGTATATTTCTGACTCAAAGAACCATGTAATTAGGGCACTTCTTCCAGATGGGAATGTCACCACGGTTGCAGGCAAGGCCCAAGGTATTGACCAGTATGGCTTAAAGGTGGGAGGCTTTAATGATGGCTTCGCTCTGGAGGCTATGTTTAATCAGCCTAAGGGATTAGCCCTTGATTCCAACGACAACTTATATGTTGTAGACTCCGGTAATGGAGCAATTAGGGTTGTTGACAGGTCTGGTAATGTTAAAACCTTAATAAAAGGGCTTAATTTCCCTTCAGATGTGGTATTTGCTCCAGATGGAGAGCTATTCGTAACAGAAACGTTAAATCATAGAATTATGAAGATAACAGAGAATGGAATAATGTCAGTTCTAGCTGGTGGAGAGTATGAGACAGATGCTGGCATAGTCAAAGGCGGATATGCTGACGGCGTTGGAGAAAAAGCTAAATTTAATGAACCATCTGGGCTGGTAATGGGTCCCGATGGTACTTTGTATGTTGCTGATACAGGTAATCAGAGGATACGGGCCATTTCAGCCTCAGGAAGTGTTACTACAGTAGCTGGTTCAGGTTCAGATCTAATGGCAGGAACGAATTATATTTCCGGTGGTTTCAAAAATGGAATGTCTAGTAGTGCTCAATTTAATTTTTCAAGTAGTATTGCAGTTACAGCGGATCAAACCGTTTATGTAGCAGACACTTATAATCATTTGATTAGGGTAATTAGTAAAGACGGACAGGTTAAGACCTTAGCCGGTAGAGGCAACTACGGGAAACAAAATGGATTTCTGGTTCAAGCTGAGTTCGATGGTCCCTCGTATATTCGTTTATCCAAAAAGGGGAGTCTCTTGATTGTTGATCAATTAAGTAATTTATTAAGGGAGATCAACTTGGGAGATTAAGAGGGTTCACTTAACAATATAGGTATTGTTAAAGCCTTATTGTAAGGATTATGTGAAGTCCATTGATTAGTTTCTAAAAGGATCGAAATACGAGGGGGAAAATAATGTGAACTTTAGAGTAATCACTCTTATAAAACGTATAGTTATAAGTAAGGTTCATTTAAGAAAAAGAAACTTTAAGTTTAGTTTAGTAGAGAGTTTGTCCGTTGTCTTAGTAATACTGATGTTATTTAGTTTAATTTCCCCAAACCTTGCTCGAGCCGCTTCTTCACAAGCAAATGTAAAGCTGACAGGAGTTAAGGGAAAAGTTTTTGTAAAGAAAGCCGGAGGACAGACGGAATTTACAGCTTATGATGGAATGGCAATATCACAAGGTGACTGGATCAGGACTGAGGATGGCGGTACTACCCAAATTTTATATGGAAATGGAACAAAATCAACCCTTGCAGCTAATACACAGGTTACAATAGGAACGTTAATCTCTGATGGAGAAAGTACTCAATCATCAGTAAAATTATGGTCGGGAGGCATTTGGAACAAAGTCAAGAGCCTAATTAATATTGATGATGACTACGAGGTAGAAACCCCAACCGCTGTAATGGGAGTTCGAGGTACATTATATCTAGTTTCAATAGACCCAGACAGCGGAATTACCACAGTTGATGTAATGGATGGTACTGTAGCAGGTACACAAAACAGACAAAGAACTCATTCAGGCCAGGAGTATTTAGTGACAATGGGCGAGGAACTTGTATTCGATTCCTTAACAGGGCTACTCTCCGGTAAACAAGCAATTAATTTGCAGAATCTAGTAGAAAATGTGGAGCCAAATATGTTAGTTCAGATTGTGATAGATCTAAATGACCAAATCGATGTGTTTATAGAACAAGCTAAAAATGCTCAGGCAAACTACAATGAAACAAAAGATATCAGCCAGATAGAACGAGCCTTAGCTTTAGTTCATAAGGCAACTAATTTGGTCAATTTCGCCCAAAAATTAGTTGATGAGATTGAATCCTCTTCGAATGAAACCCAAGTTGATGAGCTGCTACGGGAGTTGGAAAAAAACCTGACTCAGCTCGACCAGGAAATTGGAAACAAGAGTCAAGATGCTCAAATAACTGAATCACAGATTATTAGCACCGCCAGGGCTGGGGGATTAACTCAGGATAGAATTGAGGAACTGTTAGAGGGAGCACTACGGGCAAGTTTGCCTCCTGATGAATCAAAAGAACAACCTTCCGACGTACCTCGCAGGAACAATAATTCTTATCCACCTCAGTCAGGAGTTCAAAATAGTACTATTAGCTCAAATACTGCTAACTTTAATAAAAGCATAAACCAACAAGCTGATATTAACTTAACCATGAACCTTAATGGGAACAGTTTAATCTCAATAAAAAATGCCCAAACAACGTTAGTCAAAGATATTAATTATGCAACCTCTGGGAGTGCTATAACTATAAAAAAGGAATATCTAGAAACACAAGCACCAGGACAGATAGTTTTAGTATTCGAATTTAGTGCTGGTGATGCGGCGACGTTGACTATCAATATTATAGACTCAACTAGCATTGATCTTCTCAATGTAACCCTCTCGCCGGGGTCGGTCGTAGGAACGACTCAAGTTGTTTCATTACCATCTTTACCAGTTGGAGCAACAAAATTTCAGTTTAAACTACAAGCAAACCCCTTCAGTGCTCCAATTTTAGATGATCTCTTTGCAGGTGGTACTGATTATTCCTCAGGCGAGAATATTATTGCTTCAGCTGGTGAATATTTTCTGCTTGCAGCTGTAGATAACTCAAATAAAATCAAGGCTTATTATACTAAACAATTAATCACTTCCATGATTGCAAGTGAGAGTGGCTTAACGACAAAAATCCGAACTAAATCTATAAGCACAGTGAGTGTTAACAGTGAGGGAACACAAGGAGATGGATACAGCAGTGAACCAAGTATTAGTGGAGACGGACAACGTGTAGCCTTTATATCGTCTGCCAAGAATTTAGTAACTGATGGAGATGATAGTTATGTAGATATTTTTATGCATGATAAAGGAACAGGGATAACAGAGCAAGTAAACGTTACGAGTGGAGAAGTAAAGGTTCCCGGTGCGGGTCAACCAGTTTTTAGTTCTGATGGTCGTTATGTCGCCTTTAGATCATCAAAAAGTGGGCTAGTTTCCGGTGATACTAATAGTAACTATGATATCTTCGTACGTAACCTAACGGAAGGAACTACTGTACGTGTAAGTGTAGGGACAGATGGAAACCAGGCAACCGGTGGAAACTTTGGCGCAGGTTGGCCTTCGATAAGTGGAGATGGACGATATGTAGCTTTTCAATCTGATGGAGCTTCTTTAGTATCGGGTGACACAACAATCCAAGATATTTTCGTTCGTGATCGTGATGTTGATGAAGATGGAATTTTTGATGAAACCGAGACTGGAAGAGTTCGCACTGATCGGGTTAATCTATCGTCTGGTGGTGAGCCAGCTAATGCTGACTGCTACTTCCCAATAATAAGCAGAAATGGCCGTTTTATTATATTTTCCTCCAATGCCACTAATTTAGTTCCAGGTAAATCTAACGGGTTATTTATACGTGATTTGCAAGAAGGCAAAACAACCTTCATTTCCGAGGGAACAAATCCTGTAATGAGTGCAGATGGTCGCTTTGTGGCTTTTAGTGCTGATGACAGTTCAAACCTAGTTCCCTATGACACCAATGGGAAAAATGATCTATTTATTTATGATCGTGATGTTAATGAAACTGGGCTTTTTGATGAAACAGGAAATACGAGTATAACAAGGGTTTCTCTCAATGCCAGTGGAGAACAACTCGATGACCACTGCTTTTCTTCGAGTGTTAGTGCTGATGGTCGCTATGTAGCTTATGATTCTGAAGCGACAAACCTTGTATCCGGCTCTACAAACGGACAAGGCAATGTTTGCTTATTTGATAGAGTTACGGGGGTAACTAAGCTAATCAGTGCTTCAAAAACTGGGTGGCCGGCAAATGGCGGAAGTTCCGGCCCGTCAATAAGCTCTGATGGAAAGTTTATTGCCTTTTCCTCAGTTGCCACTAATCTTATAGAAAATGATTCCAATGGAAAAGGGGACGTCTTTCTTGTTGAGCTTGACCTCGAAGCCCCAATTGATACTGAAGCACCCGTTTTCACTCCAGACGATGGCCTTCAGGCCGAGGATATAGGGCCAAGCTGGATTAAGCTTACTTGGAATCAAGCTGCTGATAATCTATATGTAAAAAGTTATGCACTTTTTCGGGGAACTAATCCAGAAGGGCCATTTACTCAAATAGTAACAGTCGATGGAACTGCCTCGAGCTATTGGGATATAGACCTAATGCCAGATACACATTACTATTACTATGTTGTGGCTTATGACGAAGATGGAAACTCGTCAACTATTCCAACAGCGACCCTCATTAAGACTGGTATTCAACCAACAGTAATACCTAGCACTGTTCCTATTGCAGCCGGGGATTATCATTCTTTAGCCAGAACTGATGAAGGCCTAGTCTGGGCATGGGGTTACAATAGTGATGGGCAGTTAGGTGAGGGTACGACAGATGTGAAAAATTCTCCTGTACTGGTCGTGGGAGCGAGTGGTTCTGGCTATCTAGAAAACGTTGCTGCTATCGCGGCCCAGGGGTATAGTTCAGTAGCCTTAAAGAATGACGGAACTGTTTGGACATGGGGTACAAATGATTATGGTCTATTAGGTATAGGTACAGAGGACAACTATCCTCATTCTACTCCCGTTCAAGTCCGAGGATATCAGGGGGTTGGATATTTGACTCATGTTGTAGCCATAGCCACTAGTGAATACCATACCCTTGCCTTAAAGAGTGACGGAACAGTCTGGGCTTGGGGGAATAATTATGAGGGTAATTTAGGAGATGGAACCGATATAAAACGTCTTACACCGGTTCCCGTAAAAAGTCCGGATGGGACAGGGTACCTTACTAATATTATTGCTATCGCTGCAGGAGATGCTCATTCAATGGCTTTAAAGAGTGACGGAACCGTCTGGACTTGGGGACAAAATGCTTTTGGCCAACTCGGGAATGGGATGTACGATTGGGATATGCATTCTCTACCCAGTCAAGTGCCTAGTTTAAGTGGGGTTAAAGTTATAGCAGCTGGACAATATCATTCACTTGCTCTAAAGACTGATAAAACAGTCTTCGCTTGGGGAGCAAACCATTACGGAGAGCTTGGGGATGGAACCACAATACGAAGAACTTCCCCGGTCCAAGTCAAAGGCGAAGGTGGAATTGGAAATCTAAGTGGAATAGATTCCATTGTCGGAGGAAATCATTTCACTCTAGCTATTAAAAATAATCAAACTGTCTGGGCCTGGGGTTATAACGACTATGGTCAGCTTGGTCGACCAGTGGTTAGTCCATACTATATCTCGACTCCAATACAGTCTTCAGGTTTAACAGATATAACATATGTTGCAGGCGGGTATGAACATTCCCTCGCAGTTAATAGCGATAAAAAAGCTTGGGCTTGGGGATATAATTATTATGGTCAATTGGGGAGAGGAACCAAGGATTCAAGCGAACATCCAGACGCTGTCGAAATAATAGGCTTAAGTCTGGCTGTTGATAATACGTCTCCTAAGGTCAGTAGTACAGATCCGGTTAATGATACTATGGATATAAATATCGGCAAAACGATTGAGATTGTTTTTAATGAATCAATACAGTCAACGGTTAATTTTAATAGCATCTCATTGGTTGAGGATACTGCGACTCCTATTGTTATTAGCAAGGTAGTCCAAGGCAAAACTCTTTTAATCACAGCAGAAGGCGATTTAAGCTTTAGTAAAAGTTATACAATTAACATTCCTGCGGGTTCAGTTAAGGATCTTGCTAATAATCCATTAGCCGCAGATTATAGTTTTAGTTTTACAACCGAAGCCCAAGATCTAGAGTTACCACAGTGGCCGGCTCGTGCTTTAACTGCTCCGTTTCTTTCAGAAACTAGTATTAGCTTAGAATGGGTAGCAGCAACCGATAACAAGGGGATTGCAAATTATAGAATCTATAAGGATGGCTTACCTGTAGAAACGATACCAGGAAATCAATTTGCGTATACAGTCGATGAGCTAACAGCAAATACAAGTTACACGATTAAAGTTGAAGCCTTGGATCTTCAAGGGAATTGGAGTACTGATGGACCAAACATCACCGTGTCGACTCCTAAAGAGTTAGCCTTAGAGATTGCTGATCCTTTAGGAGGGGCAGGGCGGTATTCGTCTATCGCTCTAGATAGCTCAGGTACTCCCCATATCAGCTACCAGGATTACAATTCCGGGGACCGAAATTTAAAGTATGGTTATAAGAGCGGAGAGAATTGGGTAATGGAATCAGTAGATAGTAGTAGCAGTGATTTGGGTTCGTATTCTTCTTTGGCACTGGATACTTCAAATCAGCCACACATTAGTTATAGAAAGAATAATTCTATGGACGTTGGGTTAAAGTATGCACATTATAATGGTACGTCTTGGCAGGTTGAAGACGTTAATAGTATAGGTGCCGAGTTCACGTCAATTAAGGTAGATGCCTCAAGTAGCCCCCGTATTGTCTATAACGACTCCTCTGGATTCTTAATAAAATATTCCTACAAATCAGGTGACACGTGGGTTACTGACAATGTGGGTAACGGTACGTACCCTTCCCTGGCTTTAGACGAAGCCGGCAATCCCCATATAAGCTACTATGATACAACAAACACGGCCCTTAAGTACGCCTATAAGGGTGAATCGGGCTGGCATAGTATAACCGTAGATGACAGTGGAAGCGTAGGAGCTGTCAACTCTTTAGCCCTTGATAGCAGCGGAAACCCCCATATAAGCTATCTGGATTACACAAATAAACAAATAAAGTACGCTTATAAAGATAGTTCTGTTTGGCATGTCGAAAAGATAGGTGCAGCAGGAACCCAGGCCTTTAGTACGTCTTTAGCTATTGATGAATCAGGAAAAGTCTATGTCACTTACATTAGGTATACTAACGACTATGATCATCCATTAATCTACGCCTTCAGGGATTCCTCGGGCTGGCATAATGTAATTGCTCATAATGGAAATGGCAAATACTTAATAGAGGCAAGGCCCGCCATTGCTGTTGATCCATTAGGAAATATTCATATTAGCTATTATAGCAGTGGATTGGAATATATCACTGATAAATAATACCGAATCAATTGGTTGTCAAAAATAAAAGGTCTTCACAAGATAGAACTCTTAAGAACAATCATTTTCTTAAGAGTTCTCTTATTTATAAACTGGCATCGATTTTGTTAATGGCAAGGGAAGAACAGGAGGTATTGACCGTTATGTGTTGAATAGTAAATTAATTAAATTTTCATTCACCCTTTAGACTCTATAGAGGAATTAATGGAGAGGGGATGAAGCTATTTGGTTAATTTAAAAAAAACATTTGGAGAAGGACCCTATCCCTTTCCAATCCAGAATATGGAGGATTTCTTTGACGTATACGCAAGTGACACTACAGTTATGCTAGAACCAAAACCACATGTAAGTTTTGACTTATACCCAGGTTCTCATAATCATTCTGATTTTGAGTTTCTTATTTCATATTCAGTATTAAAATATTTAGGTGTTGAAAATAAAAGGTTAAATATTGGACCTAAATACATACTGCCAATTAATTCTGATCAGCCTCATGGACCTAAAGATGCCATGCTAAGTGTACGTTTCTTTACCATTTCGTTTAACAAGGATTTTCTTAATTTGGTTAACAACTCGATACACAAGACTGATGAAATTATTTTTAATAATACAGTTTTTGAAATAGATTCAGAGTTTGAATACCTTATTCGTTTATTTATGCAAGAATCCAAGGCTAAGCAAGCAGGATATGATCTAATATTAAAATGTCTAAGCACGCAAATTGCGACAAAAATAATACGACAAACAGGCGGAAATAAAGAGAGTACGAACAGGTACAAAACATTTGTCCCGGATAAGAGCATCAGAAAGGCAATTGAGTTGTTACAAGATAATTATAATAAGGATTATACTCTAGAAGAGGTGGCGAAGGCAGCTAACATTAGCCCATATCACTTTATACGAGTGTTTAAGCAGCAAACAGGAAAAACCCCGTTTATATTTCTATTGGATATCAAATTAGAAAAAGCTAAGGAAATGCTTAAAAATAAGAAACTGTCGATAACTGAGGTTTGTTATGCCTCGGGGTTTAAAAGTATGAGTCATTTCGCAACTGTATTTAAGAAAAAAAATGGGGTTTCTCCATCCTCATATAGAATAAAACTTTGAACTTTCATGAAATTGGGTCCTTATATGATAGCTTCTTGTTGTTATATATTTGTTAAAGCAAGTTGATCTTGAGGCAATGCTTTCATTGTACCATCGGTATTTAGTACATTACGCCATGTATACTGTGGATCATAACCAAGAATCTGATGAGCTTTATCTATTGACATTAAAGTCTCGTAGCCCAGGGGAACCCTCTTTAACAATACATTCGGAAAAAATCTGCTTACTAGATCTTGGCTAAGATCTGGCATAATTGTATCTGGAGCAGTTATATGAAAGACCTGATTACCAATATTGCTAATTTCTACTGCAAGAACACATGCTTTTGCAGCATCGCGAACATCGCAGTAGGCCCATGCATTTTTCTTTTGAATATCCTTTTGTTGGTCATTCCAGTGCATCGCAGGAATTTTTGAGTATTCATCAGGCTCATATATATTTGCAAAACGAAGTGCTACTATTTGGGTGTTAGTAACATTATGATACATTCCTGAGAGGTATTCAGTTAATAGCTTTGCCATAGCGTATGACGACTTTACGACATTCGGATGATCCTCGTCTAACGGAAGATAACTAAGCTGTTGTGGAACAAAAGGATATCCTAAAACAGTTTCACTTGATGCCCAAACAAGCTTAGGAATATTAAGATCTTTACAAGCTTCAAGAATATTGAAATTAACCAGCATATTATTTTCGAATATAGCCTGTGAGGTATTCCTAACATCTGTAGGAATGTTTGCAAGATGTACTACTGCATTACTTCCCATTAAAAGTTGGCATACCTGACCATAATCACGTAATTCAGCTTGAATAAAGTTTTTAGATGCAGATTCCTCTGACAATATTCTGTCGGAAGCTATAACATCGTGACCAGCATTTAAGATTTCCCTTACAGTCCATCTCCCGATTTTACCAGCTGCTCCCGTTACTACTACTTTCATCAGTTTGCCCTCTTTTCTCCGCATTTTTTACTAGGATATCCCTCTAAGGATCTTTTATGCCCCCACTGAGACGTCTAAGTGAACTGTAAAAAAAGCAAAAAGATTATAAACCCTACAATACGATACATGAAGATGTTTCACTATTATAAACATTCATTTTACTAATTTATAGGTTAAGATTATAATTTATTATTGGTAAAAAGTGCTGGGGCATAACGAGGAAGTGCAAAATGCTAGTTGTCAAAAATGTTAAATCCCAAACCCCCATAGTTTCAGCCTTATTAGCGGTCTATGTTTTCTGGGGCGGAAGCTACCTGGCTATGAAAATAGCAATCGAGACAATTCCACCGTTTATCCTTGGAGGAACACGATTTGTCGCAGCAGGTCTGATACTATTCATATGGGAAATTTGTAGAGGACATAAAACACCGACAAAATCACAGTGGCTATACGGCACTTTTTTAGGTATTATAATGGTGTTCATTGCCCAAGGGGGTATTATATGGGCACAACAATTTGTACCTTCGGGAATAGCGGCCATAATCTTCGCTACGGTGCCATTATGGATGACCTTAATTTCTTGGTTATTGCAAGGCGCAAAGCGACCTAATAACTTTGTAGCATTTGGATTGGTTCTTGGGTTTTTTGGTATGGTTTTACAAGTGAAAAGTTCCCTCTTAGGGGTGTCTGTAAGCCAAGGTAGTTGGATGGGGTATATAGTGCTTTTTTTGGCAGCAATCACATGGGCCTGGGGATCAGTCTATTCCCGTGTTTTCCCGCAACCGGAATCGCCTTTTATGTCCATAGCATTACAAATGATTACTGGTGGAGCCTTCTTTTTTGTAGTAAGTCATTTTGCAGGTGAATGGAAACAATTTGATATCCTTTTAGTATCTTTTGATTCTCTGTTTTCTCTGGGGTACTTAGTCTTTTGTGGTTCAATCATTGGCTTCAGTTCCTACATTTGGTTACTTAAAGTCGCCGATACAGCGTTGGTTTCTACATATGCCTATGTAAATCCTGTTGTCGCAGTATTTCTCGGTTATACTCTAGCGGGTGAACCACTTACTTTAAATGATGCTTTGGTTGCGGTGCTGATCTTAACTTCTGTAATAATAATTAGTAGAAATAGTATGGAGAAACAAGCTAGCACCTTATCAGAAGCTGCTGGTGCTAGCCAGTAATGATATCTATTAGAAAAGGATTCCCTCAGTCGACACGAATTTGTCTTTAGCAGTGTGCTAAAATAAAAAAGACAAGGGGGAATCGAGATGAATCAGATTCTAAATATTCGTCAACGGACTGAAGTGGAAGAGGAAGAGCGGCTTTCGCCCTATGCTGCAAAAAGCAAGGATGCCAAACGTGAGCGCCAAGAAGAGGAGTGTCCGATTCGCACAAAGTTTCAACGGGATAGAGATCGAATTTTGCACAGCAAACCGTTTCGTCGTCTTAAACATAAAACCCAAGTCTATATTTCCCCTGCCGGAGATCACTATCGAACTCGTATGACACACAGCTTGGAAGTCTCCCAAATATGCCGAACCATCGGGCGGGGGCTTAAATTAAACGAAGACCTCATCGAAGCTATTGCCTTAGGGCATGATGTTGGTCACACTCCCTTTGGACATGTCGGGGAGGAAGCGTTAAGGCGAATTATCAACCATTTCGAACATAACGAACAATCGATCCGAATTCTAAAGGTCCTAGCCAACGAGGGTGAGGGATTAAATCTTACGGAATCAGTCCTCGACGGAATTTTGAATCACACCGGGGAAGGGATTCCTAAAACCCTTGAAGGTCAGATCGTAAAAACGGGGGATAGGATTGCTTATCTTTGCCATGATTACGATGATGCCTTACGAGCAGGACTGCTGACCCAAAGCGACTTGCCTGAGACCGTGAAGCAAATGATGGGTGTGAAACCAAGTGATATGATTACCAGGATGGTGGTAGACATGATCGAGGCATCAAGCGGTCAAGATCATATTAGACAATCCATCGAGATTAATAGTGCTATGCAGGAATTTCGGCAATTCATGTTTGAGAGGGTCTACAATAGTTTGAATCTACGTGAAGAGCGGCGTAAGGGGCAATACATCGTCCAGGCTCTATTTGAATATTATAACCAAGATACTAATAAATTGCCTCAAAACTTTTTAGTTTGGTCAAGGGGCGATAAAACTCAGGCGGTAGTTGACTATATATCTGGGCTAACAGATAATTATGCAATTGATCTTTTTTTAAGATTATTTGTTCCTCGCAAGTAATTCTTAGGAGGATCCGTCGAAAATGATCAAAATTAACACAAAAAGTGGTTGAGAGTAAGCCTCAACCACTTAATTTATTGGATTAATAAAGTATAAGTTTCGGGGAACAGAAGTAAAATAAGGCTATGACTATAATAGTGTAGGGGTATCCGTTCAGGTATTAGTTAACTTATGTGGATTTAATAATCAAGCTCTCATTACGTTTGATGGGAACTCTTGTATCTAAATGGCCAAGTATACCATCGTGTTTGTCGCCAGCTAAGAGGAATTGAACGCTGGAGACATTTGGCAGCGCGGTCAATGTGTTCACGATACTATACATAGTCATTTGTTCACCAGCGGAACCTCCGCCAAAGTTCGCTTTAAATTCTGGGGAGAGATTAATGGATGCTATTCCATCGGCACTGATAGTGGCGTTAAGAAGCTTTGTTCCTGAGGGAAGTGGTTTTTCTAGTCCAGAAGGAGGATTGTCCAACTCTATAAATATAACGTTAATAACTTGTTGATCCTTTACCTCGACGGTTCGATCCGTGGGGATTAGGCCTGTTGCCTCTGAGTTAGGAAAATAAAGGGTTAATTTTACGGATTGTGAGGTTGGCTCGGGAGTTTTCGCAACGGGAGTTGTTATATTGTCGGTTGGTTTTTCAGCTTGAGTTTTGGAATTACATCCGGTTAGAAGGCCTCCTGCTAAAAACAAACAAACGATTGTTAAAATGATAGTGCTAAAGGATCGTCTATACATAACGCAACCACCTTCTTGATTTCTTAGCTCCTGTCCTTTATATACTACCATGATTTTCAAATGTACGAAAGGGCAGGTCGGTGCTTCTCCCTCTCAAGTAAGTTGGTCAAGTTAGAACTTATTGGCTAAAATAATTGTCGAAACAAGCAGGTATTATCGCTAAAAAAGAAGAATTAGTATAATTGAGAATAGGTATTTTACCCTTTCTAAAAACAGATTCTACGAATCAAGAACTAAAAAAGAGGATTTTATGAAGTTTCGGCGAAAGAAATGTATAAAGTAAGGGTTGACAAAATAAATAATATGTGGCTGAAAGTTGAAAGGCGCTAGAGACGTGGACAATAGACTTCATCAAGAATTTATGCCGGAAGAAGTAATCGAGGAAGTGCGATCACGCACGGATATCGTTGAGGTTATATCTGAATATGTCAGCTTGCAGCGTAAGGGGAAAAACTATTTAGGACTTTGTCCTTTTCATGGAGAAAAAACACCCAGTTTTACCGTAACCCCTGAGAAACAAATGTTTTACTGTTTCGGATGCAACGTTGGTGGAAACGTCTTTTCATTTCTTATGAAAAGAGAGAATTGGACGTTTGTTGAGAGTGTTCAGAGTTTAGCGGCTAGATATGGCGTGTCGCTTCCAGAGAAAGAACTGTCTCCGCGTGAACGGGAAGTAAATCGACGTCGACGGCGTTTTGAAGAGATCCATGAATTAGCTACCAACTACTTTCATGACCTTTTAATAAAAGCCCCTGAAGGTGAACCAGGACGACTCTATTTTGCAAAGCGTGGGGTTGATCTGGAGACCATGAAACGCTTTCGTTTAGGTTATGCCCCTGAGGGTTGGAATGGGTTAATAAATTATATGCAGGAGCGAGGGGTTCAGCCGCATGAATTAGCAGAAAATGGGCTAGCCTTAGAAAGAGGGGCACAGGATAAAAGAGGAGGATATTATGATCGTTTCCGTAACCGAGTCCTCTTTAGTATTCTAGACCGAAGAAACCACACCATTGGATTTGGTGGTCGAGTTTTAGATGATTCACTACCCAAGTATCTAAATTCCCCAGAGTCTACTTTTTTTAATAAGGGGCATCACCTCTATGGGATGCATCGAGGGCATCAGGGAATACGTGATAAAGGGTTTGCTTTATTAGTCGAAGGTTATATGGATGTTATTGCGTTGCAAAATGCCGGTTATCCAAATGCTGTTGCTTCCTTAGGGACAGCGCTAACGAGGGATCAGGCAAAACTCTTGAGACGGTATACTCAGCACGTTGTCCTTCTCTACGATTCCGATGAGGCCGGAATCCAAGCAACTTTAAGAGGGGGAGAAATTCTGCGCGATGCGGGAATGCGCTTGGACGTCGCAACGTTGACAGGAGCAAAAGATCCTGATGAGTTTTTGAAACGTTATGGTGTGGAGGACTTTCAAAAAGCATTAAGTCAGGTTTTGACCTATGTTGAGTTTAAATATCGGACGATTGTTAAGGAAGCGCCGCCGCAGAACATTCAGGAAAAAGCAGAATTAGTCGTTCAACTAGCTCCAGACATTTTGAAGGTTCGCAGTCCAATCGAGCGAGAAGGGTACGAGCGTTTCTTAAGTTTAGAACTTGGCCTTACTTTGGAAGCAGTACAGCGCGAAATGGCTAGACTGGAACAAAAAAAACCTAAAAATGTGGATTTAAAAGAATATTCTCAGCAAAAACAGGTTAGTTCTGGAAAAAATAGAGATAATATTAAGGATGTAATTTTTTGTAAAGGTGATACTCCCCCCCCTTCACCAACGGTTTATTTAGGGGTTTATCGGGCAGAGCGTATGCTTTTACGATTGCTTATAGAAGATATTTCAAATTTGCCGAAAATCAAGGAAAAACTAGGAGAATCGTTTTGGAAGGTATCAGACCATCAACAAATCTTTGATTATCTCAATCAGGAGGGCAGATTGCCTGCACATAGCGAAGAAACGGTTCAGAGCCGTTTGGCTAGCTTACTCCTGGAAGAGTTAGATATATCCCAAACTGAGAGGCTTTTAGAAGATTGTATCAAAGGTATTCTTTCTACTCAAGAAGAAGAAAGGGTCGAAGATCTTCAAGCCCGTATGGCAGCTTTAGAAAAATCCGGTGACATGGCAGGTGCTATGGCTCTGTTGAAAGAGATAGGAGAGCGGTTGAAACGTGGCGAATAGTAAGGTTATAGGCACCAAAACGAAGGATCCGAGGGAAGGTGGGGGACAGGTGAACGAACAGCAAAAAATTGACAACGTCCAAGCCCTCATTTTAAAAGGAAAAAAGAAGGGATCTCTAACTTACCGAGAGATTATGGACGCTCTTCAAGGGATTGAACTTTCCGCGGATCAAATTGATGATATTTATCAACAACTTGGGCGGATGGGAATAGATGTGGTGCCAGAACCTGGAGAAGTTGAACTGGAACTATTAAATAATGTTAAAGTTGATGAAGATGATGACATCGTGGAGGATCCGGAGGATGACGTAGAGGAAGAAGCGGAAGTGGATCTTACCGTGCCCGAGGGGGTAGGTATTGATGATCCTGTTCGTATGTACCTCAAAGAAATCGGACGAGTTCCCCTGCTCTCAGCGGATGAAGAAATAGAATTAGCAAAGCGAATGGAAGAAGGGGACGAGGAGGCAAAACGCCGATTGGCAGAGGCTAATCTGCGTCTAGTTGTGAGTATCGCAAAACGCTATGTTGGGCGGGGTATGCTTTTCTTGGACTTAATTCAAGAGGGTAATCTCGGTCTTATTAAGGCTGTAGAAAAATTTGATTATGTTAAAGGGTTTAAGTTCAGTACCTATGCCACATGGTGGATTCGCCAAGCCATTACCCGGGCTATTGCTGATCAGGCTCGGACAATTCGAATCCCAGTGCATATGGTTGAAACGATTAACAAGCTCATTCGGGTTTCAAGGCAACTTTTGCAAGAATTAGGGCGAGAACCAGCTCCAGAAGAGATAGCCAAAGTCATGGATATTCCCGTCGAACGGGTACGAGAAATTATGAAGATTGCTCAAGAACCCGTCTCCCTAGAGACTCCTATTGGAGAAGAGGAAGACTCGCATCTGGGCGATTTTATCCCAGATGACGATGCTCCAGCTCCGGCAGAGGCTGCTTCGTTTATTCTCTTAAAGGAACAATTAGAAGAGGTTCTAGAGACATTGACTCCACGGGAAGAGAAAGTGCTTAGATTGCGCTTTGGACTAGATGATGGTCGAACAAGAACCTTGGAGGAAGTCGGACAAGAATTCGGGGTTACTCGCGAACGGATTCGTCAAATTGAAGCAAAGGCTTTGCGGAAATTACGTCATCCTAGCAGGAGCAAAAAGTTAAAAGATTATTTGGAGTAAGTTATATACAGACCTGTAAAAGATCTGGAAAGAAAGAATTACCACAGAAATTTTTTTAGTAAAGACTTGACTATAGAGCGTGAATTACGTATAATAACCCGTGCAAGAGCATTCCTCGATAGCTCAATGGTGGAGCAACCGGCTGTTAACCGGTAGGTTGTAGGTTCGAGTCCTACTCGGGGAGCCATTTTTTCAGATGCCTAGCAAGGGCCCATAGCTCAGCGGTAGAGCCCCCCGCTCATAACGGGTTGGTCCTAGGTTCGAATCCTAGTGGGCCCACCAATTCGAAATTCGAGGTAAGAGAATCGAAATTCGAATGTGGTGGGTATTCTTATTTTTGTTACAATGTACATAATTTACCGACGGCTATAGTAGGAACTGAACGTTGCGCATTTTCATTAGGGCGATTAGCTCAGCGGTAGAGCGCATCCTTCACACGGATGAGGCCACTGGTTCGAGACCAGTATCGCCCACCAGATATAGGCAGGGACTAAGGATTGTAGAAAAAGTCAAAATTAGTTAACATACTGGTGTTAGCACCTCCTTTTCAAGGGAGGTGCTTTATTTATTAGAGTTTGTGAGCCCTTTAGGCTCAACTTGTGGCGCTGGCAGGACTGTTCCTTCTTAGCGCTTAATTCCTTCCTCTATGCTGGAGTAAACATCCTCTAGCTTAAACTCTACAATTAAGCTATCATTAGGATGAGGAGGCAGAAATATGTTAGATAAACAATTTACTCGAAGAGAAGCTATTTGGATTGGAGCCCTTGGCCTTTTACAGCTGGGTATTCTCACTTCCGCTTCAGTGGGATCGTGGGATTTCGAAGGCAAAAGCGACAAGCCTCAAATAAATTTTTCTGACGTTAAAGAGCCTCCTAAAAATTTAGAACAAGGCAAAAATCTCGAAGTTCTCAGAGTAGCTGTTGCCTCAGTAATTTCACCAATGGAAAATGTTAATCTGTATGAAGATTTATTGAATTTGCTCGGAGAGCGTGTCCAGAAACAGGTCCAGATGGTGCAAAGGCAAAATTACAGTGATACCAATAACTTAGTCGAAAGCGGAAATGTCCAAGTAGCTTTTATTTGTTCTGGTGCTCTTTTGGGAAAGGACAAGCAAGAGCAGGCTGATCGTATTCTTGTTACCCCTGAAATTGCGGGTTCAGCTACCTACCGATCCTATATCATTGTTCCCTCAAACTCTTCAGTCCATTTCCTCTCAGATCTCAAAGGCAAAACTTTTGCCTATACAGATCCACTTTCCTTCTCCGGACACATTGCTCCTCAATATATGATAAAGAAAGCTGGGTATAATCCGGCCGCCTTTTTTGACAAAACAATCTTCACTTACAGTCATGATAACTCGATTAAAGCAGTTTCCGAAGGAGTCGTTGAAGGGGCAGCGGTAGATAGCCTGATTTACGATCTTACCATTTCCCGTCGCCCTGAGTTAATGGATAAAGTTAAAATAATTGATCAATCTGAAGAAGTAGGTAATCCTCCTGTCGTTGTTTCCTCTCATACAGATCCAAAACTTCGAGCCCTTATTAAAAACGTACTCTTAACTCTTCATTTGGATGAAGAAGGAAAAAAGGCCTTAAAATTTTTGGAGTTTGAACGCTTTGTCCACCCGAATTTATCACTCTATGATAGAGTCTGGGAAATGTCCCGAGAGGTGGGCTTGAGTTGAGGACTCGTATGCAGAAATTACTATCGTTACCTCATTCTGTACCCTTGAGAATCAAGATAATGGGGATTGTGATTCTTTTTGTCTCGTTGCTAGGACTTATCGTGATTATGGAAACCCGTTCCCATATGAAACAGGTTTTAAGCGAACAATTAGAGAAACGAGGGGGGGCCATTGCCAGTGATGTGGCTTCCAGAAGTACAAACCTTATGCTCGTTGGAGACACGTTTTCCCTCTACGAGATTGCAAGAGGACTATCTTCTCATTATGAAGATGTTCGCTATCTGCTCATCTTCGATAAAAATGGTCACCTAGTCGTTCACAGTTTTAAGGAAGGAATTCCTAACGGACTTTTGGATATAAGGCCCATTCCAGCTGACCCTATAAGTAACGGGACCATAACCCTAGAATCGGAAGAAGGGGAAATCCTAGATATTCTTGTTCCAATAGCCGAAGGTAAAGTAGGTTGGTTAAGACTAGGTATGTCTGAGATTAGCCTTTATCGAAGTGTAGATCAACTATCTCAGCTGCTTCTCATTACAACTGTTGTTATATCCTTGTTTGGTCTTGTGGGAGCTTTGGTAATCTCCCATTTAGTAACAAAGCCGATTCGAGATTTAGCTACAGCAAGCCAAGGGATTGCCCGCGGAGATTATAGTCAAAGGGTTTCAACTCTCGGAGCGGATGAAATTGCAAATTTGGGAGAAACCTTTAACTTGATGGCCTCTAGTATCGAGCGCTATACCAAAGAACGTGAAGCTCTTGTAGAAGAGTTGCAGGATAAAGAAGCAGTACGTCAAGAATTATTAAAAAAAGTAATTTCTGCTCAGGAGAATGAGCGTAAGCGCATCTCTCGTGAACTTCACGATGAAACAAGCCAAAGCTTAACCTCTCTTATTATTGGGCTTAAACTGTTAACTGAGCTAGACGCCCCTAATAAGAGTCCTAGTATGGCCTTAGAGCTTAAAGATCTCGCATCCTCAACCTTGCAGGAAGTTCATCGTTTAGCCGTCGAACTTCGCCCTACTGTACTCGATGACATGGGACTTATCCCGGCTGTAGAGCGCTTCGTGAATTCCTTTACTCGTCAATACAATATAGATGTAGACTTGCATGTGCAAAACAAACTAAATAAACGTCTCCCAGGAGAACTCGAAATCACACTTTACCGTATCGTTCAAGAGGCGTTAACCAACGTAGCAAAATATGCTGAGGCACTGAATGCTAGCATTCTCCTCGAACTAAAACCGGATCTGGTGAACCTCATAATCGAAGATGATGGCTGGGGTTTTGATGTTGATCAAACTCTCGAGTCAACTATTAGAGATAACCATCTAGGTATAGCTGGGATGAAAGAACGAACTGCTCTTTTAGGGGGAGAATTCACCATTGAATCATCCCCTGGCCAAGGGACGACGGTTTACGTCCGGATACCTGTGGAAAGGAGAGATGTTAGTGGATTCAAAAATTAGGCTTCTCCTCGCAGATGACCACGCAGTATTACGAAGTGGACTTAAGATGTTGTTGAACTCTCAAAAAGATATGGTCGTTATTGGAGAAGCGAAATCCGGATTAGAAGCAATTACGCAAGGGAAAGAGTTAAACCCTGACATTGTTTTACTCGATATTTCCATGCCTGGAATGAGTGGACTTGAAGCTTTAGAAAAAATCAGAAAAAATAGTTCGGCTAAAGTTCTCATGTTAACGATGCATGCCGATGAAAAATATTTACAGGAAGCATTACAGGTAGGGGCTAGCGGCTATGTGCTTAAACAAGCCGCCGATACCGAGTTGCTTCAGGCAATCAGGGATGTTGCTAAAGGAGAAATTTATCTCGACTCCCACCTAGCCCAAAATCTAGTAAAGTCAATTTATCTTTCGGAAAGGGAAAGTAAGCATTCAGATTCGGTTTTAACTGAGCGAGAAAAAGAAGTATTGAAGCTTGTAGCATTGGGATATACGAATAAAGAAATTGCAGAATCTTTACAGGTGAGTGTGAAAACCGTAGAAACCCATAAATCAAGAATGATGGAAAAACTTCGCTGTCGTAAACGTTCTGATCTTGTCCGATTCGCGATTGATAATGGGTATGTATCTACCTAACTAACCCAATTTGTTCACTATGAGTGCTTTTTCACATATCACTTTCTTCAAAAAAGAGTTGTTTTTGTCTCTCTAATAGTTATAAATTATTTTTTGCTTGTTTCCATAAAATACCCATGTAGGGGTTTTCCCTTACAAGGGTATTTTTGTTTTGTAATAAAACCCTGTTAGAGCAACAGGTTGCAAAGAATTACTGCATGGATAACTAAATTTCCATCTTCCTATGTAGGTGAAATCCCTGATTCATCAGGGGTTTCTTACTGATTTACCTTTGTATTAATATCCTTGATAATAACATTAATGAAACAAATCACTAATCAAGGAGGTTAAATGTATGGAATTTCATGCTCCATGGGACATCCGTGTGACACTGGACCTGTTCCTCGGGGGGTTGGGAGTGGGATTATTTCTCCTTTCAATTCTACTCACGGTCTATGACAAAGACCGCTATCACAAACTTGCTGCAATAGGGGCTTACTTAGCGCCCGTATTGGTAGGCGGAGGAATTCTATTTCTCCTCACAGAACTTGGTCGCCCCGCACGTTTTATTACAACCCTTTATAACTTCAATCCTCAATCTATGACATCTTGGGGAGGTCTTTTCCAAACGGTCTTTATGGTACTCTCGGTTATTTACGCTTGGCTCTACTTTAAAAATAACACCAGCGGATCATTATTTAAGATGATCCTTGGAGCGGGTACTGTATTTGCCCTTTTAGTTGGGGGTTATCATGGCCTATTACTCTCCTCTCTCGGTCGTCCACTTTGGGTTGGAGGAATGGTTGTCGCTCTATTCCTGGTCTCTTCCGTATTAGGAGGCACTGCACTCCTCATTCTAATTAAAGAACTTGGAGTATCTTTCGGGGTACCACAAAAGGTCGGAAGGGAAATTGCTGCCGCCTCTGATGCTAAAGGATTTAATTTCACCGTGCTATTCTGTATTTTAAGTGCTGCTCAACTGATTCTTGTACTGAGCTGGCAAATCTCCCTCAGTCGTGGGGCTCTAGAGACTTCTACAACAGCAACCAGTCTCATGGATCAATTCGGTGGATTATGGATTGGTCTAGTCATCCTCGGTGGTTTGGTTCTTCCGCTCCTAGGTAGTCTCTATTCACTCATCAAAAACAAGTCCTCAGAAATGTCAAAGGGATTGGCCCTTACTCTTTCTACACTCGTCATTGTTGGAGGATTTACATTTAAGCATATCGTTCTCATAGCTGGTCAAATAAAACTTCCCTTTATGTTTTAAAAACTACTTCTGATCTCATAAAAATAAGCGAGGTGGATCTCAATGGAAATTACACGTAGAAGGTTTCTACAAGCTTCAGCGGCAACAGGGCTTCTTGTTGCGGGAACAACAGGTTTTCCAGCCCTCAAAGCTTTAGCTCAAGGTGAAAATACATCGGCATCCGATGAAGGAAAATGGCTAAGTACCGTTTGTCAAGGGTGCACAACCTGGTGTGCCATGCAAGCGTATGTAGTTGAAGGCCGGGTTACCAAAGTAAGAGGAAATCCGAACAGTAAGGCAAGTCATGGCAAAGTTTGTCCACGCGCTCATCTGGCCATTCAACAGATGTACGATCCAGACAGAGTTAAAGTACCCATGAAACGTACAAATCCTAAAAAAGGACGCAATGAAGATCCTAAGTTTGTTCCCATCACCTGGGAAGAAGCAATTGATACCATTACAGACAAGATGATGGAGCTTCGCAATAATAATGAACCCGAGAAGTATGTTCTCATGCGGGGACGTTACTCGGGAATGGCAGATATCTTGTATGATGCAACCACTAAAATCTTCGGTTCTCCGAATAACATCTCTCACAGTGCAATCTGTGCGGAAGCTGAAAAATTTGGTCCCTATTATACTGAAGCCTACTGGGACTATCGGGATTACGACTTAGCCGAAACCCAGTATGTTCTTCTCTGGGGAGCAGACCCTGTTGCCTCTAACCGACAAGTTCCCCATGCCATTAATATGTGGGGTAAGGTTCTAGATCAAGCCACCGTTGTGGCAATTGACCCTCGCCTATCTGCATCGGCTGCCAAAGCTCAGGAGTGGATGCCGGTTATTCCAGGGGAAGATGGTGCTTTAGCTGTAGCTATTGCTCATGTCATTCTCAGTGAGGGATTATGGAATAAAGAGTTTGTTGGGGATTTCAAAGATGGAGCTAATCTCTTTAAAAAGGGAGAACCCGTTTCTGAAGATATGTTTGAAGAAAAACTTACCTTCGGAATCGTTAAGTGGTGGAATCTCGAATTAAAGGATCGTACTCCGGAATGGGCTGCAGAACGGGCTGGAGTACCCGCCGAACAAATCATCCGTGTTGCTAGAGGATTCGCTAAAGCTGCACCCCGCGCTATTTCTTGGTTATCACCTGGAGCTTCGATGCAAGTCCGCGGAGCCTATACAGCAATGGCAACCCATGCTCTAAATGCCTTGGTTGGGTCTGTTGAAAATATTGGAGGAACCTTGAGGAGCTCAAGTGTTCCAACAGGAAAAGTTCCAAGTTATGAAGCCTACCAGGACGATCTTTCCAAAAAGGGGACTAAACTCAAGAAGATTGATCAGCGTGGAACGAAGGAATTCCCTGCTTTAAAAAGCGGAAAGACGGGCGGAGGCGTTGTAACGAACCGCGTCGCTGATGGTATGCTTGACAAAAATCCCTATGAAATTAAAATGGCTTTAGCATACTGGTGTAACTTCCCCTTCTCCTGTTCAGGTGCACAACGATGGGAGAAAGCTCTAGAACAACTTCCCTTCCTTGTTCATATAACAACAAACCCTTCCGAAATGGCACAATATGCTGATATTGTCCTCCCAGCAGCGTTTCACGCCTTTGAAAAGTGGGCCTTTACCAAAAGTAAGGCCAATAAGATTGCTTTTGCCTCGATTCAACAACGCGTCGTGGAGCCCATTTGGGATGTGCGAATTGATGAAACAGAAATTACCTGGATGATTGCCGAATCGTTAGCGAAGAAAGGCTTCCCTAATCTCCTTGATTATTTTATGAAGGAGGTAAAAGACCCCGAATCAGGTAAGTCGCCAACAACCCCCATGGAATTCAACATGGCTTTGCTTAAGCAGTTAACCCAGAACGTGTGGGATCCTAGTAAAGAGAAAAAAGGAGATACCCTTAACGGCTGGCAGGATTTCGTTGATAAAGGGGTCTGGAATTCTGTTGAACCTGATTATTTCAAAAACTGGGATAAATTTGGAACCGAAACCAAGAAGTTCGAGTTTTACAGTGAGACCTTGAAGAAGGCTCTTAATGGGCATGCCGAAAAGAACAAAACAAACATTGATGATGTTCTGCAGGTAACCAAATACCAAGCCCGTGGCGAACTTGCTTTTGTCCCTCACTACGAAGAACCGTTCCGTTGGGGAGAGGAATCTGAATATCCCTTCATTTTCTTCGAGCATCGCTCAAGGCTTAATCGTGAAGCTCGCTCAGCAAATACTCTTTGGTATCAGGAATTTAAGGACGTCGACCCAGGAGATGAGGCCTGGGATGATGTTGCTAAAATTAATCCTGTCGATGGTGACAAGCTGGGCATTAAAACCGGGGATAAAATCCGTATTACCTCTCCAACCGGGAGTATTACTTGTAGTGCAAAGCTGTGGGAAGGGGTTAGGCCGGGAACAGTTGGTAAGTGCTTTGGTCAAGGACACTGGGCCTATGGTAAAATCGCTGCTCTAGATTACGGAAAACGAACTCCACGAGGTGGAAATAACAATGAAATTCTCCCGGCTGACTATGAAAGATTAAGTGGAAGTACCGCCCGCCATGGTGGAGTGACCCGAATCAAGATCGAAAAGGTGTAAATAAACCCTAAAATGCGGAGGTGAATAACAATGGCACGATACGGAATGGTAATTGATTTGCATAAATGCGTCGGGTGTGGAGCCTGTGGCATAGCCTGCAAGAGTGAGAATAACGTCGATCAGGGAATGTTCTGGGCTCATCATCTAAAGCGAACAACGGGTGTATTCCCTAATGTAAACTATGAGTATGTACCCACCCTTTGTAATCATTGCGATAATGCTGCTTGTGTAAAAGCATGTCCCACTAAAGCAATGTATAAGGATGACAAAGGCCTGACCCTGCATAATCCTGATAAATGTATTGGGTGTAAGAGCTGCATGCAAGCTTGCCCCTATGATGTCATTAACTTTAATTCTAAAGAACCACATATTTTCTGGAGAGACACGACAACCCTTATTGATAAAGGGACGTCATCTGGGCAGGAGACCGCTCAAAAGACTGGGCAAAAACTTCCCTACTATAATCCTGAACGCGCTACAACTTACGCCGGAATTCGTCCCAAAGGAGTCGTCGAAAAGTGTACCCTCTGTGATCATCGCCTAGCCAAAGATGAACAACCTTACTGCGCTTATTCTTGTCCCTCCGGGGCAAGAATCGTCGGGGACTTCGATGATCCAGCGAGTGAAGTCAATAAGCTAATTGCCCAGTATGGTTACAAACAGTTAAAACCCCATGTAGGCACTAAGCCTAAAGTGTTTTATATTCGTCACTTTTAGGAAAGAATAAGCTTCAGTAGAAGTCTTGGTTTAAGCTTAAATACTTTTATGTTATACACCTGGTGTTGGCTTAAGGGAAAGCAACTGAAGGCAGGAATTTCCCCATAAAGTATAAAGCTGCAAACGGGTCAGAACGGCCCGTTTGCAGAATCCTGTTGGGAGCAGGCTAGTCGAAATCAAAATCGAAAGGTTGGGGTGATTTATGACCTCTCCCACATATACTCAAGATTTAACTCAAACAGCGAATGTCTATAAACTGATTTCCCTTCTTTATGGTCCCCCTACGGATGGGTTGGAAGAAATACTAACTCTTTCAGAGCAGACTCTAGTGAACCTTAAACCTGAACTCATTCCTATAGTAAATGAGATGAAAACCCTATCTGACAGCAAATCAAAGCTTGAAGATTTAACAGTAGATTATGCCAAATTATTTATAGGCCCTTTTGATCTCTTAGCACCTCCTTATGGCTCTGTCTACTTGGAAGGTCAGCGTCGAGTCATGGGGGATTCTACCGTTAAGGTATTACAGTTTTACCGTCAAGCAGGGCTGAATTTATCCGATGAGTTTAAAGAGCCTCCCGATCATATTGTAACTGAACTTGAATTTATGTATTACCTTATTGCTAAA
Source organism: Desulfosporosinus sp. (assembly GCF_014237355.1). Lineage (NCBI taxonomy): Bacteria > Bacillati > Bacillota > Clostridia > Eubacteriales > Desulfitobacteriaceae > Desulfosporosinus > Desulfosporosinus sp. Next base: position 29,117 of record NZ_JABZFS010000061.1, read on the forward strand.
CACATCGAAACAGGTGACAAGCAGTGGTTAGTAATGAAGGAAGAGTTTTTTAATAATTTCCTGAGCCCGTGGATCAAGGATTTCTCAATTAGAATTCTAGAGAATGCCAGAACGGTATTCTATAAGAATTTGGCCCAATTAACGTTGGGATTAATCTCATAGTAATTTTTGTGATCCTCAAATCTGAAATGAATATTTCTCAGAATACTCCCAGAAAAGTCTGGGAGTTTTTTGGCGATTGTATCATTTGACAGGTACAGAGGGATAACATATAATAAATTCACCATATTAGATATTTCTAATATAATAAATAATCGAGGTGAGAGAATTGTCAAATATGGGCAACCAACTTATTTCAAATGTATTTAAAGCTTTGGCTCATCCTACTAGAATTCAAATAGTTAAGCTATTAAGAAATGGTGAGCTGTGTGTATGTGATATCCTACCTAATCTTGATTCTGAACAGTCAAACACCTCTCAGCATCTTACAGTATTGAAGAATCAGGGTATTGTTGAAAGCAGGAAAGACGGATCTAAGGTTATATACTCAGTAAAAAACAAGGAGGTTTACGAAATGGTTGACCTTGTTGAAGCAATTATTCTTCGTCAAATTGAAGAAACAAAGACTTCATTATCAAATAGATGAGGTTCTGAACAAGAACTTACGGCTAAGAAATAAAGGTGTAATATGAGGAAAGCCAGATAAGTTTGACTTTTAAGGGGATGATTGTTTGTTTATTTTTGAGTGGTTAAATAATCAATTACTTAGAATGGAGTGGCTTTATGATTTAGTACAGCGTTTGGTAGAAAACCTTTTTGGGTTAAGCATCCAGGATCGATTAGGTGGAAGCATTCATTTCTATATATATGATGTCATAAAAATCTTCATATTGCTTTCAGTCTTAATATTTACAATTTCATATATCCAAAGTTTTTTCCCGCCTGAGAGAACCAGAAAGATATTAGGTAGATACAATGGAATTTCAGCAAATATATTAGGAGCTTTACTTGGAACGGTTACACCCTTTTGCTCGTGCTCCTCCATTCCGTTGTTTATCGGCTTTACTAGCGCAGGCCTGCCGATTGGAGTCACATTTTCCTTTTTAATATCCTCTCCGCTTGTAGATTTAGCATCCGTTATTTTGCTTGCCAGTATCTTTAACTGGAAAATTGCCATAGCTTATGTGGTTGTCGGAATTGTCCTTGCAGTAATTGGAGGATCAATTATTAGTAAAGCAAAGCTCGAAAAGTATGTAGAACCCTTTGTCTTTGGCAATAAGGTACTTGATGTCGAACAAGAAGAGCTGACGATTCGTGAAAGAATGGAGTATGCAAAAGATCAGGTCTTAGAGATTATTAATAAAGTATGGCTCTATATTCTCATCGGGGTTGGTATAGGTGCAGCCATCCACAATTGGATTCCAGAAACCATTATTTCAGCGGTCCTTGGCCAGGATAAATGGTATTCGGTTCTATTAGCTACCCTTGCTGGTGTGCCAATGTATGCTGATATCTTTGGAACCTTGCCGATTGCTGAAGCCTTAGTATTAAAAGGGGTAGGAATCGGAACCGCCTTATCCTTTATGATGGCTGTAACAGCACTTTCACTGCCCTCTATGATATTATTAAATAAAGTTGTGAAGATAAAACTTTTAGCGATCTTTGCGGGGATTGTTACTCTGGGCATTCTTATCATTGGATACTTCTTCAATGCCGTTGGTTATCTGTTGATGTAGCGGAACATCTTTTAGACTAGTGGAAACACTACTTGTGTTAAGTGCCTGTTATAGGTTTTGTTTGGGATTATAAAAAAATAATTAGGGAGTGGATTATTATGATCATCAAAATTTTAGGTTCTGGATGTAAAAACTGTGAGACCTTGAAAGCAAATACCGAGAAAACATTAAAAGAGACGGGCATACAAGCGGAAATTATTAAAGTCGACGATCTTCAGGAGGTTATGGCCTATGGGGTAATGTCAACTCCGGCCTTAGTCATTGATGAGAAGGTTGTTTCCGTTGGTAAGGTCTTGAAGCCAAAGGATATAGCTAAGATTCTTGAAACTTATAAGTAAGATGGAGGAGATTCCTCGAACTGGTAAATACCGTTAGAATATTGCTGATAAAGAAGCCTTCGAAAAAGGGCTTCTTTTTTAGCCTATCAGACTTTCATGCTGCATGAGCAGCATCATTGAGAGATGGAAAAATTATATTGGGTCAAGATACTTCACTCGTTCAGGATGACATAGCGCTTAAGTTTCTTTCATAGCAAAGACATGTATAGTAAAAAGACGCGTAGTGTTTTTTTATAAGCCTAAATGATATTCTCTTTTAATACATTATGGTGTATAATACTCATATAATCGCTTAAGCGAATATAAGAATATAGATTAGAAAAGAGGTGAATTAATGGAGAACCTGTTAGATGCACTGAAGGCTCTATCCGATGAAACACGGTTAAGGATTTTAAACCTATTATTCGAAAAAGAACTCTGTGTTTGTGATATCATGGAAACCTTACAAATATCACAAGCTAAAGCATCAAGGCACCTAATTTATCTGAAGAATGCCGAATTGGTGAAAGACCGCAAACATGCCCAGTGGGTCTACTATTCGTTGGCGATAGATGAGCGTATAAAGTTTATAGATAGCTTGGTCTATGACAACTTGAGGAATCTAGAACTATATCAGAACGACCTACAAAACTTAAAGGATTGGTTAAAGCGCAAGACAATGAACTGTGAATAGATTTAGGGAGGATGATTTAAGTGGAAACTACTGAAAAATCCAGGTTATCGTTTTTAGACAGATTTCTGACACTTTGGATATTTATCGCTATGGCAGTCGGTGTTTTAGGTGGGTATTTCTTTCCTGACTTAGCAAAGTCACTGGGTGAATTCAGCACCGGAACAATATCATGGCCGATAGCTGTAGGTCTTATAATTATGATGTATCCACCTCTTGCCAAGGTAAAGTATGAAGAGATCGGAAAAGTGACGCAAAATAAAAAGATATTTTCCTTCTCACTTATCCAAAACTGGATTATTGGACCTATCTTAATGTTTGTGCTGGCAATTTTGTTCCTTGGAGATAAACCTGGTTTTGCAATTGGACTTATTATCATAGGGCTTGCTAGGTGTATTGCAATGGTTATTGTTTGGAATTCCCTGGCTAAAGGTGACAATGAATATTGTGCTGCACTGGTAGCGCTTAACTCTATCTTCCAAATTCTTTTGTACACCGTCTATATTTATATCTTTGTGACACTAATACCTAAGTGGCTGGGACTTTCCTGGGGAGGTCAGGTCGTGGATATTTCCATGTGGGAAGTAGCAAAGAGCGTCCTTATTTATTTGGGTATTCCTTTTGCCGCAGGTTTTATTACAAGATTCAGCTTGATAAGAATTAAAACAAAAGAGTGGTATGAAAAGGTATTTATTCCAAAGATCTCTCCCTTAGCTTTAATAGCACTGCTTTATACCATTGTTATTATGTTTATAACCAAAGGAGAGCAGATTATTAATAATCCTGGAGATGTGGTTAGAATTGCCATACCTATGTTAATTTACTTTGCCATTATGTTCTTTGTTAGCTTTTATATGTCCTTTAAGGGCGGTTTCAGATATGATCAAACGGTAACCCTTGCTTTCACAGCTGCAAGTAATAATTTTGAACTTGCCATAGCAGTTGCCGTTGCAGTCTTCGGGATTGCATCAGATGTGGCTTTCACTGCTGTAATCGGTCCTTTAGTTGAAGTGCCGGTTATGATCGCCCTGGTAAATTCAGCACTCTTTTTCAAACGCAAGTTTTTTAACGAAAATAGCCTGCCAAAGCATGGCTTTTAAAGGAGATTTAATATATGTCTCAGAAGATAAAAGTTGCCTTTATTTGTGTTCATAACTCCTGTCGGTCACAGATGGCAGAGGCAATATCAAAGCTCATTGCAGGGGATGCCTTTGAGGCCTATTCAGCAGGAACTGAAACCAAGCCACAGATTAATCAGGATGCAGTTGCAGTGGTCAATGAACTCTATGGAGTAGATATGAACCAAACTCAAACCTCAAAATTGCTTTCCGACATTCCATCAGTCGATGTGGTAATTACCATGGGATGTAACGTGAATTGTCCGTTTCTGCCCTGTAAATACCGGGAGGATTGGGGACTGGATGATCCTACAGGTAAGGAAAAGAGTGAGTTTATTAAAACTGCCCAAATAATCGAACAGAAGGTTATCGATCTAAAAAGTAGAATAAACAATTTGTGGTAGGGGGCATGCCCCCTACCGCTCTAAAAGACAGGCGAGATGTCAGAAAGGGTCAGAATGTATTTTTGATGTTGGCCACGGGAATGTCTTGCTCCTAATAATGTGTTATAATTATTTATTAGGGGGGCAGTGACATGATAACCTTATCTTCAAAAATTGAATTCGTAAAGTATCTCAGGGAGAAGTTGTTCGGTAAATATCTCAAGTGTATAGAAATACTTGCTGTTGTGGAGTGTACTCTGGATTTTGGGGTTGTAGGGAATATTGATGTAGCAGACGATAAGGTCTCAGTATGGAGTGTAGAAAACGAAGTATTTTGGATCAACTTAGACGATGTTATTAATGTAAATTACAACCCCACTGAAGAGGATGTATGCTTAGTGATTGAAGCTAAGAATGACGTTAAAGTCCAGTTTTATGTAGAAGAGACGGTCGAATAAGGAAAACTATATAATCAATAAAAAGCTATCTATGGAGATAAAAGGTATTGCATATAGATCGTATTACATGATAGAATATTACAACAAATAGTTTAAGGCGAAACGCCTTTTTCTTTTAACCAATATATGAAACAACGTTTTATATATTGAAACAAAACTTTTTGCTGTGAAAGTCCAATCTCGAAAGTTCTAATGATCATCAATGGGTAAATGATGCACAAACTAGGGTTGAATTAAGCAAGCCCGTTGTCATGTATTATGGTACTGGAAAGAGGAAACGTAGTATCGGCATTAAGTAAAACGTTGTTTTAATATATGAAACCGAGACTTGATACAAAGTTGACAATAGAAGTGATTTGCTTGCTTAGTCTTAAAAAACATCTAAAGGGGGAGACAGATATGACGATTTGGGGAACCGGAGAAAAAGTAAAACATTATTTTGCAGATGAGCTTGTAAAAGAAGTCGAAATCACAGGGGCACAGTTCCTAGTGAAATTTTTAGAACATAAGGGAGTAGCCCAAGTCTACGGTCTTCCAGGAGCAACGAATCTTCCCTTGTATGAGGCGGTCCTCGAAGGGGAATACATGCGCATAATTAATGTTCGTAATGAGCAGACCGCAATATTTATGGCGGATGGCTATGCCAGGTCTACCGAAAAAATTGGGATTTGCACCATTGCATCTGGTTCAGGTGCAACTAATTTACTGACTGGCTTTTATAGTGCTAATGAGGATTCAGTTCCTCTAATTGCCTTTATAGATTTTCAAGAAGTCCAAGACGGAGGAATTGTCGAAAGGGCTCAATCAGTAACTAAAGCTACTTACCTTGTTACAAAGGCATCTGATTTACCCAAGGTAATGAGTGAGGCTTGGAAAGCAGCTAATCAGGGCAGGAAAGGCCCGGTCTTAGTTAATCTCCCTTTGAAGGTACAAAAGGAATTTTTGAAAATTAACCTTGAGAATTACTTAGTGAAGGAAAATGCAGAGCCTGTTAGAGCAATGCAAGTCACAGACAGCCAGCTAGAACAAGTGTATACGTTGATTAAAGAAGCACAAAACCCTGTTCTTATGGTTGGTGGAGGAGTTGCTCTTGGGAGTTCCGGTGAAGACCTTATTGACCTGGCTCAATTACTTCAGATTCCTGTAGTGTCTTCTCTCATGGGCAAAGATTGTTTTCCGAATTATCATCCTCTATATGCAGGAATGGCAGGGACTATGTGCCAAACACCCCTTGGAGAAAAAACCCTTCTAGGAGCAGATCTTGTTTTGAATTTAGATGGGGGGATTAATAGTTGGAGTGCGGAAAAAATCAATTGCTTAAAAGAAGGATGTAAGATCATTCATATCAGAGCGGATCAAAAAGACGTCACGGACCAGAACTCAACGGAATTAATGATCACTTCAGATATCAAGAATTTCCTTCGCAAGCTTAGTAGATTTATTCGCGACCGTCAATATGAACCTAGTAGAGAGGCTCTAGAAAGAATTGAATTACTTCAAATCGAACGAACCAGAATAGACCGTCTGAGGGATTTGGGGTATGGTCCTCTCAAACCAGAGCAGGCGATTGTCGAGGTTCGCAAGGGGCTCCGACCGGATGCTATCGTGACCTTAGATCACGGATTAAGCCAAATCTGGGCCAATCAATTACATGAGGCCTATGAACCTCGAACATTTTTAATTACAGATCGAGCTGCTGCCCCAGGGTGGGGCCTTGGCGCGGCAATGGGCGCTCAGCTTGCTTATCCAGAACGTCAAGTTGTAAATGTCGTCGGGGATGCGAGTTTGAGTGTGTCCCTTCAAGAGCTTGCCACGGCTGCAAAGCACAATATCCCGGTGGTTGTGGTTGTTTTTCAAAGGGGGCTAGGTCTTGCCGCTGTTGCCAAAGGAATGGGTGTTGAGGCTGAATTAGTTGAAAAGCCTAAGCAGATCACGGATGCCTTAGCACGAGCATTTAGTGCCTACCGTCCTTACCTAATCGAGATCCTAGTCGATCCAGGCGCACAATCTTCGGTCGGTTTCCCTGGAACGATGAACAGTGTTAGGGAAGTATCCTAATTTATGGTGCAGTATAGAGAATCGTCCTTAGAAAGGTCTTCAATGAAATATTAAAGATAGTTCCAAGAAAAGGTGGGTAGGTTAAATCTATCCACCTTTTCTTTAAGTCAAAGTGAGTTCAGGAGTTTTCTTTTTGGGTATAATAAATTTACATGATAGTTTATAATGGATAAATGAAATTAACTAATTAGGAATGTTCCGTTTTGAGGTGAAACTATGGCAGTATCAGTAATTTTAGGCCCGAGGCTTCAAACTGTCGCCTCGTTTGTGCCAGAGGGTGCTAATCTCGGAGATATAGGGACAGATCATGCTTATTTGCCTATATCCCTCTATGAAGCACAGAAAATAGCCAAAGCAGTCGCTGTTGATGTCCATGAAGGGCCTTATGAGTCGGCCTTGGCTGCGGTTAAAGGTCGTAGCTTAGAAGCCGTTATTGATGTAAGATTTGGGGATGGGTTAATGCCCCTTGAGATGGGGGAAGTGAATGTCCTAACTCTTGCGGGAATGGGTGGACGAACTATGCTAGAGATTTTTTCGGCGCGACCGGACATTTTGAGGGGTATCTCTGATCTGATTGTTCAACCACAGGGAGCAGAAGGAGCTCTTCGATTGACCCTGCTGAAGGAAGGCTGGCTTCTGAAGACTGAGCGGTTGGTGGAAGAAGAGGAACGAATTTATGTCGTCATGGCTTTTTCAAAGGTCGAAGGATGGAAGATGAACGAATTGCTCAAGATGGAACAGTCTTGGTCTCAGCGATTGCGTCCTGTTCTTGAGGAAGAGCAGCTGCCGGAATCGGACTATCAAAACTTGGTACATAAGCTTGTTTGGCATTTTGGGCCGCTAATCTTGGAAGAACGCCCCAATCTCTTGAACGAGCAGTTTGACGAATATCGGGGCAGGTTATTAAGGCAGATACAGCAAATGAAGAAATCGAAAAGCACTGAGATCGCGGCTAAGATAAGAGAAGTTTCACTGACTTTAGTTTTAGTGGAGGGAATGCGTCAATGGCAGTAAGCGTTGGACTAGTTGCCCAGTTAATTGAAAAGATCGCTCCAAAATCCTGGGCTGAAGAATGGGATAATGTGGGACTACTCGTTGGAAATGGTTCCCAAACAATCGAGCGCATCCTGATTACCCTGGACGGAACCATGGAAGTGGTGGAAGAAGCGAAAGGGTTTGGCGCCCAACTCATCGTGGCACATCACCCAATTATTTTTCGTCCTTTGAAGAACCTAAGAACGGATAACGCCGCCGCCCAAGTCCCCTTGCGTCTTTTGCAACATGAGATCGGGTATTATGCTGCTCACACGAACCTGGATCAGTCTATAGTTTCCTCAAGCCGAGTCCTAGGAGAATTAATCGGGCTGGAAAAGATGGAACCTTTGGAGCGTGTGTATGATATCAATCCCAGCCGAGATAGTGAGGAACGTGGGTATGGAGTAAGCGGATATTTGACCCGTCCGCAACCCTTAGGGGCTTTATGGAAGAGCTTTTTAGACAAGTTAAAGCAATCAGGAGTTTATTCACAACCCTATGAGCTAACCGGGGTTCGTTTAGCTGGTTCGTTAGAGAAAGAAGTGAAAAAAGTAGCGATAGTCAATGGGAGTGGTGCGCGGTTCGTACCTAAAGCATTGTTTAAGGGTGCTGATCTTCTCATTACAGGGGACGTTGACCATCATGCAGTCCTCGATGCCTTAGAAGGAGGCATGGCTGTTGGGGATCTGGGGCATTTTTTGACTGAGGCCCCTATGCTTAAAGCAACCTACGACTACCTGACGGAGGAGAAAGCCCTTCAAGGAATTGAAATACGAGTTAGTTCAGTTAATCGTTCACCTTGGCAATAGAATAAGATCCCCTATGAGATAAAGAGTGTCTCCATAGGGGATCTTAATTATGAAAATAAAAAACGTGGATTTTATTTGTGAAAGATATTATTACCACTTGACATCAATTGTGAAATATATTACTATATGGTTGTAAGGAATAATCAGATAATAGAGTTCTTTCAAGGAAATACTCAAGGTCTATTAAGAAGGATTACTATCGCTTCGATACAACCGGATTTGAAAGGAGAAATGCAAAATGATGAGCAGAACTGAAATTCTACGACAACAACGTGAAAAGGTGTTAGCTAACATTCTGGCGGATAATGCGAATCGTGCGAAATGGCTAACTGAGCTAATGGATATTGATGATGAAATAGAAGAAATGGCAAAAGAAAAACCAAAAGTCAATTAACCAGTAACATCCATTTGACCAACGCTTGTTTTTTTAGTAAGATAACTAAGCGAAGCCAACCAGATGATCGCGGGGGCATGGACTGAAAGGTCGCTCCTGAGGAAAGTCCGAGCTCCATAGGGCAAGGTGCTGGGTAACGCCCAGTGGGGGAAACCCCAAGGAAAGTGCAACAGAGATATACCGCCGATAGCGGAGGTCAGTTGTCAGAGGCCAGAGGTCAGAGCAGGTTAGTTCTATTCCGGCTTCTGGATTCTGACGACTGACTTCCGAGTAGGTAAGGGTGGAAAGGCGAGGTAAGAGCTCACCGGCAGTCAGGTGACTGGCTGGCCATGTAAACCCCACCTGGAGCAAGACTGAATAGGGGAACTATGAACGGCCCGTTTTTGTTCCCGGGTAAGGTCGCTAGAGGCCGTCGGTAACGGCGGTTCGAGATAGATGATCATCACCTCCATACGGAGGTACAGAACTCGGCTTATGGTTGGCTGACCGCAATATTTTTTGGTTATTGGAAAAAACGTGTCTGCATAAATATGCAATCCCAGTTTCCTCTGAATGAGCAGTATTATTTCCGATTTTTTTTATTCTAAACATGTAACAAGAGGCAACCATTGCGGTTGCCTCTTGTTTTAGGCTTGGCCTAGACTCTGAGTTCGAGGACAGGTTCTAGGCCTCTAGAGTCTCTATCCCTAACGAGTTAAGATTAAATTTTGTAATATTAATTTTTCCAAAGTATTCACTATGATAATACATAGCGGATACTTCTTTTTTTGTTTTTAGGGCGTCGGCGATTTCTTTCGCCTCGATGCCTCGAACGATCACTGGTTTCTTTAAGTTGCGACTGGTGAAGAAAATCTTATGACCATGGAGTCGTGCATCAAAGGGATCATCGGTTAAGTGGCTAGTGACATATTCCCCGACATTTTCAACATGGCGGATGCTGTTGATTTTGACAAAGCCATGACCCCAGAGGGCAGCTAATTCAACTTGGTCGATGTAAGGAAGATCAGTGAGCAGATGGTAATGAACGGTCCCACGGTCATTTTTGTCTTGGAACTGGAGGACGGCTAGATAACGAAAATTACGAAAACGATAGCGAAGCTTTTGAATGAAATGTTTGAAATCGGTATTGGCTTGTTTCAGAGAGAGCGGGGTTTCAGCAAAGGTCAGTGTAATAAACTTATCGTGGGTGTTAAAGTTGGCAAACGATAAGCGTTCAATCCTAGTGCGAGCTTTGCTGAGGGTTTGTCTACGCTGATGTGCGTTAGGAGTGCTGACGTTTCTGGGTCGACCACCTCGACCTTGGTATCCGTGTCGAAGACCCTTTTCAAACTCAAAGACCTCGATACTTGGGCCGCTGATGATGACTTTAAAATCCGATAGAGAAAACGTTGGATACATGATGATGACCGTCCTTTCGTCTAATAAACCATAGGAAATCAAGTTCAAAAGTAACAGGCTTTATTTAACGACTCTAAATAGCGAGGTCCTAATAGGTTCACCCGACAAGATTGCTGGATTATTTGATCCAATTTCTTCCTTGGTTTGGGGATAATAATAAAGTGCTGTGGTCTCGTTAGAGGCATGGGACTTCGTTGACCAATTTGGGATGAGTAGACGGGACCAATCCAGATAAAGCTGGCTCAGGGGAGGCTTTCTATCCTGTTGCTTTTTCCCAACATATTGGAGGGTCGTTGCTATGTCTTCATGGCCCATCAGTTCTTGAAGTTCTACAAGGGCGATTTGATTGTGATAATACTGTAGGTTTGCATAAGTTGCTCTAAAATCATGAGTGGTCGTTGGGCGCTTAATTCCAGCGGCAATGATCGTTACTTTAATATGTTCAGTTAACGTTTTGGGACTGATAGCCTTCCGTTGGATGTTTGGAAAAAGGTAGTCAAAATGAGTTAGCTTCAGTAATTTAACATAATCCTTGAGGATTTGTTCTAAAAAAGCTGGAACTGGAACGGTTCTTGGCAAGCCATTTTTTGTCTTAAACAGTTCTATGCTTCCGCCGATGAAGTTAATGTGTTTGACTTGTATACCCACAACTTCATTTGCCCGGGCGCCAAGGAGCAGAGGGAGTAAGATTTCAAGTTGTGATCGCGGGTCGAGAGTTGCTATGTATGCAATGAGACGACCCACCTCTTCAAGATTCAGTGAGGTATGTCGATTTTTTGGGGTTTTGTCTTTTTTGCTTGTGATTAAATGGCTCTGATACTCTTCATCAAGCTCAATGTTTTTTCGTTTAATTTCGTCTCGCAAGTACGCACGCACGGCATTCTTTTTACGTGCGATCGTTGATTCTGCAAAGAGGGTTGCACCTTTTTGCTTTTGTGTTAGAGAAATGGCGTATGCTTCAATCGCATTAACCGTTAACTGGAGGTTGTTTTCGATGAGATAATTAAAAAGCTGATTCAAATCGCTACGGTATGCGGAAAGTGAACCGACGGCGAGTTTCCGCCGACTTACGCGATCGTCCAAATGTTCCTGGATGCCTTTTTTCAATACATCTGGAGGCGGATTCTGATGAGTAATTATAGCTTTTATTAAACTATCCTCAGTAAAAACAAACGGGTTGTTCGCTAACGCTCCACGCTCCTTGAAAAATTGATAGAGCTTTGTAAATGCGGTGAGGGCTTGAGAAAATTTCGTGGGGCTGAGATGTTTCTTAAGTCCTAAGAGATGGGAATCGAGGGTGTCAAGTCGTGCTTGCTCTGTGTTTGCCGAACAATCGAGCTTTCGGGCAAGTTCATGGATATGTTCACGAAGTTCTTCATCTGTAAAATAGCGCTCCCAAATCGTTAGGCAAGACTGGGTTAGATTTTGAAAACGAGATTGACTGTGATTGACAGGAGTTCCTAACTTCATAAAATGACCTCTTTCTCTTTATGTCGAATATTGTCATAATTAATGATAACGCGGACAATTTAACAATGTCAATCCCCGCAAATGTAAAAAATAATAAATAATATAAAAATTATTGTGTTTTAAACAATATAATTGATTACAAAATACCATTAATAGTACAACGTAATCAATCGTATCAAAAGTAACTATTAAAAATAGGGAAAATAAATTGCTTTATTAAAAGTTATAGTTTGATTAATGCAATGCGTTAATCAAACTATAACTTTTTTATTTTATTTGACATTAAATTAAACATAGATTAGCATATTAACATAGGCATAAATAATTTATGCTTTTAAAAAGAATATAAGGTGGGAATACAAACATGATCTTTTTTAAGAAACTGTAATTATATATTGGCCATATCACAACAGTTGGCTAATTTTCAACACTTCTATAGCACTGCTGTCATCGTGCGGAACTCACATATCAAATATTAAGGAGGAGATCAATTGAAAGAACAAAATGAGTGGGAGAGTTCGAAAAAGAATTTCCTTTTAGTCGATTATGCTACTTATAAAGAGGGGTTATCCTCAATTTTAGAGCGAGAAGTTAAAGCTTTCGCCGTCAATTCCTTTGGCAAAGGAATATTGGATAAAATCGATGTAGAGATCACTCGCTACGATGAACCAGATGGCGAATGGCTATCAATTCACCTCTTGTTTAAGGAGTATGAATATTTCAGTCAGGCCCATGGCAAACAGTTGCAATGCCTTAGCATATATCTCCTAAATAATGGAATTAAAGCTTTCTATGACGATGGAAAGTTCTTCAGTAAAATCCAATATGAGTGGATTAGCGGTAGCGAATTTCAATCTGGACTCCATGAAGCTCACGGCTTGCCGACGAAGGACCTCTATAATAAATTTAACAACTATATGCTTACTTGCTGAGCATTATTGTTAGCTTTGTGCGATCAACCCATAAGGATACCCAAGAAGGTCAGAGGAAACAAGCTTTAAAACGAATCATTACTGGAGGGCAAATAATGAACGAGCAAGTTAATCAACCGAAAGAAAATAAATTGAATTTTAACAAGAATTTCCTTATAATCGACGATTGTACTGATGATGAATTCTATTCGATGATGGAAAAAAAGGTTAAACTTTTTGCCGTCCAATTATTCGGAAAGGATATCTTGGATAAAATTGAAGTAGAGGTCACTCTCACTGAGGACGACGACCTTGAAGAACACTTATCTATTTGTATGATATTCAAGGAGCTTAAATATTACAGTGTTCTACGAGGTAAAGAACTTCAAAGTATTAACCTTATACTGGAGAACAATGGTTATCAGGCGTTTTACGACAAACGAACCGGAAACTACTTTAGCAAATTAGTTTATCAGTTCAAAACGGGTTGGGGTTTTCAAAATGACCTGGAAAACGCTTACGACTTGCCTACCTGGGACATCTATAATAAATACAATGACTTTATACTTACTTGTTGAGCGAAGGTTATTGATGATTCAGTGGATAGATTTGTGCTAATAATAATTAGGCGTCTCCAAAATGATGTCGATTGACACACGTTGAGTTCACAGTTCTAAGCAAATAAAATTTTTTGCTAGAGACCCTGACAAAGGTACGATAACAGTTAGCAATTAATTAAATGCAGTGCCAGCGAATATAAAAGTAGAACACTTATCGTAAAAAAACTTACATGAATCACGAGGAGGAACCCGAATGCAAGAGCAAGATCAAGGGAGTCCGAACAAGAGTTTTCTGATTGTCGACAGGTTGCCTGATCAAGATTTGATATCAGTGTTAGAACGAGAAGTGGCACTTTTTGCCGTCCATCACTTTGGCAAGGATATCTTAGATAAAACAGAGATAAAGATCGATATAGACTTTGAATCCGGTGAGTTAAAGATTGATCTCTTATTTAAAGAGTTCGAATATATCTGCCAGGTACGAGGTAAACAGTTGCAGTGTTTTAGCCTCTATCTCACAGATCAGGGTTATCAGGTTTTCTGCGATAACGGAAGTTTTTTTAGTAAAGTAGTTTATCAGTGGGACGTAGGTAGCGAATTCCAAGCTGATGTCAAAGAGGTATATGGGTTGCGTACCAGAGGCCTATATGATAAATTTACCGACTTTATCCTTACTTGTTAGGAAACGATGTCCAGCAATATAGTGTGTTGAGGATATCCTCGTAAGCGCGAGGGACTCTTAATCCCTGCCCTTTCGTAATGAATTATTGCACTAGAAGTATGATGAGTAGATTATAGACTAGTGGTGAGAAACTGGTGTCTTGTAGTGCGGTAAGGTGTGAGGGTACAAACGAGTCACCTTTACTCAGCATACAGTCAATAGGAAGGGTCAAATCCTTTGTGATTTGACCCTTCCTATTATTCTTTAAATGATTTTATAACCGTGCTCCATGATAGATTGTCTTCCTGAGTCTGTTGAAATCGATTACTGTGAGTCGAAGATTCCAAGGTGGTTCAATCAAAGAAATGTCCAAAGGATATGTTATGCTTACTATGAAGATAAAAGGGGGAGCGGGTAAAAAGGACATATATCAGACCACTATGGTCGACAGTATATTTTTAAGCCATCTGTTAGTAAATCCGGGAGTAAGGAACCGTTTAGAGCGCTTATTCAGCAAACAGTTTCCAAGATCGCGGCGAGGATTTTCAGTTATGGTGACCATGTTCCTGTACAGCTCGACACGTCAGCAGAGGGAGCACTTGGCTCGGTGCAACCTCTAATTCCTGGGGTTATAGGGAATCTAAAAGACATTAACTGGCGAAGATTAACGACTGAACAAATACAAGACATTCAGCGCGAACATGTCTTGGACTGGGTCGTGGGAAACTTTGACAGCCACGCGGGTAACTTCATACTTATTGAGCGTTTACAGGTCTTAGGTGTGGATAAAGAACAGGCATTTCGGTATATGAACGATCAAAATTCTCATAAAATGAGCCTGGAATTTCATCCAAACGAGCAATATGGAGAATGGGAGCCGATCTATAACGATATATACAAGTGATTATGCTAGTGGCAAAATTGACTTAGAGCTTGGCGTTGTTGATGTACCCCTTTTGCGTTTGGAAAGTATTTCAGACGAGGAATATCAGCAGATTCTTAGACCCTAATATATTATTAACTTCGTTAAAATACTATATTTTCAAAAATATTAGTTGATTATGGTTGTTTGAAGTTGTAAACTTAAAACAAATGAATGAATTTTTGGCGAAGGAAAATAAACCAAGCCAGTAACTTTTCAACGTTTAACGTTTGAGAGGTTGCTGGTTTTTTGTTTTACAAGAAGGGGGATGAAACATGGAAAATAACCTCGTATCCAACGGTTTAGATGTTACCTGCAATAGAACAAAATTTTCAGATTTGACCTCTAAAGAAATTTTTGGGGGAGACTCGGGTTGTCCCCAGTCCGGTTCTACTGGGGACAACCCACGTTTAAAAAGTCATAATTCTGAGCAGAATACCCTTAAAATGCTCAGGGAGATGAAAGAGGCTATGGGGGTTCCTGCTTTAGAGTTACAGACAATAAACAAGGGTGAAGATTTTGAAGAAGAATTCTCTTCCTATTTTAAAACTATCTATAGCGATAAATCTTACCTAATTCACAGCCAATTTGTAGTTAAGGTAATAAAAAAAATCGCTAGTGAAAAGTATGGAGAGAATAACTATTACCAATTACTTTTAGACAGTGAATTTCTGACTGAAGTTCTCAAAGAATTGGAGAAAACTAACTCGTACAAAAAAAGGAAAACTATTCTTAGGAAAATTTGTAAGTTTTACTATGATAAGCTTAACCTTAGTAGATTGAACATCGAGCGTAACAAATGTGTGAATCTTTTGAATTGGTATGGGAAGAAGAGTATTCATCATGTTGGGGTAGAGTTAGAAATTCACCCTAAAGTTCAGGAGTTTATTGACTACCTTACGCAAGTCGGTCAGACATGGCAAAAAAGAGCACGACTTAATGCTTCAAGTTTTTTAACATGGCTCGTTGAAACAAAGGAAGTCGATCAAGATAATCCGATTCACATAAATGTTAGGCAAATAAAATCAGAAACCCTCTATAAATACCGTAATTATTTACTTATGAGGGTTGAACTAAAACAAATTACAAAGGACTCAGCACAACTTCAACTAAGAAGTATCAGAAGATGGTTTGAGTTTTTAAAGTTAAGAAGATATATCCATCAAAATCCTTGTAACAGTTTAGATAATATTAAAGTTGTTCCAAAAGAAAAGGGAGAACTTTTGCCAGTAGAAACAGTTCGGAAATTTTTTGATGCACTTTGGGAGGACAAAGAGGCTTTGAAGTGGCTTAGCTTATTCACGTTAATGGCAACGGATGGGTTAAGATCTATAGAAGGTTTAAGACTTAAGCGTTCCGATGTCCTAATTAAGCAAAATGCTATCAAGATTAAGCGAAAAGGCGGTAATAAACAAATTCTTCCGATACCAGGCATTACGTCATTGTTTCTTGAGCTATATCTAAAAAGTAGTCCGGAAAATTCTGATGCGCTTATTTGGAAAAACTCAATTGGTACTCCTTTGACCTATGATGAGCTCCGTTATTTCTACCATAGATTTAGAATCAAAGCGGGAATCGAAACCAAAGGAGCTACACACTTTTTTAGACGCCTTTTATTTTCCGAATTGGCATATCAGACAAACGATCTGGATAAAATCAAGGAATTAGCTGGCCATAAATCTATCAAACACTTAGATCCCTATCTTTTCGCGAAAAAGACCTTGCTGTCTAAACGGGTTAAAGAACAATTACCGACCATGGGGGGAGAATATTGTGACTTTAGGAATTGAGCAATTACAAGTAGAGGAGTTTTTAGATCAACTCGGAATAGGTATTGATGATATAATCGACAACTTGGCCTTTTTAAAGGGAGAAAGGAAAAGGGTTAAAATATCTTTACCTGGTGAAACCATTCTACTTAAAGATGCAGTCGAAGGATATCTCAATGATATTGAAAAGGGAATGAGTCCAACAACCGTAGAAAACCGAAAAACTGAGTTAAATGGATTACTAAACTGTTTCATCCAGAGGTGTAAAAAGGAAAATGTGGTTCCTATGTTGGCTAATGTTCTTGAAACTGATATTTTGGAATATTTAAGTAAGAAAAACTTTCATAAACAATCAAACGAGATTGCGAATACAACCTATAACAAGAAATTGGGAATTCTGAAAGTCTTTTTTAAGATTATGGTTAAAAGGGAACTCATAGAAGATTCTCCTGCTCAAGATATTGATAGAATGCCAGAAAGCGACTTGCCTATACAATTTTTAACAAAGGAAGAGCAAAATAAAATCTTCGAGATTTCCTTGTCAAAGCGAGAAACTGCTCTAAGAGACTTTTCTTTAATTTTTACAGCTATGAATGCTGGATTACGTGTTAGTGAGATTGGCAAATTGGACCTAAAGGATTTTGATTATAAAAAAGGAGTTCTAAAAATACGACAAAGTAAATTCAACAAGGATCGCGAAGTGCCGATAACTAACGAAACCAAAGAAGTACTAAAGGCTTATTTGGAAAAAACACGAGGTACGGATATCAAGAATTTGTCCGATGGAAATGAGCCGATTTTTCTTTGTAGTAAAGGATCAAATAAATGTGAGCGTCTTAGTCGAGAGGCTACTCGTAAGATTATTAAGAGAGTGTTCGAGAAGGCCCAAATCCTTGAGGGGGCAAGCCATCGCTTACGCCATACCTATGCGGTCAATGCACTGCAAGCAGGGTTTGATATTACCTTAGTTTCAGAATTGCTCGGACATGCCCATATCAGTACAACAGCCACGTATTTAAGGCTTAAGAATGAGGATATAAGAAAGAAAATGGAAGAACAGTTTCCTTTAGCTTTTCTTTCAATCCGAAACTTTGAGCAGCATCTGAAAAGTCTTGAGCAGAGAAAAATAACGAATAATACTATCAAAAGGCTAGGTGAATTTTGTGAACTCGTATGAGACCATTGAGAATTTTTTATCCATTAACAAGTGGGGTCAAAGCGCTAAGCAAAAAAAGCGTAAAGTTTTAATGGAACTTTGTAACTATATTGAGAGTAATCAACAACTTAAAGATGATTGGGATTTTAGGAGCGCAAAGAAAATTGTTTATAAGGAAAGAGAGCTCTATCTACCGCTAGACGAGTTGCTTCTTTTAGATTTTATAGCGAAAAAAAGTCCTTCTCTAAAGGATTGGGCTTATAATGATTATGTAACTACATTAGTTCAGTTCGGTCATTATTTATTTAGGCGTAAAATTCTTATTGAAAACCCCTCACTCGTTATTCCTAAAAGAAGTCGTAAATCTAATAACATGAGTGACAAATGCCTGAGTTTTGATGAAAGTATGAGATTGTTGGAAGCAGCTTATTTTTATGATAAGCAACACCGTGTCAGGAACTTTACCTTGGTACTTATGTTGCTAACTATAGCAATTAGACCTGGGGTGGAAATATGTAATTTGACGGAGGACAAAATCAAGTTTGAACTAAGCCTTCTCTTTGCACAGGGTAAAACAGGTTGGAGGAGAGGAATACTTACTCAGGGAGTGGAGGAAACCATTAAGGTTTTTTTGGAAGACCCAGAAAGACTAAAAGCAGTGGCAAATTTTGATAAAAGGTATCTGTTTTACTCTGATAAAGGAACTCAGTTAAACACTTATGAGATGAATAAACTCATTAAGGCCTTTGCTAAAAAAGCAGGGCTTAGTAAAAATATAACAGTGTATTGGTTGCGAAGAACATTTGGTACAATCTTGGCTAATTCCGAATTTTGTCTTATGGAAATCAAAAAGATTTTTGATCACGATCGTATAACATCAACCGAACATTATGTACTCAATACTAAAAATGATATCAGACATCTTGTTGAAGAATCTTCAATTTGTGAGATGTTGACAGATTTAGCAAGGGATAAATTAGAGCTTGTTTAAGCGTTTGTTGTTAGTATAAAAATAGAGTAATAATAGGCAATTAAAGTGCCCGTTATTGCTCTCCTTTTTACAGAAGGTAGATTGAAATATTGGTAAATAGAATTCTTAAGAGATGTGCATCTAATTAGTTAAAGGAAGCACTAGAATATTCGTCCAGGATGTGTGAGGATTATTTACTTAATTCATTTACCCGTTTAAGTAGTACTGATTCTTTCATTTTACAATCTCTTCGACTGTAAGATATAAATGGAAAAATTCCGTAATGAGTTAGAATGAATCAGGGCTAGGAAACGCTTCAAAATAAAGGAACCCTGAATACCCATATTTTTAAGGGTATTGAGGGTTCCTTTATTGTTACAAATATTCTTCCAGCTTTTTAATTTTCGTTGTATACATAACAACATATATGTTGTTATGAATCTAATAGTTTATACAATTCATAAAAGTTTTATTCATGATATTTCCTAGAATTCCCTTGAAAATGTATTAAATCCGTAAATACTGTTAATGCTTTTGGGTGAGCACATAAATAATGGATTAATAAACTGATTATGGGAGGCTGTTTATGCAACCAGTTATAAATCAATTATGGGAAATTGTTATTAAAAATCCGTTAAGCGAAAAAATTCTCATATTTCCGAGTTTTTCCGCTGGGCGACAATTGCTTGAAAGTGCAACGCGTCATGGCTTGACTATTCTTAACTTAAGAACTGAAACCTTAAGGAATTTAGCAGAGCAAGTTTGCAAAAAATCACTTTTAAACAGCGGATGCTCAATTGTTCCTGATATCTTGGCAATGGAATTTACAATTCAGGTTCTCGAAAGACTTCGTCAGGCAGACCGGTTGACATATTTTAATAGTTTGGAAATAACACCTAGCGTATGTAGCATCATAACTCATTCGATTATAGATCTCAAAATGACTGGAATTGATGTTAATGATATCACTACAGAAATGTTTGTTAATCCCTATAAGTGCGAAGATATAAAAACGATATGGGCTGAATATGACAAAGAGTTGCATATCCGAAAGTACATAGATCAAGCCGATTTATTTCAGCTTGCAGCCGGGGAGGTAACCCCGTCACAATGTATCTACATCGTTCCGTCGAATTTAAAAATGCGCCCGTTAGAACGCAACTTTTTAGAAGCTCTAACGAAAAACAATTTCCAAGTGATCAGTTTTAGTAGACCAAAAGGGATTATCCCTCTACAAACATCTCTAGAAAATGAAATATCACCGCTAAGTATCGAGCTTAATGAACCCTATAGCAGTTTACTCTACCTTAATGACCTAGCAAATGCGCCGGTAACTGAACTTCCAATACAAATGTTCCATGCATATGGGGAATCCAATGAAATACGTGAAGTATTACGCAGAATAAAATTAGAAAAAATACCATTTGACCAGACAGCTATTTTTTATACTACGCAAAATCCTTATAGCCATCTTTTATTTGACCTAGCACAAAGATTCGATCAACTCCCTGTGACCTTTGGTCGAGGAATAGATATTTGTGCCACAAATCCAGGCAGG
Organism: Desulfosporosinus sp.; assembly: GCF_014237355.1. NCBI lineage: Bacteria > Bacillati > Bacillota > Clostridia > Eubacteriales > Desulfitobacteriaceae > Desulfosporosinus > Desulfosporosinus sp. The sequence goes on from NZ_JABZFS010000061.1 coordinate 49,491, forward strand.
CTATATTTTGGATTGTTATCTTGGGCTGAGAGAGGGTTCAAAGTTTCCGACATAATTCCACTCATCAGTAATGGAATATTAAAGATACCAGAGAAAAAATCCCCTCCCAAATCAACCATTACTCGTTACTTAAGGACTTCTGGTATTGGCTGGGGAAAAGAGCGTTACTTAGAGACCATTGACAATCAAATAATCAACATCAGGAACCAAATAACTGATGTGGCTTTCGAGCATGACAATGATTCGTCTAAAACAAAATTGGAGAACTTTCTGTGGTTAAAACAATTTTTTGCTCAACTATTTACCTCCTTGCCAGACCCAGATTCTGAAGGTCGTATATCCTACGCTCAAAAAGCTAGATGGTTGAGTATTCTAGTAGATCATTACAGCTCAGTTGTTTGCCAAGCAGACCATGAAGCCAAAAAGGTCATTTGTAGAAATCTAAAAATCATTGAAGATTCTGTTGCTATTCATCTTAATCGAGATGATATATTTAGAAGACTTGAATTCTTAATTAGAGGTGTAAGGGTGAGTGCATCGAGCCCGAAACCAGGCCATCTACATATCGATCATTACAACTCTGGATTATGGATATCACGTCAGAATGTATTTATCGTTGGCCTTGATGCTAACCGCTTCCCTGGGACAATGAGAGAGGACCCAATTTTACTGGATATAGAACGTGAAAGCATTGGTCACTGTCTTCCTCTGCTGAGTAATATGCCAAAAGAAAAAGTATACGACATGGTACAGTTTTTATCGTCTGTTCAAGGGACCCTTACGGTCAGTTATTCTGCCTTTGATACCTTGGAAAACCGTGCTGTTTTTCCGAGTTCTATCCTTTTGCAAATGTATAGATTGAAAGCTCATGATGAAACGCTGGATTACAGCGAGCTTATTGAAACGCTTGGTAATAGGAAAGGCTTCACACCGTCAGATATCGACGAGTCATTAGATGATCAGGAATGGTGGCTTAGTGTTTTATCAATGGGAAACAAAAAGCCAGATCTTGATACTTTTAAAACCTTATACCCAACGCTCCTTGATGGATTAAAAGCAGAATCAAAGCGGCAGTTGGCAGAAGAACTTACCCCGTTTGACGGAAAGGTCAATTTTGACCCATCATTAGTGGACCCTACGGTTGGAAAAGATTTAGTAATGTCCTGCAGTCAACTTGAAATGCTAGGAAGATGCCCGTTTTCGTACTTCTTAAAGTATGTGTTAAAAATTCGGCCCATCGAAGAATTAGTCTTTGACCAAGGCGTATGGTTAAATGCAAAGACAAAAGGGGACCTATATCATGGCATTTTTGAGCGGTTCTATAAGAAACTTGTCAATAAAGGTGAACCTCTTAACGCTGCGAGACATGCACAATTCCTTTATGAAATTGCCGATGAGTTAATGAGTCAGAAAAAAGTGAGTGTGCCACCTCCGAGTGAGTTAGTATACGATTACGAACGCAAATCAATTCTTGATTCCTGCCGAATTTTTTTGAAGTCTGAAGAAATTGAGTCATGTGATGATGCCCCAAAATATTTTGAGTTAACTTTTGGAATGCATCCAGGAGAAACTAACAACAACGAGAACTTTGAAGCGGTCACGATTGAGTTACCGAACGATAAACGGTTTCTCCTCAGAGGGAAAATTGATCGGGTCGATGAATCCGAAAATGGGTTAAAGATCTGGGATTATAAAACGGGCAGTACCTTTGGTTATAGTGATAAAGAGTATTTCAAGGGTGGCAGGCAACTCCAACATGGGTTATATGCGTTGGCCTTAGAACGTCTCTTTTCAGAGAAAGAACTTCATACCAATCCAAAGGTAATTCTTAGCGGTTACATTTTTCCGACTCAAAAAGGTGAGGGGAAAAGGGTCGTCCGACTACAAGTCCGAAGGGACAGTCTATATGAAATTCTCAACCATCTGTTTACGTTATTATCCGAAGGGACGTTTGTCATGACTGACGATGAGAACGACTGCCATTATTGCGACTATCGCGATGCATGTAACCGCCATAGCCGAAGCCAAAAAGGCTTAGATAAGATGATGACCGATATATTTAGGGGGTTAAGAAATTATGCCTAAATTGGCTAATCCGCCGGATTATGAGGAAAGACTTAAACTTCAGCAAGAGCTATTCGTTAATTTTTTGGTTGACGCAGGCGCTGGCTCTGGAAAGACAACAAGCCTAGTTGGTCGTATGGTAAACCTAGTAAAAAGTGGTTCTGTTACAACCCAACAAATTGCTGCGATTACATTTACACGCAAAGCTGCCTGTGAACTTAGAGAACGATTTCAAATAACTCTCGAAAAGGCCTATCGGGAGGAAAAAAATCCATGTATTAAAGAAAAGCTCCAACAGTCACTGGTTGATTTAGACCAGGGTTTCCTAGGAACTATTCATTCCTTTTGTGCGTCTCTTTTGAGGGAACGACCGATTGAGGCAGGGCTTGATCCGGAATTTGAAGAGCTCGATCCTCTTGAAGAAATCCTTCTTCAAGAGGAGGCCTGGGAAAGTTATTTAATGGATGTTAAATTGAATTCTTCTCATTTGCTGGAAACGTTAGATGATATCGGAGTACCTACCGGTGAATTAAAAGAAGCTTTTATGACTCTTTCCCAATACCCCGACGTAACTATGGTATGTACAGAGGTGCCTAAACCAGACTTAAAACCTACCGTGGAAACTCTGGAAAACTTAGTTGAGCGAGCGATAAACGCTATTCCCAATGAAGAACCTGAAAAAGGTTGGGATCATCTTCAAAAAGCCATTCTCAAGGCAAGTCGCTTTGTTAAGTTCTTTGACCTTAACAAAGACGTTAATATTGTCAATTTGCTAAAGGCATTTGATAAAGAATTTAGTGTTACTCAAAACCGCTGGATTAGTAAGGATGAAGCAAAGCAGTATAGAGACGAGTTTAACGAGTTCGCGGTTAATATTTTAAGCCCTATGATGCAGACATGGAGAGAATATTGTCATTACATATTAATGGAGTTTACGATTCCTGCTGTGAAGTTTTACGAACAGGTCAGGTTTAAACAATCTAAACTCAATTTCCAAGACCTGTTGTTGAAAACGCGCAACATGCTGCGTGATCACCCTGAGGTTAGGGCGTACTTCCATAGTAAGTATCCAAGGTTATTGATAGATGAGTTTCAAGATACCGACCCGATTCAGGCAGAGATCTTGTTCTACTTAACGGGTCAGGACATCTATCAAAAAGATTGGCACATACTGATTCCTCATCCTGGTTCCCTCTTTGTGGTTGGCGATGCCAAACAATCAATTTACCGTTTTCGTAGAGCAGATATAGATACCTATAACCTCGTGAAGAAACTTATAATTCAGAGCGGGGGAGAGGTTGTTCAGCTCACGACTAATTTCCGTTCGGTCGAAGCACTGGGCCAATGGATCAACCCCATCTTTCAAACGATCTTTCCGGAACAAGAATCATCCTACCAAGCAGAATTTAGTCCGCTTAGAACCCTAAGACCAAATGGAAAAGGGGCTGATTATGGCGTAAAAGTTCTAAATATCCCTGCAGAGTTCACGAAAAAGGACGAGATTCTAAATGCTGATGCAGAAATGATTGCCCAGTTTATTCGTTGGTCGCTCGATGGAAACTTAAAGCTTACACATCCAAGTGATCAGACGAATAAAGAGGAAATTCGTAAAGCACAACCTGAGGACTTTATGATTTTACTGCGATTTAAAGATGGAATGGATCTTTACGCGCGTGCCCTCGAAAAATACAAAATTCCGTTTAGCATGACAGGAGGTAGTTCTTTAGGAGACTCTCTAGAATTAGCAGAGCTTTATAAACTACTTCGATTGTTGTCTGACCCGGACGATCAATTACTAATGGTAGGTGTACTAAGGGGATTGTTCTTTGGCATAAGTGACGATGACCTTTTTCAGATCAAGCAGGCTGGCGGTTACTTTAGAATTTATAGTAATGTACCAGAAGGACTAAACGAAGATTTAGCAACACGCTTTGGAAAGGCATTAGACAAGCTCAAAAAATATCTGCAATGGACCGAAAAAATGATGCCTTCGGTTGCCATCGAAAAGATTATGACTGACCTCGGGATGCTCCCTTATGTTTTAGGGTTCGTGAAAAGCGAAAGCGGAGCTTCGTATTTCTATCAGGTATTAGAGTTTTTGAGAAAGGCTGAAATAAATGGTAAAACGCGCTTCGATCAGATTGTTCAAGAGTTTAATGCGATCATAAGCAGCTCTATAGAGGAGGAACTGAGTCTTACGACAAAGGAAGAAAATGTTGTTCGTCTCATGAATGTACACAAAGCCAAAGGTCTTGAGGCATCTGTGGTTTTTCTTGCTCAGCCGTTTAAAGAAGTCTCTCAGAAGGCTGATATTCATATTCGCCGTCACGGAACTGAACCAGAGGGATACTATGTATTCAATCGTAAGCTGGGTTATCACTCAGAGCGCATTGCACAACCTGACGGATGGAGTGTTTATGAAAACGAAGAATTGCGATATCTGCAAGAAGAGGAATATCGATTAGTTTACGTTGCGGGGACTAGAAGTAAAAACTTACTTATTATCAGTCGAAGTCTCAAAGATATGGACTTAAGAAAAAATCCCTGGGCATTGCTGCTTCAAGGTTCTTCCGCTGAGAACGAACTTAATGCATCCGAGATTGAAATAGTCAGCGATAATCTTGATGAGATCGGAACCTATGTTAACCCCCAAGAACTTATTGCTGCTCGTGAGCATTTTTCCAGATGGGTGTCTGATTTGGCAAAACCTAGCTACCAAATGGTGTCACCCACAGGCTTAAAGAAACAGGGAATCGATTTAAGTGTTAAACGAGAAGCGGGAGGTGGCAAAGCTTGGGGCACTGTTATTCACCAAGTATTTGAGGAACTTATCAAGGGTAACGATGATATTGATTCTGTGATAACCCTAGCTCTTCAAGTAAATGAGGAATCGCTTGAGCGTAAAGAAGAAGTTTATAGGGTGGTCGAAGAATTTTGCAGAACTGATTTGTGGCAAAGAATTACTAGGGCTGAATCAAAATATACCGAGGTGCCATTTTCGTTGCAAATTGACAATGGTCATCCACTCAATGCTTATGTTAAAGGAGAGAATGAGAAACCAGTCATTCTGTCAGGTATTATAGACTTGGCCTTCAAGGAAAATGAAGAATGGGTGATTGTTGATTATAAGACGGACCGAGTTAACGAAGAAAGTGATTTGGATCGATTAAGAGAATTTTATGCACCACAGTTGAAGATGTATTGTGAAGTTTGGAATTCTATCATCGGTGAAAGCTGCCAGGAGGGTCAACTATATTTTGTGGAGAAAAATCAACTCAAAAATGCCTTCTCTTAATATAAGCGTAATGGTTTTACCTTTCAGAAATTCAGGTGTTTATTTCACTCACTACAGACTGAGGTAACTCAAAGAATTAAAGTGGTGTTTATAATGGCTACTCGTTAGATATATGGGAAATAAATATTTGAGTCTATTACTTCTTCTTAGCACCAGATTTTTAAAGAGCAGTAAAGAGATGAAATTTTCTCTTTTGTTGAAGCGATGCTTGAGAGATAGAAAGGTATTTAAGAGTATTATATCAAGGCAAGTGTACCCAAATTCCGTGACAAATGCTCTAATTTTCCGAGATAACCGCGCTTTGGGTTTTCGCAGCAACTTAAAAAACAAAAAATATAACAACTTTATATTTGATTCAGTACCTAAGATATTCTATAATAAATTAACAATAAAATTTTGGCCAGGGAAAGAAACCAGCCAGTAACCGCTTCTCAAGATTACGTTGAGAGGGTTACTGGCTTTTTTCTTTCCTAGAAATATTGAAAGGAAGATTGAATAATGGATGGTGTTATTACTATGGGAGTAATGAAACTTCTAGATGACCGCAATTATTCCATAGAAGTATAACAAGATTTTTATTCTTAATAAAAGAATCATTATAGTTGAGGTTGGTTGGTCTAGATAAGGATAAGTTTGACAAATGTTATGTAAAACATATGTAATGATGCCCAACTTCTCATTCCTGTAGGTATTAACCAGTTCCGGTATAAATATCGAGACTTTCTAAAGAAAATAGGAAATATGGAGCTATGATTCTTTAACGTAGATGCTATATTATTAAAAATTGTCTATGGAAATAATCCTTATATTCTACGACGAACTGTAGCTATTAAAGATGGAAGAGGTTAGTGTAAAGATTTGTAGTTAAGGGGTTCTTAGGAACAAACATGTTTGACCAAAGGTTCTCAGGAAAAAGTAGAAAAATAATTTTTTAGGGAGATGATAAATTGGGAGGCGCAGCAAGATACGAAGCGTTAGTAAGATTTGTGAAAAAGCATGGAGAAGAACTTACTCGAAAATATGAGGAATTACTTCTAGGAAAGGTAGTAGAAGAATTTCTAGGAACCGTTGTTAACTATCACGTTAAAGGTGATGTCAGGTTAAGCAATGGTGAAATTTATGAGACTCATTATAGATGGAGCTCTGAAGAAGAAGATTACGAAAAAAAAGAATTACCGGATTCCGTTCCAATGGAAGAATATTACAATGAGTTTATTGTCGGCAAGACTATCATTAAAGTTTCTGTTAGTTCCCAGCGAGATGACGAGTGCTACATTTACGCGTTCGTAGATAAAGAAAACCATTTAGAAATACCATTAGGTTTTAATCCTGAATATGATAACGAGGAGAAATGGAGAGGATGATGTGGTTTTATCGAACAACCTCCAATTTGTGATTTTCTATATCAAGGTTAAGGCAAAAGTTGAAAATGTAAGCCAAATGGACTTACCCCTTAACAGTGGCCGATGAGGACAGCTATTTTTTCTATGATTAGGTGGGAAACGACAGTTCTCTCACGCTCTGATACATGTGGAATAGGTATCATCAAGCGAAGTTAAGGGGTTTATGTTGCCCCAGTTTCGCCTCTAACGCGGCTCTTGAGCCTTAGAGATAATCTTGCTAGGTATATTTACAATGACTTCACCTTTACATTCAATTTGAGTCCTAAAACGAATGACGCTTTAACTGATCTTTATGTTCCAAGGTGTTTGGAGATCATTCTTGATATTGTAAGTTGAAGGTATCATCCTTTGCATGAAGGTAGGGAGAAATATCGCTAATGACGTCAGATACTGAGTCAGGTTCTCTATGTCCTAAATTAAGAACGATATCTTCAATGTTCACGCGATTATAATATTGCCTCGCGATAAGAGCTTTTCCGAAGTGTTGACAATTCAATGACTTCAGCCCCACAGCTTGAGCATATCTTCGTACAATTGAAGCAATCGAATTTTGGGAAAGTGCTCGGCCATTTTTCGTAACAAACATTTTATCTTCGTCATCCAAACGAGAATATAAATATTTTATTATTGTTATCCAACAATAATTACTAAGTCTAACCTTGAAATGTCCAGGCAAATGAAAAGTACGCTTGGGAATCACGAGCATAATCGGGAAAGAGTGCCGATGGTAATATCAAACTTGTAGCAAGATAGAAACAAAATTTGGTGATATAGATGAAGCTCTAAATTCCGGTAACCATCGAGGCTCTTCCGCAATTATGAGTAACGGGGTATCAGTAGATTAAAAGTAAGTTATTTTTAAATCAATCAGTAACAGGTTATACGGCTAATCTATATTGAAAATAAAAGGCAAAATCCAGTTCTAAATCTGAATTTTGCCTTTTTGCCTTCAATTCATCATCATCTAAAGCGTAACCCACGTGACAGCCAAAAAGTTGACCAACCCAAGGCGGTTGATTTTAAGTTAATGTCATACCCCCTGACCCAAAAGTAGCCACAGAGCGCAATTGAATCAAGAGTTTCACACATAAAACATTTGCCGAGAGGGTAACTCGAACATTAGAAATACCCAAAATATAATAAAATACTGTAATTCTAAATTATAAGATAATAAAGTTCATTGGAGGATTTAAATAACATGCAATATAATAAACTGCTCTATGTGCTCGATATGTATGAAGATGAAGATATTTCCGAAGTTGAATTAAGAGTAATTATATACAGAACTTTATCAGTTAGACCTACTCTAACCATGGTTACACCACGATTTAAATCATTTAATGATGCTGAGCTGTGGTTAGTAAAGAAAGACTATGATCCACAATACTATACAGTTTTTGATGATTCCGATGATTATGATCATTATCTAGCTGGTAGCAGGATTTATTATTCGTATCAGGATAAAAAGTATTTTGACGAGTACCTTAATCTACTATCTAGATTTAAGGACATGTCTCCAGAAGAGGAAAGCCAACTCCGTGAATGTATCGAGCATATTTGGCTGATTGCAATTACGAAGAAACGCAAAATCATTTTAATCTGACAAACTAGGTTTTAAGGGTAGTTAATTGAGTCGATTTCATAATGTTTAGTTACTAAAGGTCAGACTTGTGCCGCCGCTATTCAGAACTTACTGCTCGCTGCAGAGTCAATCGGACTGGAATCGTGCTGGATTTTCTTTGTCCTTTTAGCGTTGAGTTCGCCTCGCCTCCACCAAATAAGTACTCAATCATTGATAAAATTAATGAACATGCGAAGCCCAGCATTGCTGGGCTTTTCGGCTTTCTTGGGTAAATCAAGCATCGTATAAGGCGGTGCTTTTTTGTTTCTTGCACATGATCGTTAAAAGATGCACCCCTCTTAGGAACGATTGCTCCTTTCGTTAAAAAGTATAGGAATCGTTAAAGGTTCGAGGAAAGTTTGATGCAGAATAGGAATACATGGCTTTTGGAGGGGCGATAGGGGTTAATATTGTCACTCTTGAAATTCAAATGTAAACGTTGCTAGACAAACATACATCCTCTCAGCTGGTTGAGAATAGCAAAATCCAAGCCTCGCAAAAATTAACTTAAAGTTGCCGACGGTTGCTGTTGTTGCCGAAAAATTAGTAGAAGTATTTAATAATAGATATACGTGTATGTGGATGTGGTATGGAGAAAAAACATACATTTTTGAAGTTTAAAAACTATCGGCAACCGGCAAGCACGGCAACCGTTAAAAGCCTTGGTACGAGGCGGGTTGTTGAGTGGGATGTTACTTCTATCGTGACAGAGTGTTTGTGGAATATATTACATTTGAGTAATGCCAGTTTATAATGAACTAGCATTTTTGTGTTTATTGGATTATTTTCGCGATCTTAGGAGGTATTCAAGGAAAGATGTGGAAAGATTACAGTTGAATTATCTGCTAAGCTTCAAACTTGGCTCCTAGCAGAACGTGGACTTTAATATTGGAACTCATTAACAACCTAATAGAAAGTGTTAATCTTATTTAAAGTTAAACACTCAAACGAGAAAAATGCCTACAGTGGAGCTTATATGTCGGAACGTGTAAAATAAATGTCGCAATTTGATTGGGAGGTAGTTTGAGATATAATGATTAAGATACATTATTCAGCTGTTAAACGTCGGCTGAAAGAGTTATTAAAAAAGGAAAGAATTTCAGTGCCTAACAAATTTTATGAAAACTTCCTTAAGTTTGTTTCGAAAATATGCACGTATGAGGAAGAGTCTAAGAAAATTAGGCCAACGTTAGTTCTTGGATTTAACATTAGAACTGCGCTTGAGCAGGTACCAAACCACTATATTCTGATGACAAAAGAGGGAAAAAGAGACGGTTCGGATTTAGAAAAATCAATGAAGGCTTTAGTTCCTTTTTGCAATAATGGCTGGTTCGTCTACATGGATATTAAATCTAATTGCATTGAGTATGGTTTGATTAGAGCTTTTAGCGGTCCCAAAGGGTTAGCGGTAACTGAAATCTTATTTGATACTGATGGAATTCCGGAAGAACTAATTGATTACGGACTAATAGAAATAAAGGTTTTGAGTAACTTTGAAATGAATATTTCCGGGATGCGAAAGAACAAATTGATTATCGACTTTAGATTTGCGAACCACGACGATAGTAACCATTCAAATAACTATAACTCTGTGGTTAAAGACATAACCTCTGGTATTTCAGAAACAGATAGGGAAACAGTCGATTCAATATTCACCAACTTGTTTCAGATAACAGCTCAGAGAGTGCACGGTACTATATGTCTTATTGTAGCGTCTGATTATATATTTCCTAATACGTTTTTATCAGATGGAATTTGGCTTAAGGAACCTATAAACCTCACACAAAAGGCACTTTATGCAGTTAGGGATAAAATGGATAGTATCTCTAGTGAAATGTTTTATGGATTAACAGGATTATTGATTGAAATGATGAATGTTGATGGAATTACTATTATTGACAATGAAGGTAGAGTTAGAGGTTATAATGTCTTCATAAACCAATCCAATCTAAGTGAAATAAAGGTAAGTGGTGGTGCTAGGAAAAGGGCTGCTTATGCATTATTGGCTTCGGGAGACCCTAAAATTATTGGGGTATACTTTCAGTCACAAGACGGAAATGCTTTTTATGAAAGGATGCGGGTGAATGAATAACGATGTTGTGGTATGGAGTTCTCTAAACGGAGCGAACCTGCCCGCAAGCATTAATGATGTACAAGGTCTAGCCAACTATGCGAATCTCCTTTCGATTAAAGAAGTTAATAAAATTGTAGGTGCTTTTTCATCTGGACTTTACGATATGGCTGCTGAATACACTTGGATTCGGACAATTAACATACTAAGAGAGAAGGTTTTATTGTTCGGCAAAGACTTCGTACTTGAAATGCTTGGAAGAACTGAAACATCGACTTCTGATTCTTCGGATTTTTTGTCCGAGGTAGAAATAATAAATCTTGCTGCAGATTTGGGGTTATTAAATAAAACTGCAAAGATGTTTTTTCTTCATACTAGTGAGATTATTAAACACTTCACCTCACGTCAAGTTGAAGAGGAAATGGACGCTTTTGATGCACAGAGTTGTATAAAGAATTGTGTAAAGTATGTCCTCACTATGGACGAGGAGGATTATGAATTTTCGTTTACAAATTTCAGAGACTCTCTAAATTCTAGGGTTTTGAAGGATGAGGATGAAATAATTCGATCCTTGCTTATTAGTCCATACTTTTTTAAAAGGACCACAGTTAGAACTTTATTGAATTTGTCAAAAACGTCTCAAGGTGCCGAACAAGAAAATGTATTTGCGAATATGGTGTCAATCTTTCCCAAAATATGGAGTGAGTTATTAGCAGATGACAGAAGGCCTGTAGGATTTGCATATGCAGAAGCGGTTAGCGACGGAAACAAACCACTAGTAGGTGCACTCAAGTCAGTTTTACTTAAGGTCAAGGGCTTTGATTATGTTCCTGAGAACCTGAGATCAAATTCATTTATTGACGTTGCTTATAATCTGATAAATGTTCACTATGAAATGAATAATTTTTATAATGAGCCCAATGCAGCCAAATTACTACTGTCTCTTGGAACATCTATCCCGACTCCTGCACTTGGAGTGTGCATTACAGCCTGTCTAGTGTGTAAATTAGGAAACGCATGGGGTGTCTCTCATGCAGCACAAAGTTATATAGATGAAATACTAGATAATATAACCTTGGAAAGATGGCAATATTACATTAATGAAGTCCTTCCTGGAGATGAGCATATTTTATATAAATTATCCTATTCTGATAGTCCCGTTGAAAATTGGCTATCTTTAATACAAGCAAATAATTTTGATAAACTCAATATAAAAAACCTTGTAATTGAAAGATTGATTAGGGCTAGCTTGAAAGGAAATAAAAATAGAGTTAAAGAAATTGCAACAGAACTATATAATAAAGTACGTTGAACAACTAGCGCTTTAGCCTTTGCCATAGTTATATTACATTAAAGTAATTACTAATATTAACTTATAGAATAAGTTAATATTAGGATGAAACTCTACATCCCTTGGTATTCAAGGGGTGTAGAGTTTTCTGAGTAGATTATAGTAATCTTAAGTTATTTTGAATGCTAACTTTGATGTAAAAATATAGAAAAGTTAACATTGGGAATGCTTAAAATCTACGGAATTTCAGTGAATAAGCTGCATATAACTTTCAAAAGTCATTCTATATAATAAACAGATTTGAGCCTAGTTCCAGTTTGTCTATAACTGAAAGTACGGCACAGAACGAGATAAGAGTTTGGATAATGTTTAATTACGTCAGGGGAAATCTTAAAGTGAAATAGCCGTCCTGCACCATTAGATGTAGAACGGCTATATTTTTGGTTTCACTCATCTTTTGTTTTTACTGTTAACAAAGTCAAGACCTTACCTATTTTCGGATTAAAAATCGATTCTTCTATCACATATTCTTGGAGTTTCCCATCTTCAAACCAGTCGGTTGCAGGCAATTTACTGTATCGGGTTTCCTCTTGCTTAGGGAGATCGTAGTAAAAGGATACTGCTTTCGATTGTAAGGGGATAGTGCCTTTTAATAATCTCTTACCTGGGAATGTTTCAATAATTTGCCCATCTTCAGACTGTATGACGGCATGTTTGTCTTTAGCGTGTTCAACTAACCGATTGCACATAGAGAACAGAGAAACGTCGTATTTTTCATAGGCCAAGTTCTTTAAGATATCAAGGGTCGGTTTCTTAGCCAAATCCTTTTCGAAATGTACGCTTGGAATGGTTAGTTTTGCTGCAAAATGGGTGGCTTCAATTTCTTCAATATCATTCGTTCGTAGTGTGGATGAATTGGATTTTCTGACGCCGTATTGAGTTTTAACATGCCAGGGAAGCACTATATGGCCAAGAAGCATAGCGATAGTGAATTTTTTCCTCTGGTGACTACTCTTAAATAAACGATTAAGCAGAATAAGATTCCGTTCCCCTTTAATCAATAGACCTTCATAATCCATCTGAAGATCCTCTTCAATTATTTTTACCCCAAGTTGATCTGCAATTAGATGAACATCAATTGGGAGACTCGCATTCACTTTTTTTAACCATAGATTTGCATAGTCGGATGCATCACTAAATACAGGACCTTCTACGATCTCGGTCCCGCGAGAAAGGAAAATCGCATAGTCAAGTAATGTATCTTTTTTCCCTTTAGGCAGTCGCTGTAATAGATGCAACAAGATTTTTGTTTGAGGATCGGTAATTGCGGAAGCTTGAATTTCTTTTCCGGTTATTAAGTAATCGGTCGTTACATTTAAGGCATTGGACAACTTTATTAATGCTTCATAAGACGGGTTTCTAAGGCCTGATTCATACTGACTAATTGTTGGTGGTTTAAGGCCAGCCTTATTAGCTAATTCGGTTTGAGAAAGGCCTAAATCCTCCCTCATTTGCGCGATTCTGCCCCCTACGGACACAAGTATCCCTCCTGTAATTGCTTTCTTGATAATAAAATTATAACATACGTGAAACATATTTGACAATAATTATAACAATCGTTATAATTATTGTCGTAAGGGTGCAATAGGTCATTATTTTAAGAGCATCCAGTGGTAGGGGCAAATAATGTGAAAGGAGGACAAGTAATAAAAAAACAGGTAAAAAAACCTGTTCCCAGAGTGAATCTTCGAATCCCGTTTATACGTGTGCAAGACGTCTAAACGAAACATTCCCTAAGTGGTAGTTACCCAGGACTTGGACACTCTACCGCCCGAGAATCTTAGCAATACTTTAATTTTAACCTTATTATTAGAGTATTATTCGCTATAGAGATGGATATTCCTCCTGGGACCTTAATTTTCGGTAAAAAAATCTTAATTAATGGAGGAATTTTCTTATGAATGATGCACTTAATAATGGTAACCATGGAAATGGCAATGACGGATTGCCAGGAGTCATTGAGATTGAAGCCTATGCTAAGGAAGGCAAGAATCCCCCGAAAGGTGTTCGTTACAAGATTCGAATCGACAAAGAAACTTATACTGTCGATGTAGGAGAAATGACAGGACAGCAGATCTTAGAGTTAGCAGGGAAAACTCCTGTTACACAGTATCGTTTAGATATAAAGCTCCACGGCGGAGCAACCGAAAAAATTGAGTTAGCTACAATTGTTGATTTTACCAGACTCGGTGTAGAGCGGTTCATGACGCTACCCTTAGATCAAACGGAGGGTTAAGTATGAGTGATCTTCAGCGAGACTTCGAGATTATCCAGGAAGATAAGGATTATCTAAATGCACGCGGTTTTCAATGGGAAACAGTCATGGTTAATAACCAGATGTGGCTAATCGTCCATGGGTTTCCTGTTCCAGAAGGGTACAACACAAGGGTTGTCGATGCAGCGGTCATGATTCCAAGCGATTATGAAATATGCGGGCTTGATATGGTTTATATCAAGCCGGCTCTCCATCGGACTAACGGTGTTCGTATCGGGGCAACGGATTACAATGAGACTATTCGTGGCGAATTGTATCAACGTTGGTCGAGGCATCGAACATCTCAGAATCCTTGGCGAGCTGGATTAGACAATATTGGTACACACCTGGATTTGGTCGAAGAGTGGCTACTGCGTGAACTTCATAAAGAAATAGCGTAGGAGAAAAGATATGTATAAAAAATTTAAGCTTCGACTCTCGGGCCGTCAACATGCGGCCCTTTCTAATCATTTGTTTCCCGGCGATAATAAGGAAGCGGTTGCTCTCGCTCTTTGCGGGGTTGGTAAATATCAGGACATGTTAGTGGCTTGTGTACACAAAATCATAGAGATTCCTTATGATCAATGTTCCGTACGAACGGAGGATCAACTCACATGGTCGACAGAGTTATTACCTGGGTTGTTGAAGGACTCAGGACAAGGGCGAATGATTTTGAAGATACACAGTCATCCAACAGGGTATCCTGATTTTTCGGAGTATGACAATCACTCAGACAAAGACCTTTTTAAAGGGATCGCAGGGTGGTTAGATACCGATTATCCTGGTATGAGTGCAATCATGCTTCCAGATGGCAAGATGATTGCACGAATCGTAAAATCTGACAGTACTTTTTCAGAGGTCAGGTCGATCATCGTGGCTGGACCGGATATATTGTATTGGAACAATGAACAAGACCGAGAACTAGACGAATCTCTCTATTCTAAAAGAACCATGCAAACCTTTGGCAGCGGAACAACTCGGACATTATCTAGCCTGTCGATTGGCGTTGTGGGTGTCTCAGGCACAGGGAGTCCCGTAACAGATATGTTGGCACGGTTGGGCGTTGGTGAATTAGTTCTTGTTGATGGTGATGTCGTAGAAGAGGTAAACGTAGGTCGCATATACAACTCGGGAATGAGCGATGTTCGGGAGCAAAAGAAAAAGGTTCAAGTTATTGGCGATGCGATTAGTCGATACGAGTTGCCTGTAAACGTCGTAGAAATGCCCATGGATCTTTTTAATCCTGAAGTCATTCAACGACTTGCTCAATGTGATGTTATTTTTGGGTGTATGGACTCGTATGACGGGCGAAATGCTCTTAACAAATTATGCGTTTACTATTCAATTCCTTATTTTGATCTGGGCGTTTTCTTGGATGCCGATGGGAAGGGTAGCGTTTCCCAAGTTTGCGGAACAGTTCATTACATGCAACCGGATGGTTCTAGCCTTTTTAGCAGAAAGGTTTATACGGGAGAACAGTTACGAGCTGCCGATATGCGCCGCAGTAATCCCAAGGAATATGAGAATCAAATTCGAGAGAAATACATCAGAGGGATTCAGGAAGAAAGGCCAGCAGTTATAAGCGTTAATACGTTAATAGCATCACTAGCTGTGAATGAATTTTTAGCCCGTATTCATCAATTCAGAGACGATCCCAATGATGAAATTTCGACTATTAGACTTAGTTTAACCCAGAACCGTTTCATCACTGAACCGGAAGGAGATCCTTGCGGAGTTCTTGCAAAGAAGGTTGGTCTTGGGGATGTTCGGCCATTACTAGATATGCCAATTCTCAGTATCGGGGGATCGGACTGATGTTTGAATTTCTATTTCGGCTATGGCAGCGATTAAAGAACCTATTTGGAGCGAACCTTGCCTTTGCCCCTCTTTCTGAGTCGCTCCATTATAAGACTCTTCGGATTGAGGAACTTCCAGATAAAATGGAAGCTAACACGATCTACGTTCTAGGAGAGGGTAACTACAACTGGTCTGTAGGCATGATATGTCCCTGCGGCTGTGGCAATATCCTACACATGAGCCTTCATAAAGAAGGAAGGCCGCATTGGAAAATAATGTGGCATAATGATGGAACGGTGTCCCTTTCGCCTTCGGTCAACAGACTCGTTGGATGCAAGAGCCACTTCTTCTTTGAACGTGGCAGAGTTCGATGGTGTAAACAGTAATGACGTTTTAATACATTAAATTAAGGTACTTGTCAAAATATTTTTTATCATGATACGAATAATAAAGCCTGCAACCAGCTAGATAATCAAAAGGATCTTCACCATAAACTGTATAGAATTGTGGATCATAGCCTTTTTCTACCAGCCACTGCTCAGCGTCATTTATTGATCGAAATCGTGGTGTGACAAAGGGTGGTCTGGGCTTATGTGAAAAAGCTCTATATAAAATCAGTCTTATTTCAACTTCGGAATGCATATCGAGCATGATGCGCAGTTTACTAACTTGCATATTATTAATCCCCCAAAATCTATTTTCTGATAATTTAATTTCTAGAAAAATAAAAGCCAGTAACCCCCTTAAACTAAAAAATTTAAGGAGTGTTACTGGCTGGTTTATTCCCTCACCAGATATTTTCTTGTTAATTTACTAATTATAATATTTTCTTTATCCTCAAGCAAATACTTTATTTGAGTGTGATATTCCCAAATCCTAAACTGAACTCCACTGTATTCAAAGGTAACTGTTGTAATATAAAGAGACTTAGGCTTTCATGTACGGTATGAAGGCCTTACATACCGGTTCTCGCCTCTTGATATACCAAGTCTTTAAATTTTGTTTCAACGATGGATCAAGACACATTGATTCCGTTCTTATGTATAAATATTTAACTTGTGGTGAAAACAAATAAGTAAAACTTACGGGAGGTATATGAATGAACAAATTTCTCTTAGTTCATTGTTTTGATGGTTTAATGGAGGAAGTGAAAACCTTTAATTGGCGTGGACAAGCAGAGGCAGCTTTTAAGGAGGCAACCAGAGTCGATTATATGGAGTATATCAATAGCAAAGATCCGGTTTCAGAATTAGATTGGGATAAACAATTTGACGGAACATCGATATATCAGATCGAATTGGATCGAATTGATAGGATCGTAAAAGGACTTTCTGAAGCTGTGTAAACGGAGATTAGTAATATAAAATGTCGAGCAGCGAATTACAATACAAATATGAGTCCTCATAGTAAAACTATTTACTAGCAAATAGCCTTTACTTTCGAAAGCACTATTGTTGACTGTTTATTCCAATGCTATTTTTGAACTGGCCCCTTCGCTCATATGTACTTTCATTTCAACCACACTTGACCCAATCTCCCGAGATGCACTCGGTACATCCGCTAATATGTATGAGCTTGTTCCGACATACGGGTCATTGGACATGGGCAATTACCCACTCTTCACAAGGCTTCATACAATACGCTTTCCGGTCACATTCAATGCAAACACTTTCATTAATAACTCCCCACTCAGTACATAAATTTGTTTAAATGAAACATATGTGATAATTACATTCCACTCAAATATCAATGGAAAATTCCTTTATATAAGTATATCAGCCCTCAGCGACAAATTGCTGAGGGCTGATCATGCTATGATTTTGATCGTTGAGGTTAACTCCCTACGATTTATTTCTTATTGGACGACTCGTTCGAAAGAGGGAATTTTCATTGTAGCGGCCTGAGGCGATATTTATTGAATCTTGCTCCGGAAGTACGCTCATACTTATTTGTGCATCATGATAATCCTCCTAGGTTTTTATAAGATGACCTGGCGATTCCTGTTAATCATTTAACTTGTTTATTTACCCAGTAACTATCTGACCCAGGTTATTCTTTACCCCCAACTAGTGTTGGACGGCATTCGTAGGTTAAATTACCGTATTTTAGAAACCCATTTATACTTCTAATTTCCAAGTTATTATATTTTCTTTGTGGAGAAAAAACTCTATCAAAATTAAAGTTTTTTCTCCACAGAGAAAAAACTCTATCAAAATTAAAGTTTTTTCTCCACAGAGAAAAAACTTTAAGGCTGGCTTCAGTGCTCGGCCAGACACTAAAATAGCTTACATGAAAATAGTTTATGATTAATCAAATATCATAGGATATTGCGAAGTAAAGGTTATTACTATTCGTTAAAATTAACTTGGTCATGAATAAAAAAGAGTAACATTAATCATTGTTGGGGAGGTTGTGTAACTGTTTACGAGGAAGGCGTTGGGCTATATCCGTAGTAGTTATAATGTTCCTATTAGCTGGATTGATTTATTTAACAATAAAACCTGGAATACAGAAAGTTTTTCGAAAACCACCATAAGAAATAGGAAACCGAATTTTAGTTTCGTCACCCCCTCTAGAAAAAGTTCTTTATCGTGATGCCCAATAATTGGGGTGCGCTTTAATGTGTGGCTCATTTTTGTCTGGATTATTCAATAAGTGATGTTCCGTAACAAAGTTTGATAAATAAACCTCGCAATGAAATTATTCAAAGGAGTTCAAAAGGTTAAATGAAATAACTATATACTAATTATTGGGTCAATGATAACATTGATAGTTGGAGAGGGGTTGTAGGTTATGATCAGAGTTTGGTTGATTTTCTTCATGGTATTTATTGGAATTATTCATTCAGCACTTACGCACTTCATGGTTGTACCTTTCTTTAACAGTATTATAGTTAAATGCTTGATACTGGGTATTGTTTTCGGATTTATAAATTACATCGCAGCGGAACTATTTGTCCGGAGACTCGATAAGCTTAAGAAGGTAAACATGCAACTAAGGGTAAAACTTAATACTGATAAGTTAACAGGCATACTTAATCGTAGAGCTTTTGATGAAGATATTATAAATTTAGAAGAACATAACGGGTCATACGCATTAATTTTTATTGACATAGACAATTTTCGAGACTTCAACAATCGTTTTGGTCACGACGTTGGGGATGGCGTACTGGTTAAAGTAGGACAAACAATTCAGGCTTGTGTACGAGCGGGTGGTCGAGTATATAGGTACGGTGGAGAAGAGATAGTTTTGCTTTTAAGGGACTGTGATAAAACGAACGCTTGGAAGATGGCCGAAACGATCCGTTCCGAAATAAGTGGGCTCGATAATGGATCATACCCTCAAATCACGATTTCATTAGGCGTTTCAAGTTATCCAGATGATGGAGAGAGTATTCACGATCTTATTGTGGCTTCTGATCATGCACTCTTAAGGGCGAAACAAAGTGGAAAAAATTGTACTGTTTTATGTTAGCCGATCAATAGAAGAAATACCAATTCTTTGAGAAGGGGCTCTGACATTTCTAAGGGGTTCCATTTTGGAGTTGAAAACCGCAAATGGCTAAATCCGAAGCTAAACAACAAGGCGATTTTTTATTGCTTAATTTGAATTTGGGGGAATCGAATTGATATTAATTCAACTATTTGGTTTATTAGTTGTAGTATTATTTTATGGCTGTTATTTTGGAAAAATGTTGTTACTGCGACGCCACGGCATCAAGACAGACAGGATGGGACGAGGGACCAAACCCAAACGCACTTATGTAATAGAAATTATTTTAAAAGCTGTCACTTATGCTATGGCATCGGTTCAGGTTGCAAGTATAATTATAAACGACAAATGGCTTTTATTGATTCCCAATGATTCTGCTCGCTATATAGGAATTGGAGTATCGATTTTAGGTTTGATTGTCTTTGTTATCGCCATGACAACAATGCGCGAAAGTTGGCGTGCAGGAATTGATGTTTCCCAAAAAACAACGATAGTAAAGAGTGGCATTTATAAGTTAAGTCGTAATCCTGCTTTTTTAGGCTTCGATTTGTTTTACATTGGGTTGACTTTATCATTTTGTAATCTACTGCAATTGATATTTCTTTGTTTTTCGGTTTATATGCTTCATCTGCAAATCTTGGAGGAGGAAAAATATCTGCCAACAATTTTTGGTAAGGAATATTTGAATTACAAAAAAACTACCGGCAGATATTTTTTGTCTTTTTAGGAATGGCTTTGTACGCGATTTGAGGAGTCGCAGTCCATGGCGACTTCTGAATATTGGGGCGACCAACTTCACTTAACTTCTAGAGATTTATGAGGGTCCTAGATAGAGAAAAAGCCATTGATTAAAATCAATAGCTAGAAGGAAAGTAATAATTCGATGCAGAAAACTGACCCTTATGAATCTCCTGTTGTACTGAACCGTCTGCAGATCGCACTCAATCTATATGGGAATTCAATCTTTTCCAACTGGGTATAAATTCTCTTGTAAGGATATCAGGACGAGTTTGTTATCGTTAAATTTAGAAACACGCATAGCAAAAGCCTAATAATGGGTAGACTTTCCCCCTCCCCAAGAAGGTAGTCTTCCGTAGCTCTTCAGTTATACAGCTATTATGGACTTGAGGACGTAGCCGAAGAGTAAGGAATAAGCGTAATAATATGTGAACTTCCACAGGAACGGCAGGTTTTATTGTTTTTCTTTGACTTAATAATTGGATGCAAGGGCTTCCTCCCGGTAAGCCTCATACATTTATAAAGCATTGACTTAATATTACGGCTGCTAAGGAGACCATAATGTCTGATCTTAACAAAGCGATTTGGTAGAACATGAAGAAGAAACCGTCTTGAAAACTCAGTAACATCTAGAGTCATGTCTTTGGATTTGTTGCCATCCTTATAATCCCTCCAGGCAAAGCTAACCGATTGACCGTCAAACCCCTTAATTCTAGAGTTACTAATCGCAACTCTGTGGGTATAACGGCCAAGATAACGAACAACATGACCCGGAGATTTAAAAGGTTTCTTACAAAAGACAACCCAATTCTTATCATATAAAGTGTCGACAAGAGAAAGGAAATTGCTTCTTAACACAAGTTTGGTGGCCTCGTTAAAGAAAGCAAGTTCCCCATTGTCATAGGCCTGTTTAAGAAGGGCGAGGAACTTACCTCTGAACTTCTTTGAAATAACCTTAACAGGAATAAAGAACTTCTTACGAGAACGAACGAAGCGAAGCCCATCATTGGAAAGTCCCCCGCCAGGGACGATACAATGGACGTGGGGATGGAAGCAAAGATTCTGTCCCCACGTATGAAGAACTGAAGTAACGCCAATTGTAGCCCCGAGATATTTAGGGTCTCTTGCAAGTTCCATCAACGTATGGCCTGGGGATTTAATTAGGATGGAATAAAGTAGCTTCTGATTTTGCAAAACGAGGGTATTAAGTTCCTGAGGTATTGTAAAAACAACGTGAAAGTAACCGACGGGTAAAAGCTTAGACATCTGAGCCTCAACCCACTCCTGCTGAACAGAATGCTGGCATTTGGGGCAATTTCTGTTACGACAGGAATTAAAGGAAACCTCCTTAACACCACATTCCGTGCAAACTTGGGCATGAGAACCAAGAGTAGAGGTTCTGCAATGCCTAATCATATGAAAGGCTTTGGCTTGAGCTGGAGAGAGGCGCTTAAGGTGAACATGATTAAAAATATCTTGAAGTTCAGGCAATCGGATCGCCCCAATCAAGAGGACTTTTCACTGAGGAAATATGTTTAGTTGATAGGTGAATATAGTTTGAGGTCGTTGAAATATCACTGTGTCCCATAAGAACTTGAATCGTGCGAATGTCAGTATTATCTTCAAGGAGATGAGTTGCAAAGCTATGGCGAAGCGTATGGACAGTGGCAGGTTTACTAATTCCGACTTTTTCTTTAGCCACTTGAAAGACGTGTTGAACATTTCTGGCAACGATAGGCTTACCTTCAACAAGGCCAGGAAAAAGAAGATCAGTGGGTCTGTAGAGTTTCCAGTAGAGCCTGAGAATTTTAAGGTTTTCATGAGATAGAACCGTCCAGCGATCCTTATTGCCTTTACCGTGATTAACTCGAAGCAACATGTTCTTTGAATCAATGTCTGAAATGCGAAGATTAAGCGTTTCGCTAATCCTTAGGCCTGACGAATACGTCGTCATAAGAATGGTTTTGTGTTTAAGATTAAGCACCTGATCCATAATGGAGAGAATCTCGTCTTTGGAAAGAACATGGGGTAGCTTTTTAGGTCGTTTGGGGCGGACAATAACATCGTCAGACCAGTTGTAGCTAAGAACTTTGTTAAAGAAGAGCTTAAATGCATTGCAGGAAATATTGATATTACTGTAGCTAATACCGGATTTAATTCGATGATAAAGAAACTGTTTGAGTTCATCGGTGGAGACTTGAACGGCAGGCTTATTAGAGAACTTTTCAAGTTGCCTTAGATGACAGAGATAATGGTTCTGAGTTTGTGGAGAATAGCCTCGAAGTTCCATCTCGTATTTCATAGTTTGCAAGTGTGAGGAAAGCGGTTGAGCAATTTTTGACATAAAAAATCATCCTTTCAAATTTAATAGAATTAAACAGAAAGGATGATATCATGAAATCAATGAAATTAGGGATTCAAAAAGCCACCGCGCAGCGGTTTAGTACAACACGGGATTCCCGACACTAGAAAAGATGAATGTGGGTTAGGACGCGTCGGGAATCCCTGGTCGTTATGTAAATGGACTATAGTCAGTTCGCATTATTCATAGCCAATTATCCGAAGTTAGGTACAAAAAAATCAAGCTTGAAGTAGAGCTTGAGTAACTTAAAACCTGTCATTTTGAGGATCAAAAACCCCTAACTTTAAATAATTAAAATAGCATGAAACGACTGTCGTGTAGATTTTTACAGTTTCGGCAAAATTACTTTTTTGTTCTTCCTCTTTATAATCGGACTATCCCTTTTGTCTATACATAAGGTTTAAGTAAGCACCGTAAACATATAAAAAGCGGCTGAGGAGTAGAATCCTTAGTCGCTTTTATGTTAACTCTTAAAGCTATGCCGATCCTTGGATCAAATCATTTTACATAATAAATCACACATTTAGAGATAATATGTGGAAAGTGAATGGCTAAAACAGACGTGGTACTAGTTTCTGTGTGAAATTTGAGTTATGGTCAAGGCATCTCACCGGAAAGAAGGGTAATTAGATAATGTTCAAAGGAAAAAGAATAATTGCGGTGCTTATATTCGGTGTTGCTTTACTGAGTATACCCTTCTTCTATAACTTAGGGAAATCTAACAAGGGGCCAATAATAAATTTGGATACTCCAGCTATCCGGCAACTTGAGGTTAAGGAGTGTATCGAGTCGACAGAATTTATGAAGGCTAATCATATGAAACTTCTATACCAATGGAGAGAAGAAGGCGTGCGTGAGGGCAAAACGGAGTATATTAATAGTAAAGGGAAAGAATACAGACTTAGCTTTCAAACATGCTTGAACTGTCATTATAATCCAGGAGTAAAAACGTCGGAGCAATTTTGTGTTTCATGTCATAATTACGCTGCTGTAAAACCGAATTGCTGGGAGTGTCATTTGCTTCCGGACCCTCATATTGAATAACGTAGTTTTTTAGTGGTAAGAGGATACATAATGGAATTCATAAAATCGTTTTCGTTAGACCATAATATTATAGAACTAAACAAAGGAGGAATGTTTACATGACTGGACGCGCTCAAAAAATGCCTCAACCTAACAATGGGATCAAATGTGTCGTAAACACATGCCATTATTATGGTTCAGGGGATCATTGCTATGCGGATAAAATTGAAGTTCAATCCCCAAATGCAAAGAACACTGAAATGACTGACTGCGCAACGTTTCTCCCCGAGTAATTAATGGAGTAGACAGCACTATCATCGCTGCATAAGTTCAAAGATATCTTATAACAGGAGAAGAATGACTTTCTTTTATTGTATAAGAGTAAGTCATTCTTCTCTTTGCTGTTCTTTGTTGGAATTCATGACCAATTCATGTTTTAAGCGCTCATATAAAGATGGGATGTAATGAAACTTTAAGTTTTGTTACATCCCATCTTTATGAGAAATTCAGACTTTTTTTCGGTGAAATCGTATCCCAAAGTTACACTTAGAACATGGAAGATCAGCAAAGCCCTAAACAGTGAGGATTCAGGCTTTTTGGTTGACTCATTATTAAACCTCCTGTGAAGCAATTTGCTTACGTTTTAGAATTTGGGCAAATATGCCGGCCAATACGACGACTCCGCCAACACTCCCAATGAGAATCCAGTTCGGGCCAGTCTTGGTTACGGTAAGTGGTAAAGAGAGGGTGGTTTCTCCGAGAGTTGGAGAACTGATAAAAATGTCCTGGGTCCAATCCCCCTGCTTGGTCGGGGTGAGGGTGACTGAGTACATTCCCAGTTCCATGTTGTCGAGTTTAACTTGTCCTTGAAGGGTTGTTGCGGAGGAACTGTTCCATAACGAGGGGCTTGTAAACTCCCTCTGATGAAGTGGAATTAATAGAAAGACAAATTGTAATCTCCAGCACCAATTTAGGATGTTATCAATTAGTTTTGATTCTATTAGAATAGTGAAGTTTAACAAAAATGTTAAAAATCCGTTAACTTTATGTAATCCTCTTAAGATATAATATAGTTATTGAAAGATAATGGGGGGACTACAATGAGGAAGAAGGCATTAAGGATATTTATGATTATCACATTATTTGTTGCAGGTCTTTTTCTAACAAAAGCATTTGCAGAGCCCCGTCCTTGGCAACAAAATCTAAATGCTAGCCCAATACAAGCCCAACCTATTCCATCTTCTACAGCTATTCCAAATAAAGGTATACCTGATGCTACATCAGCTAACCCTAATATCAGCGGATCATTGTACAGTCCAAGAAATCCAAACTATCAGCCGGACTACTATTGGTATAGTAGTCCTCAAGATAATAGCTTGAGTAATGTAATTAGGAATTGGTGTTGTCAATAAATTTAGGAGGAGCAACATTGAACAATAAGGTTTTAATAGCTGACGATGACGATCGAATTAGGGAAATTGTGTGCCTCTACCTTGAAGCGGAAGGTTTTGATGTCTGCCAGGCAGAGGATGGAAACAAAGCGTTGGAGATGGTTCGGAACGATAATCCGGATATCGTCATCCTTGATCTGATGATGCCTGGATTAGATGGCTGGACGGTCTGCAAGATATTAAGAAAGGAAACCAAGATTCCTATTATCATGCTAACAGCCAAGGGAGAAGAGAATGATCGAGTATTAGGGTTTGATTTAGGGGCTGATGATTACGTCGTAAAACCGTTCAGCCCACGTGAACTCAGTGCCCGAGTCAAGGCAGTTTTAAGAAGGCTGGAAGGGGAAGAAAGTAAGGAACATATCCTTGTTTACCCTGGTCTTAAGGTCAATCAGATTACTCGTGAAGTCGAAGTAGATGGAATAAACATAAGCTTAACGTCTAAAGAATTTGAGCTGTTGCATTGCTTAGCAAAACGGCCGGGGCAAATCTATAGTCGAGATCAGTTACTCAACATGGTCTGGGGATACGATTACTGCGGGGATTCCCGTACTGTTGATACCCACATCAATCGTTTAAGGTCTAAGCTCGAAAGCCAGGTGGGACACAGTGACTTTATTCAGACCGTTAGAGGGGTGGGTTACAAATTCGAATTAAGTGGTCATTAAGAAATAGCTTAGTAAGTAAGCTTTGGTTAGCAATTGTACTAATCGTCCTTGCTGTTTATCTGTTTTCCGTTGGAATACAGGCCAAGCAGATTACTTCCATGGTTTATAATCAACAAGCACGTTTTTTTATTAATGAGGCAGAAGAAATCGTAATAATGTTTAACAAATATGAAATCACTCAGAAATCCGTAATTAACGATAGATTAGATATTTTGACTAAAGTTTTAAGTGCTAAAACTGCCATTATGGATATCGATGGAAACACTTTATACGGTCAAACATCTCAAGATCAATCACCTAGAAAATTGCTTTTAGAGCCAGGATTTAAAGAGCAAATTCTCGCTGGTAAAAATGTTGTGTTTGCGGGAAAGATTGATGGGGTCCATGAAGAGCAGTTTCTTGTAGCAGTTCCTTTAAAAAAAGATACCAGGGTTATTGGTTTGGTAGTAATCTTTAGTCCAATTGATGCCATGAAGCAACATGTTAATAGTATTTTGGGAATTACACTAATAGGAGCTTTGATAGGGATTGTTTTAGCTACTATATTAAGTATATTTGTATCTCGAAAGATGATTCGTCCTCTTGCTAGAATGGAAGAAACAGCGCGCCAAATTACCGAAGGCGAATTTGGTAGGCAAATTCCGGTTACTTCTGAAGATGAAGTTGGGCGGCTCTCCAGGTCATTCAATCGTATGTCTACAGAGCTTGAAGAGAAAATTGAGGCTATCGAAAGACTTGATCACCTAAGGCAGGAATTACTTTCCGATGTCTCACATGAATTACGCACTCCCTTAACGGTGATCCAAGGCTTTTCCGAGGCAGTGTTAGACGGGCTAGTCAAGTCGAAGGAACAGGAGAAACTCTATCTAAGCAACATTATTGACGAATCCGAGCGTCTCAGGCGCCTGGTGGATGATTTACTCGACTTAAAGGGAATGGAAGCTGCCAAAACCTTTGATGAAATGGAATATGTGGTTATGAATAAACTCGCTCAAATCACCGTTGAGCGTTTAAGAAATATGGCAAATTCTAAAGAAATTAATCTTACGCTCTCTGTGCCAGAACAAACGATTACCATATGGGGAAACATAGATCGCCTCAAACAGGTTCTTACCAATTTATTGGATAATGCCATTAAACATTCGGAAGTAGGTGGTGCAGTTCGTGTAGAGTTGGGTATGGAGTACAATTGTACGTTTATATCCGTGGAAAATTCTGGCCACGGCATTCCTCGGGAAGAGCTTGAAAATATTTGGGAAAGATTTTATAAGGTCGATAAATCCAGATCGAGGCGTGGAACCGGAACGGGCTTAGGACTTTCTATTGTTAAAAAAATTATTGAAATGCACGGCGGAAAAGTATCAGCGGAAAGTGAACCCGGCCATGGAGCCGTTTTCACCGTGTACTTGCCGTTAACTGAAGAAGCTTAGTAATCAACAAAGACTATTTAACAAAATGTAAGATCTATTACATGGGCAAAAATAACAACTCTATTATCAGAGTATCCGTAAAAGGATGCTCTTTTTTTGTTAATTTCCTGGCTTAAAAAGAAACGGAGGGAGAAACGTGAATAAATCTACTCATCTTATAAAATTAAGCGATATGAACAACCAGCAAGAGGGAATTGTCTCTGAACTTGTAACGAATAATGGGAGTATTTTGAGGAAGCTCATGTCTATGGGAATTCTACCTGGAACACGGATTAAGCTTATTCAAAAATCTCCATCTTACGTTTTTCAAGTTGGCTATACACAAGTTGCAGTTGATCGAGAGATCGCCTCGGTTATTTTTGTTAACGTCTTGTAATGACCTGAACTACATTTACATTAATATATAAAAAGGTAAACAAGAAAAAACCATAAACAGAATGGGCTGTCCCAAGCAGATTGCTTAGGGACAGCCCATTAAAATGCAACAACGCACCCGATACGTTTAAAACTATTTAGAAGAAATCTAACAAATAATTTAATAACCTGTGACCTTGTTGTGAAACTCTTCTTATAAACTAGTAAATAGTTAAAGTTGAACCGTCGATCGGGACTTATAGCTAGTCAATATCAGTTTGCAGGTAAAACAAGGAATGTAAAAAAGTTTTTTTGACCTACCCTTTAAAAAATTGTTTCCTTTAACGAATAACTGGATGAAAAGCGGAGGGGGTTCAAAGGAAAGAAGAGCGTTGGTTAACACAAGTTTGTAAGTTAAGGAATGATACTGGATTAAAACATCGTGTAAACAAAGGTTTGAAATGGAAGGATGATTATTTCATGAAAGACATAAAAAAAACATTTTTAGTAAGTGCCTTATCACTTGGTTTAATAGTAGGTGCAGTCGGGATAGCCGGTGCTGCTACTTCCACAAACTATCAGCAACAAATAGCCGACTGGATTGCAAACGATCCTAATCCGATGGTCATGAATATGAATACCACTGCTACCCCAACTGCTGCTCCGGCTGCTACTCCGGTAACAACTCCAGTTGCTACACCGGTTGCGACACCTGTCGCTCCTCCTAGTACTAACCAAGCGACTCAACAAAGTGGTAATCAAAACAACCAAACACGGCAGAGCAGTATACAACAAACTGCTCCAAAGCAACCGACGCAAAATTATAACAATGGATACAACGGAAATTGTTGGGGTAATGACCGAATGTACGGTAACTGGTCTGGTAACATGGGTTGGTAAGGGAAATGAGGTTAGACCAGGGCAGGCGGTTTGCAATAGGCGCCTGCCCTGGTCCTTTAGGGGTTTAACTGGTCAGCTAATTAATATAACCCGAGCTACACTCACCTTAAACAAACCCTTTAAAGAGAATCTAATGCAACTGACGGCTGTATTCAGTTAATCTATCAAGTTGCAGTTTTGACAGTCTAGCAGGCTACGTTAACAAAAGAGTTAAGAAAATGTGACGTGGGAGTAAAATGAAACCTCTATTTTAGCTTAACAACGTTGAAAGTCTCCCGCTTTAATATTTTTTGAAAGCTACCCTTAAAATAGAATAAATTGTTGCGAATAACTTACTGAAGGCAGGGGGTGGTCATTGAAAAAGAATCGAACAATCAAGGTCAAAATAGCAAGCGCCATTATATTTGATTTATTGATTTTAGTGATTAGTTTGATGAAGGGATGATATTGATGAAAAATTTAAAAAATACGCTAATAGTAAGTACATTGTCATTTGGGCTAATAATGGGAGTGGTAGGAGCAGTTAATGCTGCTACATCAACAACGGTAGATACAACGATAGCCCAAACCCAAACAGCACAACTCGCCGTCACAGGAACGGTAAGAGCTGGAGACATCGTGATTTCAGGAACTACTGAAGCTGGGGCAACTGTAAGCGTCAAGAGAAGTGGAACCGAAATTGGCGCAGCGACAGCTGACGGAATCACAGGGGCCTACACGGTGACCTTGAACAGTGGAGTAACTCTAGTCGAAGCTGAAGCGCTTTCGATAACTGCCACAGTACCTGGCAAGACCGAGAGTAGCGCCGTGAGTGTCACGGTAGCCGCAGCAGTAGTCCAAGCCCAAACAGCGCAACCCGCCGTCACAGGAACGGTCAGAGCTGGGGAGACCGCGATTTCAGGAACTGCTGAAGTGGGCGCAACAGTGAGCGTCAAGAGAAGCGGAACCGAAATTGGCGTAGCGACAGCTGATGAAATCACAGGCGCCTACACAGTGACTTGGAATAGTGGAGTAACCCTAGTCGAAGCTGAAGCGCTTTCGATAACAGCTACAACACTCGGCAAGACTGAGAGTAACGCCCTGAGTGTCACGGTATCTGCAGCACTAGTTCAAGAACAAACAACACAACCGACAGTAAGGGGAACGGTAAGAGCTGGGTACACCATGATTATGGGAACTGCTGAAGCGGGTGCAACAGTAAGCGTTATGAGAAATGGAACCGAAATTGGTACAGCAATATCTAAAACCACAGGTATTTACAGGGTGACTTTGAACCGTGGAGTAACCCTAGTCGAAGCGGATGTACTTTCGATAACAGCCACAGCACCAGACAAGACTGTGAGTAACGCCGTGAGTGCCACAGTAGACGCACCATCTGCTCCAGCTGTACCACCTGCAACTGTTAAACCAGGACAAAACAGTCAATATTTCTGCAATGATGACTTACAATGGCATTCTAATAAAAATTTCCATCAGGATCAGCAATGGCATAACACTCAACCGCGCCAAAGTGCTCAACCTTCCAGTATGAATAAAAGAACAAATACAATGAACGGAAATGGTTATAACAATAATCATAACGAAAATCGAAATACCAATATGGGTGAGAATCATATGTCTGGCAGCCGATCTGGGCATGGATGGTAAAATATACTAAAATTAGTTTGACTGAACTGAAACGATTTGAGGCTTTCCAGTAAATTATCAGCAATATATTTTAGTAATAACGCAATGGCGTATTTAAAAATTATTATTAAAGGCATGTAACCATTAATGATGTCCAGTAACATGGACTGGGTAAAGAGATGAGGTTAGAGTAGGACAAACGCTTACAATGAGCGCCTGTCCTACTTTTTCACTTAAGGCGATAAAGAAAGAGAACATAAACAAGAATTGAGTAAAAATTGTTGATCATGCTTATGTATATAGATAATGAAATCATGAAGATTCTAGCTTTGTGGACTTAAAATCTGCTGGGATAGCTTATAAAGGTATTTTAACAAAAATGTTAATAATCCGTTAACTTTATGTAATCCTCATAAGGTAGAATCTATTTATGGATCAAAAATGGAGGGACTACAATGAAGAAGAAGGTATTATTGATATTTATTGTTATTGCTCTATTTGTTACAGTTCTTTTTCTATCAAGAGCATTTGCAGCACCTAGTCTTTGGCAGCAAGTCCCTACTGCTAGCTCGTACCAAGCTCAACTTAATCCAGATGTAAGGCAACCAGCTAACCCTGATGTGAGTGGATCGTGGTACAGTCCGATGAATCCCAAGAAACAGCCTAAATATTATTGGTATAATAGTCCTCGTAATAATGGCTGGAATAATGCCTCTAAGAATTGGTGGTGCTGGTAAATCGTCATAATAAAATGGAGTAATAAAATATATATTTTCTAATCAATCAAAGAATGATGCATCAACTTAAGAAGCTTAGTGATCAGATACCATGCTATTTAACAAAAATGTTAAGTATCTGTGACGTGGGCGTAAAATAATAACTTTATACTTTGCTTAGCAACGTAGAAAGGAGGGAACAGAATGAAATTATCAAAAATAGCCCGAGTTCTTTTAGTAAGTGTTGCTTTACTTACGGTAGGGGCACCTATTGCCTCTGCAGCACCAGGCTATCCGCAAGCATACTGGACGGCACAACCGACAAACCCAAGTCAACCTGGGCAGCAGGCTCCAGGTTATGGTTACGGTTACGGTTGTTGTGGCGGTTATTACGGTAACGGTTACAATGGAAACTGGGGTTGGTAAAGGATTACATTAGAGCAGGGCAGGCGGTTTGCAATAGGCGCCTGCCCTGCTCATTTATGGGTTTAACTGGTCTGCTAATAATATAAACCGAACAACACTACATAAGAACAAATCCTTTAATTTACCATGAATCATTTCTATCCCACGTTGAGTGCTCACCCGAATTCTGGGGCCAATTGGACTGGTTTTGATTATTATAATAGTCGTGCTCTTCGTCATCTGGATTTTCATAATCCCGATCTTCATTATAGGAAGGATTCATCGGTTGTTGCGGTGTGGAACTTTCCGGAATCTTATTGTCAGGGGAGACTTGGCCGGAACTCGGTTTGCTCCAGTTAGGGGATGTTCCTAGCGAAGGTTGATTTACGGGAGGACTGCTGGAAGATTTAGGTGCGCTCCAATTACTAGGGTTGCTGCCGGATGACCAATTTTGTTTATCGGAACGGTCCATATAATCATGGTTCTCTGTAGTCTTTGATTCCATATTCGAAGGGTGTTCGTTTTCTGGACCATTCTGAACAGTTGGCTTTTCCTTGCTATCAATGGAGTTATCTTTCCAGTTTTGTGCTCTTATCTCGAAACTTTCTTCAGGGAAAAGGGTGGCTACACTGACGTTCGCATCCACCAAAGCTTTTTGGGCATCCTTACGAAGGGTATCAGGTTGAACAGCTATACCTTTTTCTTCACATCGATCATATATTAAATAACTGTTAACTGTCATACCCTGTTGCTTGGCTTCTTGTTGGATTTTCCGGTTCGTTTGACCGACAACCACACTTCCGGACAGGTTCCTGCGAGTCATTTCAGCATGGATGGAGTTTCGAAGTCTTTCTGTATTAATAATTTGGGTTCCCCACTTATTTATCGGTACCACGCTGGCTAAGACCAGGTTCTGAGTTTCATTTAGCGTTCCCTTTTGATTGGCGTTTTCAACGATTAAGTCAACAGCTTGATACACGTCCAGCCCTTTAATTGATATTCCATCCACTATACTTGACCCATCATTGACATCTCGCACTTTAATAACTTTGCCCTCTTTATTGATCAATAGCTCAATGCCTTTATTGATATCCAGAGCGACCGAGGCTACTGCCATATTTGGAATAAATAAGAGGGAAAAAACGCTAATGCTCAGAACAAGCAATAATACTGCTGCTGTAGCTGCATACTTCAAGGCGGAGTTGTGCAGCACAGATAATCGTTTCGGGTTTAAATCAACTTCAATAGTCTGACCTACAACAGGTGGCTCTTGAGGAGTAGGGATTTCTAAAAAGTCACCTTTTTTCGTGAAGATGACAGTAACCGTTGGCGAGGTCCGCATCACGATACCTTTGGTTCTCTCCATTTTTGCTTACACCTTCTTTCCCGGTTCTTCTGGAAGCTGCATAAATATTTTTAGCGGATAAAAATCTGGTTCGGATAAGATGAGTGCCAGGGCGATAAGATATTTTCGACCCTTTTCTAGGACTTTGCGTTTTATGCCGGTCAGTAACTCTAGTTCTTTGATGGGTAATAGTCTATGTTTTTGAAGATGCGCCATAAGTCTAGGGTTATGGCTTAAAACTAAGGCCGCCCTTATGAGAGTTTGCTTACTGTCACTATGTTTCGGGGAGACTTTTATTAAATCATCTAACGTTACGTTATAGTCACAGAGCACACGAACGTAGTTTTCAACGACTTGCGCAAAGACCTCTTGGTTCTCGTTTTCTTGATAATGTTCTAGAGAAGTATCAAGATCGTAGCGGCTCAGCTCTTCATCCTCTAAGTTCATGGGCGAGAGGGAAAGATGTTGATGTTTGCCTTCTTTGCGAAAATAGTCCACTAATCTTCGGCGGATCACCATTTGAACAAAACTATGAAAAGAAGCTCCTCCATGAGGGTCGAAGCTGTCAATCGCTTCATTAAAAGCCAAAAGAGCAATGCTGAGCTCATCGTCATTATCCCAGGTTAAATACCTACTGCAGATTTTGGAACTTACCCTAGCTATAAATGCTTTATGAGATCTTATAAGTTCCTCTCGGACGAGAGGATCACCGCTCTTGGCTGATATTAAGGTTTCTTTCAAAACTTGCTCTTGCACCTTAATCACTCCACTTACTAGTAGTTCGTAAAACTAAAACAGTTTCGAGGGGTAGAAAAAAACATTCTGTTTCCCATTATGGGTGTAGAATGTTACAGGATTGTCACATTTTTGTTATTTTTGCGTTACATAAAATTAGAAGAAGAAAGAACACGGGGAACCCGCTTTAAGGTTCCCCGTGTTTTATGTTATGTGATTAAGTATCTAGCAAGGGTGTATTAAATTAGGTTAGAAATAGGTACAAGCAAGACTTGTTACTTAAATCAGCAACTGTTATTATAACATATGATCAAATATTCATTTGTTCTACCCCACGAATCTATAGGCGTAAAACAATATTCTAAAACACCAGAGGAGGAGATGCTTTGATAAGTAGTCAATTATTTTCAACCTTGATGGGATTGGGAGTTGGTGGTTCGGGTATTGCCCTAGGTGGTATAGTTGCTTACGGGTTGGGAAAATACTTCGAGAGAATCTCAGGACTAATTCTAGCCTGTTCAGCTGGTGTTATATTTTCTCTTCTGACATTTGAACTTTTGCCTGAAAGCGTCAGTACAGGTGGTTTATTAGCTACTGGAATCGGAATCATTATAGGTATCCTCATGATTATTCGTTTGGAGATTTTTTTCCATAAAGTTGTGATTATAACTGACAATCCAAGTAAATCCATGTTTATTCGGTCCGGAATACTTCTCGCGATAGGGGTAGCCATTCACAATTTACCTGTCGGGTTTGCCATGGGAATCGGTTTGGTGAACTATGATAAGATTGGTTTAGATTTAGCTGCTACTATGTTATTGCATAACTTTCCAGAGGGCTTTGCGATCTTACTCCCCTTGGCACTCAGTGGGCTTAGTAGTACTTCCATTCCAATTATCGCCTGCATTGTAGCTCTTCCTGCCGGACTAGGGTCCTTCCTTGGTTCAAGCTTAGGAATAATTAACCCGAAATTATTAGCTATCTTCTTTGGGATTGCAATCGGTACAATTTTCATGGTGACTTGGCAAGAGATCTTGGGCCATGCAATAAAACATACCCGAAGAATTCACCTTTTTCCTAGCATTATAACAGGTCTTATCCTGGGAATCTTATTTACATCTCTCATTTTGTAGTCAGTACTACAGATAATAAGTTATTCAATTTCTCGATTTGACATCTGCAGGACGAAATTACTATCTTTCGTTCCTGAATCCGATTATGTAGAATAATATTAAGTTTCATGGACTTCCCGGAGGATCGAGCCTCAGTAATGGTTTTGACTATTTAGGTGCGTCTACTGGATTTAGTATTGACTTTTACAGAACAGATAAATATAATCAAGATAATATATGAATAGTTACTCATACGTTCAAGTGAAAGGATATGAAAAGAGGAATTAAAATGGTTGATAAAAGAAATGATGTGGATAGGTGTAACTGCAATGTTATACACGAGGAGATCGTAAATATGGTCAGGGCAAAAATGCCTATGGAAGAAAACTTGTACGACCTTGCAGAATTATTTAAGGTCTTCGGTGACTCGACTAGAATTAAAATACTTTGGGCTTTGGATGAAGCTGAAATGTGTGTCTGTGACATCGCTGTCTTGTTAAATATGACCCAATCGGCAATATCCCATCAGCTAAGAGTTTTAAAGCAGGCACGGCTGGTGAAATATCGAAAAGACGGAAAAATTGTATTTTATTCCTTGGAAGATGAACATATTAAGCAAATATTTAATCAAGGTCTAACCCATATTAATGAATAGATTGTCACGCTTTTGAAGCGTTGTAAAGTGAATACAGAAAGAAGGGAATTAGAGTGAGTTCATTGGCTAGAAAAGAGCTTATATTAGAGGGCCTGGATTGTGCAAACTGTGCTACTAAAATTGAGGAGCAAGTCAAAAAGGTTGAAGGTGTTTCAAGTGCTTCCTTGAATTTTGTAACCAAGATTCTTACGATAAACATGGACAGTAATGGAAATCAGGAGGATGTGCTAAGTCAAGCAAACCAAATAATTAACAAACTTGAACCCGATGTTATCATTAAAGATAAAGCTTTGTCACGAAAGGAAAAAAAGGTATTACTTTTAATTGGATTAGACTGCGCTAATTGTGCAACAAAGATTGAAAAAGAGGTTAATAGTCTTGATGGTGTGAGTTCCGCCACTGTGGACTTTGTTTCGAGAAAACTAACCATTGAAGTGGACCAGAAGCGCGATTTGCCTAGGGTCGTTGAGCAAGCATCTAAAATCGCTATACAAATAGAATCCGGAATCAAAGTAGTTGAAAACGAGGACAAGAAAGAGGAAGGTAAGGAAGACGGAGGGATTAAGAAGTCAAAAGCTATTCAATTAGGTATAGGAGCAGCTCTTTTTTTCGCTGCAATATTAGTTGAGCTTCCTTTCTGGGCTGAATTTAGTATATTCTTAGTGAGCTATGTTTTAGTCGGTGGGGAAGTTGTTTTAAAAGCTGTTCGAAATATTTCAAGGGGTCAGGTGTTTGATGAAAACTTTTTAATGACGGTTGCTACCATAGGTGCTTTTGCGATCAAGGAATTTCCTGAAGGTGTGGCAGTCATGCTTTTCTATCAGGTTGGCGAGTTCTTCCAAAATATGGCCGTTAACCGTTCGAGAAAGTCAATCAGTGCCTTGATGGACATTCGACCCGACTATGCAAATCTTAAGGTTGGAGAGGATATTAAGAAGGTATCGCCTGAAGAAATTAGTGTTGGAGATATCATAGTTATAAAACCGGGAGAGAAGGTCCCCCTCGATGGCAAGGTTATTGAGGGTATGTCAATGCTCGATACTTCGGCCATAACCGGGGAGTCAGTGCCCAGAGAAGTTGAGCCGGGAAACGAAATTCTTTCGGGAACCATTAATAAGAATGGTCTGTTAACCGTTGAGGTAACGAAAGAGTTTGGAGATTCAACTGTATCAAAGATCCTTGATTTAGTACAAAATGCGAATAGCAGGAAAGCTCCGACTGAACAGTTTATCACGAAGTTTTCCAGGTATTATACTCCAGTCGTCGTATTTGTTGCCTTAGCAATGGCTGTTGTTCCACCTTTGGTTGTTTCAGGGGCCACTTTCTCAGATTGGATCTATAGAGCTTTGGTTTTCCTCGTTGTATCTTGTCCTTGTGCTTTAGTAATTTCGATACCATTGGGTTTCTTCGGGGGAATTGGCGGAGCTGCTAAAAATGGTATTTTAATTAAGGGCAGTAACTACCTTGAAGCTTTAAACAATGTGGATACGATAGTTTTTGACAAGACAGGCACCCTTACAAAAGGAGTGTTTAAGGTTACTAAAATTTCTACACAAGGTCATGAATCTGAAGAGAATCTTTTGGAGTATGCTGCTTTTGCTGAAAGCTATTCAAACCATCCTATTGCAATCTCAATCCTGAAAGCTTACGGGAGAGAAATTAATAAAAGCGAAATTCAAGATTATGATGAAATCTCAGGGCATGGAATCAAAGTAAGTATCAGGGGTAAACGTATCCTTGCTGGTAACAAAAAATTGATGGCTAAAGAAAATATCACTTATGATGAGGTTGATGAAATCGGTACAGTAGTTCATGTAGCGATTGATCGCAAATATGCAGGCTATATTGTAATATCAGATGAGATAAAGGATGATGCCCTAAAGGCTATCAAAGAGCTTAAGGGGATTGGCGTAAGAAAGCTGGTAATGCTTACCGGAGACAACAAACTGGTGGGAGAAGCGATTGGGCACAAGTTAGGGCTTGATGAAGTACATGCTGAATTACTCCCCGATCAGAAGGTTGAGAAGCTGGAACTATTAGAAAAACAAAAGAAAACAAAAGGGAAGCTACTCTTTGTTGGTGATGGTATCAATGATGCCCCTGTACTGGCTCGTGCAGATGTTGGCGTGGCAATGGGGGGATTAGGTTCTGATGCAGCCATAGAGGCAGCCGACATTGTGATCATGACAGATGAACCCTCTAAGCTAGGAAATGCCATTAGAATTGCCAAAAGGACACGAAGCATTGTCTGGCAGAATATAGCTTTCGCCTTGGGAGTTAAAGCTTTTGTACTTGTTTTAGGTGCTGGAGGTATCGCTACTATTTGGGAAGCAGTGTTTGCTGATGTCGGTGTAACGTTGATTGCTGTTATTAACGCTATGCGTGTCATGAAAACAGATTAAATAGTGTAAGTGCTAGAATAGTTATTTTGTAAATTTGATCTTCCAAAAGGGATGGGAGATTAAGTATGAAACGTGAAATGTTAAAGTAAGGTTAAGGTAGGACAAGGCTAAGAATGGGCCATTGTCCTACCTTTTTCACTTCTTTTTTTATACTACCCGCAAAAAATAGAAAACTATTGCGAATAACTTAATGAATATATGGGGGGTGGTCATCAGAAAAGTCTCGAACGGAAAACCTAGGTTAAGACGAAGTCCTATTGTAGTGGATTTATGTAGTTTTGCTAATTAGTTTGAGGAAGGATGATTTTTAATGAAAATTTTAAAAAATACTGTCATAGTAAGCACATTGTCTCTTGGCCTAATAATGGGGAGCGGTTGCGGTAGTTAGTGCTGCAACACAACCAATGTCTGTTGATCCTAGTACTACTGCAGTTGTAGCAACCGACATCCCAGTGACCGATCCAGCAACCACCAACCCTGTAACTGCCCCAGCAGCAACTGCTGCCCCAGCAACTGACCCAGCTACAACTACTACCGTTGCACACGTCAACCCAGTACATGTCAACCAAGTGCCCGTTACTCCGAAACCTGTTACTCCAGCACCTGTTACCCCGGCACAAAACAATTATCACTACAATGATGGACGTTCAAATATGAATCCCCAACAACACCAGCAAATGCATGTAACGCAACCGAGCAAAAGCACTCAACCATCAAATCTGAGCATAAATACAAAGGGAAATGGTTATAATATGAATCACAATTATAACGAGAATCATAATACTATGGGTGAGAATCATATGTCCGGCAGACAATCCGGTCATGAATGATAAGATATACTCAATCTTTTTAACCGGGCTGTAACAACTTAAGCATCCAGTTAATTCTCAGAATTAGTTCGAAAATTTATATAAACTGACACGGCGATAAATCACTCTACAATTATTAGCTTTTGTCAGATAAGCCCCTCCCGACGTTAATCGTTTAGAGGGGCTTTTTGTTTAGTATTTAACAAAATGTTATAAAACCGTTAAGTTTATGTAATTCTCATAGGGTTCATTAATAGCTGATTTCCACCATCTACAAAATGGAACATAAGCTCAGATAGTTATTCCTTTCGTAAAAGGAATAAGATCAAAGCCAAATTGACAGTGAGAAAAAGGTGAGTTTAAAGCAGAATTCACTTCTACCGAAAATAAGCAAGGGGATCAGTGGGATTACCGTTTACACGGACCTCCAAATGGAGATGGGGACCAGTACTCCAACCAGTTGAACCTACATAACCGACTAGGTCACCTGCATTTAAGTTTTGGCCGTTTGAAGCGGCTATTTTTGACTGATGGGGGTACATCGAGGATAACCCTTTACCATGATCGACTATAATGGTATTACCATAGGCCCCATACCAGCCTGAGTATATTACTGTTCCGGCACCAGCTGCATAGATAGGGGTACCGCTTGGAGCAGGAATGTCTGCTCCTGTATGTAAGCGTTTGGTTTTAGTAATTGGATGAGTACGCCAACCGTAAGGGCTAGAAATGGAGTGATATTTTGGTAAGGGCCAATAACTGATACTACCAACCACACCGCCGGTGCGCCCGGCTTGTAACTGTCGAATCTTTTGTTCCAAGGCTTTGGAATCTTTTTCGAGTTTGTTGATCTGGGTAAAGAGTTCGTTTTGTGCTTGAGTGACTTTTGCCAAAGAATTCTGCTCTTCCTGTTTTTTGCTCTCTAGAACACCTTTAGCGGCGATAGCTTCTTGTCTTGTTTTTTCAGCTAAGTCACGTTTCTCTTTAAGCTCTTCAGTTTTTTGAAGGACTTTATCTTTTTCTGCTTTAATAGACTCTAGTAGTTTCTGGTCATTTTGTATCAGCATTTCAAAATACTCAAACTTGGTTATAAATTCACTGAGGTTCTCAGCTTGAAAAAGTATATCCAGGTAGCTAAAGTTTCCTTCCTCGTAAATACCCCGAACCCTTTTACGAAGGGCATCCTGTCTGTTTTCAAGGTCCTTTTGTTTAGCAAGAAGCTCTTTTTCCGCTGCTTCCACGCTGACCTTCGCTTCAAGATAAGCAGAATCTTTTTGGGACAGGGCTATTTTAGCTACGCTAATTTGGCTTGCAAGTTCCTTAAGATTCTGTTTGGTTTGTTCCTCAGTAAATTGCAGATCTTTAATCTGGCTCTTCGCTTTATTTTGGGCCTTTTCAATTTCAGATTGCTTAGCCATAAAATCGTCAAGCTCATTAGCTTTGGCAGGAACAACCATGGAACTGACTAAAGTAAAAGAAATGCTAAGAGCTATAAGCCAAGGGTTTCGCAACAGTGACAAACCTCCAAACATTTGCATAAATACCGATTATAAATATCACAATTCGACATTAAGCGTCTGTAGTCCTGTTGAAAAGATAATTGTAACAAAAATGTTAAAAAGGTATATTGATTATCCGACCTTGGCTTCGCAGCAAGGGGTTAATTATGTTAAAGCAATGGACAGTGCAATTCGTAAGTCGAAAGAAGAAATTGAAGTCATCTTAGAGGCGACCGTAGAAATTGCACGAGCCAATGATTCGATGAGCCAATCAGCTCAACAAATTATTCTCGGAGGTCAGGAGCAGGCCCACTCCTTAGTGAAATCTCAGTTCA
The DNA here is from genome assembly GCF_014237355.1 of Desulfosporosinus sp. Taxonomy (NCBI): domain Bacteria; kingdom Bacillati; phylum Bacillota; class Clostridia; order Eubacteriales; family Desulfitobacteriaceae; genus Desulfosporosinus; species Desulfosporosinus sp. The sequence goes on from NZ_JABZFS010000061.1 coordinate 89,404, forward strand.
AATGGCCGAACTTACAGCATACTCAAAATCTTCGAGATATGACGCGGAAATTTACACTGATTTAACGTGATTTCTTAAAAAGAATTCTTTAGTTCACCACAGAAATAACAGCATGTAAGAGGCTATACACAAGTTTCAGTTGATCGAGAGATCGCGTCAGTTATTTCAGTTAAGGTATTAGGGTGACAGAGCTAGGCTGACGCCAACCTTCGACGAGGCGCCAGCCTCTCTCCAAGGGACGATGAAAACCGGGTTTTCTTAAGAGAATGTATTCTTCGCTTGGACGTTAAAGCTGGTTGACAAATCTAATTGGTTGACGTATTCTATAAATAAATTTGATATTAAACTCTAAATTGAGCAGGCGATACGCTTCTTTAAAGTGTGTGGGGCTGGGCCAGTTTGCCGGCAGCAGGATAAAAAACCTGTGGGACTATAAATTATTATAGTCCCACAGGTTTTTTTTTGTAGTAGACGTCATTAGTAGTAAGTTAATTGGTTAATTCATAAAGAAATTAGGAGTGATTAGATAATAATGGCTATTGACAAACAAAAGGCAGCATTGAGTTCGGTTTTTGCAGCGGTATTTCTCACATTAATGAAACTTGCAGTGGGCATTTTTACAGGTAGCTTAGGTATTTTATCAGAGGCCCTGCATTCAGCTTTGGATTTGTGTGCTGCAGTTATAACCTTCTTCGCTGTAAGGTTTTCCGATAAACCAGCAGACTCCACGCACCACTACGGACATGGGAAAATTGAAAGTTTTTCTGCCCTTATCGAAACAGTGCTTCTTTTCATAACCTGCGGATGGATTATTTATGAAGCTGGGCAAAAGTTATTTTTCGGCAGCGGTGTGGAATTGATTGGAGTTCAATGGGGTGTACTTACAATGATTATTTCGATCATTGTTGACGCGTCGAGAGTAAAGGTTTTGCAGAAGGCTGCTAAGGAACATGGAAGTCAGGCATTAGAAGCTGATGCACTTCATTTCAGCAGTGATGTATGGAGCTCATCAGTAGTTATTGTGGGCTTGGTCTGTGTATGGATGGGTAATTATATTAACATTCCTGTTTTGAAGTATGCTGATCCAATAGCGGCTTTAGGTGTTGCGCTGATTGTTATGAAGGTGAGCATCAAGCTTAGCAGGGAGACCATTGATGTTTTGCTTGATACCGCACCAAAAGGCATGAAGGAAATGATCGAAAACGAGATCAGCCAAATTACCGGTGTTCTCCAGATAGCAGAAATTAGAATAAGGCCTTTAGGAGGGAATCAATATATCGATATAAATGTTGGGATTTGCCCAAACCAAAGCCACAGATCCGTTCATGCCATAGTTCATGAAATCAGAGAGGGGATTATCAATAAAATACCAAGGTGTGATATTGTAGTCAGCACCTTTCCTACCGAAGTGAAATGTAACAAAAATGTTAATCTAATGTGATCTTTCTGTAAAGAAACTTGTTTATACTATGGTTAAGATAATAACAAGGAGGTACATAAAATGAAAAGAAGGTTATTAGTTATTCTTACTTTGGTATTTGCCCTCGCTTTGGCAGCTGCTCCTGTCTATGCTGCTATCACGGATCAACAAAAAGCTGATATCGATGCCCTAAATAAACAAATTTCAGAGATTCGAAAACAGATTGTGGATAAATACGCTGAGGCAGGCGAGATCACCAAGGCTCAAGCAGATGCTACAAAGGCTAATATCGACGCTAGTGAACAATATCGTCAGCAGTTTAGCCAACAACAGGGTCAGATTCCAACTCCGGGGTATGCTCCAGGTTATGGTTACGGTTGCGGTGGAGGCGGTTATTATGGGGGAATGTGGTAAGACTCTGCTTTAGATAGATCCATATGCAAATTAACTAAAACACGGGTAACCAGTATAGGGTACCCGTGCTTTTGTTATCTAAAGATTATTGTTCCAATGCTTACGAATTAAGTAGAGTTCTCAACTTTTTTCGGCAAAAGTGTTTATTGTATGATTCGTAATAGTTGAACTGTTGACTTATAATGAAATGTATAAGTATCACAAGGGGGTTGAATTTATGTTTAGCACAATAAGTCTATTTATTCTAGCCGGGTTAGCAGAAATAGGTGGGGGTTATTTAGTTTGGCTTTGGTTACGCGAGGCCAAGCCTGTAGGGTATGGAATAATAGGTGGACTTATACTTGTGCTATACGGGATAATTCCTACCTTTCAAAAGTTTCCTAGTTTTGGAAGGGTGTATGCTGCCTACGGTGGTGTTTTTGTTATTCTTTCAGTACTTTGGGGCTGGGGTATAGATCGTAAAACACCGGATGTTTACGATTGGATTGGAGCGTTAATATGCATGATTGGTGTCTCTGTGATACTCTGGGCACCAAGGCAATAGCAGCGAAATTATGCAAAAGATAACTTAATCCTATTGGAAGGGGCTTAAAGGTGGAAGACAGGTTAAAGATCCTTGTTGTGGATGATGACCCTTTAATTAGGGAATTGATACAGGTTTATCTAGAGGAAGAATTCCTCGTTATTCATGCTGAAAATGGTCCTAAGGCAATAGAGAAAGTCCAAACGGATGAGCCCTCTTTAGTGTTGTTAGATATTATGCTACCGGTTTTAAATGGTTTGGAAGTTTGTAAGCAAATTAGGAACTTCTGTCAAGTGCCGATTATCATGGTTTCTGCAAAAGGAGAAGAAATTGATAAAGTCCTGGGTCTAGAATTAGGTGCCGAAGATTATATAACCAAGCCCTTTAGCCCCAGAGAACTTTTGGCAAGGGTTAAGGCCCAAATAAGAAGAAGCTTAATTGGCGGAGAAAGGGGGGCAAATAAGGGCTTTTCGGATTCCATGGGCCGAGGAAAACGTATTCCAGATGATACTCTTGACTTACCAGGGCTTCATATTAATTTCGTAAAGTATCAGGTTCTTTTAGACGAGTTGGAGGTTGAACTAACTGCTAAAGAATTTGATTTATTGGCTTTCTTAACGCGCAACAGGGGACAAGTCTTTACACGGGAACAATTATTGAATAAAGTTTGGGGCTTTGACTATGTAGGAGATACAAGGGCAGTGGATTCAGCCATCAAACGGCTGCGCAAAAAAATAAATCATGAAGAAAAAAACTACATCTTCATACATACAGTACGGGGAATTGGGTATAGATTTGAGGTGCCCAACCAATGAAAACCATATTTACAAGGCTGGTTGGCTCCTTTATCCTCATTGTTGTAATAAGTTTGGTTGTTATTGGGGTAAGCTTATCCTTTATGTTTAAAAACTATCTTTTTGAGCAGAAAGAAAGGGAGCTGATTATTAAAGGACAAGATATGGCCCAGGAGGTTAAGCCCTTTCTCGTGGAAAAGAGGGACCCCCACGATTTTGTCAACTTAGCTAACCGCTTGGACTTGAATATGGGGACTGAGGTCTGGGTAGTCGATAAAAGGGGTGCAGTCATAGCCGCTGCGGCAAATCATGAATACTGTGAAGGGAATTATTTAGAGGCTTCTGAACTAAAGATAATGCAATCAGGTAGTGTATCTGTAAGTAAAGGGCAATCCCAATATTTTCAGGAACCGGTTATTCGAGTTATAATCCCCATAAACCATGAGGAAAGGATCATTGGAGCCATTATTTTATACTCTCCGATACGTGGGATTGATAAAGCCTTATCTAACCTTACTCAAATGGTATTGAGCGCAGGCATTGTTTCGTTAGCCATTGCTTTTCTAATAGGGATAATCCTATCGAGGCGTCTTTCAAGGCCTATTCTAACCATAACCGAAGCTTCAATATCAATAGCAAATGGCCAAAAGCATGTCACTGTTCCGACGGATACAAGAATTAAGGAAATAAACCAACTCGGAAAAACCTTTAACAAAATGTCGAGTAAGGTTGAAGCCAATGAAGAACGAATGAAAGAATTTGTTGCTAATGTATCTCACGAATTAAGAAGTCCTTTAACATCCATCAAAGGTTATATTGAAGCCTTGATTGATAACAAGGGCAGAACCCCCGAGGTACAGCAACGATTTCTTACAATTATTAATGACGAAACTGATCGATTATCTTATCTTGTGAATGACCTCCTGATTTTATCTAGATCAGATGCAGGAAGTTATTTGGAACCCGAGGATGTCGAACTTAAAGATTTTATCGAAAATGTAATAACAGGCTTTCGATCGAGGGCTGAAGAAAATTTGATTACTATGGATGTCATGTCTAAAGTAAATTCAGTTCTCCTAAAAATTGATGTAAATTCCCTCCACCAAATTATAGTAAATTTAGTGGATAATGCTCTAAAGTATTCCCCTCAGGGTGGGAATGTTTCGATATCTATAGCAGAATCTGAAAACATGATCAGCATTTCAATAAGGGACTCTGGGCTAGGAATACCGGAAAAAGATCTGCCCCATATTTGGGATAGGTTTTACCGAGTGGATAAGGACAGGAGCCGCGAAACAGGTGGGACTGGTTTAGGCTTAGCTATCGTTAAACAATTAACCGAGAAGAATGGTGGCCAAGTTGGGGTAGAAAGCACTTTAGGTAAGGGTTCGATCTTTTGCGTTAGGTTCCCAAAGGTATTCAAAAATTAGATCGATTTGTTCCTCATTACATTAAAACTAGATGTTAATCATCTGGTTTTATTTTTTAATGTTACATTTCTGACAAACCTCTGACACACTTCTGACACCTGAGTAGGATAGGTTTATTAAGTAGATTTAAATCGTGGGGGTATGGAATATGAGGCAATCCAAAGCAAAAAAATGGGTTTTTGCGCTTATCATGGTCCTTAGCTTAATGATAGGTACCAAAACTAGCTTGGCTGAAACGTCTAAACTCGAAATCATGAATATGGATATTAATGTAATGCCAGAGTACGATACACCGGATATTTTATTAATTTATTCCGTCGACTTTAAAAATACCTCAGACCAGCCCTACTCAGGTGAGTTTGTCTGGAATCTTCCCAAGAACTCAAAAAGATATACGGTAGCAGATAAAACTAAGGGAGATAATCATCTTGAACCTACGATAAAACACAATGAAAAAAATGATCAAATTGTCTGGAGGTTTCCTACACCATTACAACCCGGTGAAACAAAATCTCTGCAGATTGAGTATTATTACAACAATTTAGAGGGCGACCCGGATAAAACCTTCGTTTATGAATATATTTCCGAATATCCTGTCGCCAAGGCTCAAGTAAGCGTATTTCAGCCTAAAAAAGCTTCAAACATGGTTGTTACCCCTGATTTCGGCCAAGCACAAACTGGTTACGAGGGCTTCAGCGTTTACAAGAAAGAATTAAAGGACTTAAAACCTGGGAGTAATGCACAAATAAAGGTCAGCTACACTAAGTCTGATCCTAACCCCTCGGTTGCCTCTCTGAGCGAGCAGCAAGTCCAAAGTGGTCTATCGACTCAGTCACCACAGAACAAGAGGACTAGCTCTGCGGTTGTATTGATCTTCTTAGCCGCGTTTGTCGGAGTTCTAGGGCTAATTATCTATAAAGCGATGAGTAGAAAGCCTATTCCTATACACCGAAACCGTAAGCAAGAATATGAACATGAAGAATTTATAACAGATGAGGAATTTAGGAAACTACAAAATCCAAGCAATAAACAACCAAGCCATAAAAAACTTAAGGCAGAAAAAAGAAAATTAAGAGATGCCTTATTAAGTGGAAGGATTAGCGAGGAAACCTATCACCAATTATTGGCTGAACTTAATGAAGAGGAAGATTCTTAGGAGGAGGGGTGATAATGCCCAAGAAAATAAAGCTTATCCTTGCTCTATCTGTACTACTAGGGGCTTTTGGTTACTTGATGGTCAGCGGTTTTAACAATGCCAAGACCTATTACATGACCATTAATGAAGTAACGGCTAGCGCAGATAAAGGAAAGTTAGGGAAACAAACTCTTAAAGTAAGTGGTAAATTAGTCGGCGAAAGCGTTCAGTGGGAACCATCTAAAGTGGAATTAAGGTTTGAAATGATTTCAGAAGATCAAAAAGAAACAATGCCTGTTTTATATAAAGGAGTTAAGCCTGATAATTTTAATGATGGGATTGAAGTAATAGTGGATGGGAAATACACCGTTGAACAAGTTTTTCTAGCCGATAAAGTCTTGACCAAATGTCCTTCAAAATATGAAGAACAACAATAAATAGAAAATGGGAGGACATCATTGTGTCTAATTTTGGTACGATCGGATTGTCGATTGCCTTTGGGATGGGGATCTATTCCGTAGTTGCTTTCTTTATGTTTAATAGTAATAGAGGACTAAAATATCTCCTAAGCGCTAAAAATGCCGTTTATGGAACAGCACTTTTTACGACGCTAAGCGTCTTTGCTATGCTCTACGCTTTAATAACCGGCGATTTTTCAATTGAATATGTAACCCAATATACAAGTCAGGATCTGCCGACCATCTATAAATTAACGGCTCTGTGGGCGGGAAATGCCGGTTCACTATTATTCTGGGCTTGGATACTTGTTCTATTAGCAGCCCTTGTTACAGTTTCGAAAGAAAATAGAGAGTATATCCCCTACGCCAGCCCTATCATGATGGTAGTCAGTGTATTTTTCTTATTTATGCTAAATTTTGTTTCCCAACCTTTTGTACAGCTACTAAATCCGCCACCGGATGGAATGGGCATGAACCCAATGCTTCAGAACCCGGGGATGGTAATCCATCCGGTTACCTTATATCTAGGATATGTTGGCTTCACTGTCCCCTTTGCCTTCGCGATGGCAGCCCTCATTATGAAAAATCCGGGTGACCAGTGGATTAAGCTGACTCGAAAATGGACACTTATCTCATGGCTGTTTTTAACACTGGGTAATTTATTTGGGGCCCAGTGGGCCTATGTAGAATTGGGCTGGGGTGGTTACTGGGCCTGGGACCCCGTAGAAAATGCTTCGTTAATGCCTTGGCTTACCGGTTCTGCTTTCCTGCATTCGGTCATGGTCCAGGAACGTAAAAATATGCTCAAGATATGGAACATGGTTCTAATTATCGTTACTTTCGGCTTAACTCTTTTTGGAACGTTCTTAGTCCGAAGTGGGGTTGTCGCTTCCGTTCATGCCTTCGGGAATTCTAGCTTAGGTGCTTACTTCCTGATCTTTACCTCATTAATAATTTTAGCAGCCTTATATCTGGTAGCCGACAGAATCAACCTGCTTCGCCAAGGAAATCAGTTTGAATCCTATATATCTAAGGAAAGCAGTTTTTTATTGAACAATTTGTTACTCGTGGGTTCCGCCTTTAGTATCTTTTGGGGAACTGTTTTCCCTATTGTTTCAGAAGCCGTTGTAGGCCAAAAAATTGCCGTGGGAATCCCTTTCTTTAATCAGGTCAACGCACCCATAGGTTTAGCCTTTACGTTGCTCATGGGAATTTGCCCATTGATTGCATGGCGGAAGGCTAATTTTGAAAATATTGCTAAAAATTTTCTGTGGCCATGGATTATTGCGATCATAGGCATGTTAGTGATGGTTTTTATAGGTGGAATAACCAAACCTTATGCTTTAATTGCCTACACTATCTGCGTTTTTGTGATTTCTTCAACCCTCCAGGATATTCTTAAAGGAGTTCGGGTAAGAAAAAAGTTGACCGGAGAGAACCTCATAGTATCTTTAATCAGGCTCTTAAACAAAAACAGACGGCGCTATGGCGGCTATGTAATTCATATGGGAATTGTGATGATGATTGTAGGGATCACAGGTTCAAATATATTTAACAGTGAAGCTGTCAAAACGTTCAAGCCAGGAGAAACTGCTGAGGTTGGAGGCTATACTATCTCTTTTAAGGGACTTCAGCAAACCTCAAGGGATAATATGGAGGTTATTTATGCCGATTTGAGCGTGATCCACAATAATAACGATATAGGGAACTTACAAGTGGAGAAGGTTTTTTACTCAACCTCAGAACAACCCATGACGGAACCAGCAATTATCTCGACGTTCAAAGAAGACTTATACGTCCTCTTAACAGGATGGGAGGATGACGGGTCAGCAATTTTCAAGATCCATATCAATCCTCAGATAAAATGGCTGTGGACTGGGGGATGGGTTATTGTCATAGGGGTTATATTCGCCCTATGGCCCGGAAAGGGTAGTGGGGTTGGAAGCCGATATCTTGGGAGAGGAGAGGTGTCCTATGGCAAGAGGGCTCGTTAGAAAGATAAGCCTGACCGGGATTCTCCTGGGGAGCTTTTTACTGCTTAACATTTCCCCTGCTTTAGCCAGTACTCAAAGCGATATTGAAAACAGCTTGATTTGCCCAGCTTGTTTTGCCGAGAGTATGTCTGTAGCAGCATGTCAAGATTCTACTGCCCAGCAGATTAAAGAAGAAATACGCCAAAAACTCGCATTAGGGCAGACGAAGGTAGAAATTATTAAAACCTATGTAGATCAGTATGGAGAAGGAATTTTAACAAGTCCTCCTAAAAAGGGCTTTAATTTAATGGCTTGGGTTATTCCTTTCCTGGGTATTATGATGGGAGGAACCTTGATATATTTGGCTCTAAGTCGATGGGTCAAGGTTCCAAGCGTGAAAAAAAGTCATGCAAAAACCAAACCCGGGGCTCTGGATGATTATTATGAGGCCAGGGTTGAAGAGGAATTTAAAAAGTATTTATAGGAGGGGTTGAGTTGGAACTTGTTATTGGGTTAATCATGATTGCCGGCGCTATAGCCATTATTGGATATCCATTAATTCAGAAGGATATTCATAACTTGAAAGTTAAGCCGGCGAAAAATATACCCCTCGGCTATGAACAGCAAAAAGAAATAGTCATGTCCTCCATAGGAGAAATCGAATTTGACTTTAATATGCATAAGCTGACTGTTGATGATTATCAGGAATTGAAAGCTTTATATAAAGAAAAAGCTGTACAACTGCTCAAAGATCATGACAAAGTTTCTGGAGTAACCGAAAAGGATCTGCTTAGAAAATTAGAAGAAGAAATCGAAGCTGACTTAAAAAGTCTAAAAGGACCAGACGCCAATGAAAAGGGTTAAAATGCTAATGGTTTTAGGTAGTCTTACAGTGTTCTCCCTTTTTCCTGCTTTGGGAGTTCAGGCAACCCCCACTCTTAGTTCAGGATACCAGGACAACGTACTGTTTCATTCTCCGAGCCATATGGCAAAGTGGAATAAAAGCACATTAAAGGGTCTTGATCCTCACGTCTTGGTAGCTTTTATGGGCTTAATGCTCGTCATGATTCCAGGCACCTTCCTATACCGAGGCCGCAAAAACCAAGCCAAGGTTCAAGAGGTAGAATCTCAAACGGATGTGGCTAATTCAGCGATCAAAAAGCAAATAGTCTTAGCCAAAACTCGCCAAATTGAAGAACACTTTGCCCAAGGGAAAATTACTCAAGAAGAATATACTAAGACTTTAGCTAGTTATAAGGCTCTTCTTAATAAAATGGAAGAAGAGAGGAGACGGACCGTTGATAGAAGGGATTAATTTATCTAAAACCTATGGTAACAAAAACGTACTAAGGGACATTTCTTTAACGATTCCTAAGGGCGAGTTCACAGCTGTTTTAGGACCTAATGGGGCCGGGAAATCGACGCTCCTGAAAATCCTAGCTTTAATGTCCAAACCCGATTCCGGAGAGGTTAAAATCGGGAAACAATCGTTTGTTAACCTTAAAGGTGAATTAAAACGTAAAATTGGTATCCTATCACATAGCTCTTTTTTGTATCCAGAGCTTACAGCCTATGAAAATCTTCAATTTTACGGGCGTCTATATGATGTTCGTCATTTAGAAGAGCAAATAATATCGGTTATTAAAAAGGTCGGGCTCTTGTTAGCTTTAAATGAACCGGTCTATACCTTTTCGAGAGGCATGCTGCAGCGTCTATCCATAGCTAGAGCGTTAATTCATAGTCCGGAAGTAATATTTCTGGATGAACCTTTTACAGGATTGGACCAGCAAGGCATCAGTTTGCTTCAAGACGTATTAAAAGATCTAAAGTCCAGTCAGAAAACCATACTTATAGTAACCCATAGTTTTGAACAGGGGATGGAGGACGTTGATCGGATACTAATTATCAATAAAGGGCAGATAGCAGCCGACTTTCCCACTGAGAATCTTCAAGCTGGAGATTTAAAAAGAATCTACGTTGAAAAGGTGGCCAGTTAAATGGGTAGGGCACTCGCTCTAATCATAACTATCTTTAAGAAGGATTTGGTCGGCGAGTTTCGAGCAAAAGAGTCTGTTGTAACCATGGTTACCTTTTCGGTTCTGATTTTAGTCCTTTTTAGCATGGCTTTTGAACCGTCAAGAGAGACTGTTAGGGAAATCCTGCCTGGTCTTATTTGGATGAGTCTGATTTTTTCCGGAATTCTAGGTCTTAACCGCACCTATGCAAGGGAGAGGTTTAATGACTGTTTGATAGGTATCCTGTCATCTCCAATTGCTCCTTACCACATTTATATCGGTAAGGCGGCAAGCAGCCTAGTACAGCTTTTTATCGTAGAAATAATAACGTTTCCTTTGTACTTTGTCTTTTATGACCTTGAAATCGATGGATCTCTAGGGATTTTGTTGTTAACAATGTTACTGGGTTCGGTGGGCTTTATTTTAGTGGGAACCTTTCTTGCGGCATTAACCAGTAATCTTAGGTCTAATGAAGCTTTGCTGCCGGTTATCCTATTTCCGTTACTTGTGCCGGTTTTGTTAGCTTCTATAGAAGCAACTTCCGCAATCTTTGCCGGATTAACACTTAATCAATATCTGCCGTGGCTTAAACTAATCCTGGTTTACGATCTTGTATTTCTAGTAGTACCCTTATTGCTGTTTGATTACCTGATGGAGGTGGATTAATGAAGCATTCTTCTTTACTAAAAAGAGTTCTGTTGGCTTCGACCTTTGTTTCAATGTTAGTTTCTTTGTACTTAGTGTTTGTTTGGGTTCCCGTAGAGAGGCAAATGGGGCCGGTACAGAAGATTTTTTATTTTCATGTTCCGTCAGCTTGGGTAGCCTTTATTGCATTTTTTGTAGTTTTTGTAGCAAGCCTAATGTATTTGAAAACAAGATTAGAAGTATATGATATTATTGCCGGAAGCTCGGCCCAGGTGGGGGTTGTTTTTACAACAATTGTCTTGATTACGGGTCCAATTTGGGGTAAGGCTTCTTGGGGGACATGGTGGACGTGGGACCCAAGGTTGACCACAACCTTGATATTATGGTTTATCTATTTAGCTTATTTAATTATTCGAAACTCGGCAAAAGGGCATGAAAAAAATCTTAGGCTCGCGGCTGTCTTTGGGATCATTGGGTTCATAGACGTACCTATCGTCTTCATGGCGGTTCGATGGTGGCGGACGATCCATCCGGTTGTTTTTGAAGCTAATAACATTGGTCTGCCACCCTCTATGCTTACTACATTAATGGTATGCTTGTTAACGTTTACCTTACTCTATTCCGTATTACTATTAAAAAGCATGAAGATTGAGCAAGTGGAACGCAAACTACAAAATCTTATAAGTGAGGCTCTAAAAGCTTATTAAGGAGGTTTCAATGGATTATTTGTTTTGGGGATATACAGTGATATGGGTATTACTATTTTGCTATGTTATTTACTTGGATTTTAGAGAAAGAACGATTCAGGCTAAACTTAACCAGTTAGAAATGGTGTTAGGAAAAAAGTGAAGATAGTTTTTTAACGTAGTTATTACTTTTTGCAGATTTGGAAGCTCAAGGTACAAGTTTCTGCTAAAATTTAAAGACAGCCGACTCGGCTGTCTTTAAATTTGTCTATATAAAGCTTCTGAAGTTGGTCACTTTAACCGAATATTAAGCTCTTAGTCTCATTAATCGATACTATTTAATATTACTATAATTGCTGCACCAGTATCACTAAGGACTGCAACCCATAAAGTAAGCCAACCTGGGAATTTTTATGGAGTTAACTGATAACCAATATTAGATACATGGGAGAGCATATCTATTTAAATTTGATACAAAATCAAGTTCTTCGGATGAATAGCAGGGTATCAAAAAAGCTGTTGACAAATTAGATGAATGAAGTATACTCATAAGTGAGAATGATTTTCAATATCTTGAACGCGTGCAAGATATAAGTCAAAGGGTATGAACTATTTTTGGAAATTTGGGAGGAGAAACACATTATGAAAAAACGTCGCTTTGCAGGAATGCTTGCTGTACTTACACTAGCTGGAGCAGTACTTACGGGTTGTTCAGCAACTCCATCGACTACAGTTCAAACGGAATCCAGTTCACCGCAAGGGGAAAAAACAAGTCAAGTTGTCAATATTTATTCTGACCGACATTATGAGACGGATAAGCTGCTCTTAGAGGAGTTCTCTAAGGAAACTGGGATCAAGGTCAATGTCATCGAAGGGAAATCCGATGAATTGATTGAGCGTCTTGCTCGGGAAGGGAAAGATTCTCAAGCGGATCTGCTTGTTACAGCGGACGTCGGTAGACTTCATAGGGCAAAAGAGCAAGGGTTATTACAGTCCGCAGTATCGGATACCTTATCTAAAAACGTTCCAGAGAATCTAAAAGATAAAGACAATCAATGGTATGGTTTAACAGTTCGGGCGCGAGTCTTGGTTTATGCCAAGGATCGTGTAAATCCATCCCAATTATCAACGTACGAAGATCTGACCGATCCCAAGTGGAAAAAGAAAATTCTCTTGCGTAGTTCAGACAATATCTACAACCAATCCTTACTTGCTTCGTTTATCGCTGTGAACGGGGAAGAAAAGGCGAAAGCATGGGCTAAAGGAATTGTTGACAATATGGCCCGTACTCCCAAAGGATCAGATCGGGATCAAGCAAAGGCTGTAGTCGCAGGCGAAGGAGATGTCGCCATCATGAACACGTATTATTATGGCCTCCTCCTAAATTCTTCGGATTCCGAAGAAGTCAAGGTCGCTAAACAACTTGGGGTCTTCTTCCCAAATCAAAGCACAACAGGTACTCACATTAATGTCAGTGGAGCTGGTGTAACTGCATCAGCAAAGAATAAAGAAAATGCGATCAAATTGGTTGAATTCCTTTCTAGCGAAAAGGCCCAGAAACAATTTGCCGAAGCAAACTATGAATACCCGGCTAACCCTGCTGTTGAGCCTTCAGACCTTTTGAAGTCCTGGGGAAGCTTTAAACCACAGACTATCAACCTCACGAAACTAGGCGAGAATAATAAGAACGCTGTACAGATCTTTAGTCAAGTGGGTTGGAAGTAATCCTGCGAGTCGACAAAGGCAGCCTAGAGAGGCTGCCTTTGTTGGTATGGTAGTTATAGATAGATTAAGGGCGGTGTAAATTTGAGGAGTGGTAGCAGTATCAAACGGAGCTTTAACCTATGGGGAATGTTGAGTGCGTTTTTCGCTGCACTGATTATCTTACCTAATGTTGACCTATTTGGGAATTTGTTTGTTCAACCGAATGAGAATTGGTATCACATAAAAACCTATTTACTAAAAGATTATATTACCAACACTTTAGTAATCATTGGTTTTACTGGTATATTTACAGTTTTGGTTGGTAGTGGGCTGGCATGGTTGATCTCCGCTTATGATTTTCCAGGAAGAAGGATTTTTAATTGGGCTCTGATTCTACCATTGACAATTCCGCCTTATATTGGGGCGTACACTTATAATGGGATTTTAAACTATACCGGAGTCGTACAAAGGCTTCTCAGAAATGTCTTGGAAGTTCAGGTCAATCCAAAGTGGTTGGATATTATGAACATTCAGGGAGCAATATTCATTTTTGCTGTCTTTTTATTTCCGTATGTCTATACCGTCACTCGTGCGTTTTTAGCCAACCAATCAGCGTCTCTCATTGAAAACGCGAGGTTGTTAGGTAAGAATTCACTAGAAATTTTTGTTCAGGTAGTTTTACCTATTTCGAGGGGGGCCATCTTAGGTGGGATGACTCTCGTTATTTTTGAGGTACTCAATGATTACGGAGTAGTCTCTTATTTTGGAGTGCAAACATTTAGTACTGCTATTTTTAAGGCATGGTTCTCTATGGGGGATATCGACACTGCCGTCAAGCTTTCAGGAGTTTTGATGACTATTGTTATTAGTGTATTACTGCTTGAAAGAGGATTAAGAGGGAGAAAAAAATACAGTTATACCACCTCTAAAGTAAGGCCAATTGTACGGACTCAGCTTAGGGGGATGAAGGGGTTTGGGGCTTTTTTCGTCAGTTTTATCTTTCTTAGTTTAGGGTTCATAATTCCAGTCCTTCAACTCCTTGTTTGGAGTACCTTAACTTATAAAAAGGTTCTTAATATAGCATTTCTTAAATTGCTCGGGAATTCGGTCATAGTAGCGCTGGTGGCAGCGTTGATTATCTTGGGGGTTGCTGTGATCATTGCGAATTTTTCTAGGCTTCAAGAAAACTGGGTTGGGAAGCTTTTCTCAAAGGTCACTTTGCTTGGCTATTCGATTCCAGGAGCCGTTATTTCTATTGGAGTGATTCTTTTCTTTGTAGATTTTGATCGTAAGCTAGAGTGGTTCTATAAAGCATTGAACCCCAACTCGATCACTTTGGTTCTCAGTTCGAGTGTTGTTATGCTAATCTTTGCTTATTCCGTTCGTTTCTTAGCCGTTGGGTACCAATCCATTGAAGCGGGGTTTGAAAAAGTGGGGAAGAAGTTTTTTGAAGCCTCTCGTATGCTTGGAAACGGGGTAACCAAAACGTTCTTTAGAGTTGACCTCCCTATGATTAAGCCGTCGGTTATCAGTGCTTTCGCTTTAACCTTTGTGGATATCGTTAAGGAGCTTCCACTAACCCTTATCCTAAGACCGTATAATTTTAATACGCTAGCTACTAAAACTTATGAGTATGCCACGGATGAAATGATTCGTGAGGCTGCAATTCCTGCCTTGTTGATTATTATAGTAAGCATTGCTTCCGTGTATTTGCTAAATAAACTTGGAGAAAAGGAGGGAATCTAAATGTTTGCCGAAATACGAGGATTGTCCTTTAGATATAAGAATTCATCTGTAGATAACGTTAAGGACTTTAATCTAGAAATGAATCAGGGTGAAGTTACCTGTATCTTAGGAGAAAGTGGAAGTGGTAAAAGTACAGTTTTGCGACTTCTCGCTGGACTTGAATTTCCTTTAAACGGTCAAATGCAAATCAATGGAAAGATACTATTTAATGAACATGAATTCGTGCTTCCGGAAAAACGAGGAATTGGGATGGTTTTTCAGGACTATGCACTCTTTCCCCATATGACGGTGGAGGAGAATATCCGGTTTGGTTTAACGAATTTGAGTAAACAAGAAAAAACCGAACGAATCCGTGAAATGTTGGAACTTGTACATTTAGAGGATTATGCTAGGCGTTACCCCTACGAATTAAGTGGAGGACAACAACAAAGGGTGGCGATTGCGAGAGCGGTTGCTCCGAAGCCATCGATTCTCTTGCTTGATGAACCCTTTAGTAATTTAGATGCCCATTTACGTCAATCGATTCGGGAAGAGTTAAACGGAATTCTCAAGGATACTGGGATGACTTCGATTTTTGTGACTCATGATAGGGAAGATGCCAAGAGTATCGCAGATCAGGTCGTGATCTTAGATAAAGGGGTGACGATTGGGAAAGGAAAAGCCATAATTATCTGAGTTTATTACTCTCAATTTCTTCGTGTTGCATTTTTCAATTAAGCAAGCTTTAATTATTACGTACCTTTCAAACCCGTGGAAGTGTTGTAGAAGTCGAACATCCAATTCGAATCTAGCAGGCATCGAAACGAACATTAAATGTGGTACCAGATGTTCCAGTATTAAAATTCATTGAGGCATTATGCCTGGCAACAATGCTATAACAAGTGGACAATCCTAATCCGGTGCCATTATCTTTAGTAGTGAAGAAGGGAGTGCCAATTTTGTCTATCAAATTAAAATCTATCCCTTTCCCTTGATCCTGAATATCTAGAGCTACTGTATTATTTATCATGAAAGTTTTTATTGTGAGTTTTCCGCCGGGAGACATTGCTTCAAAACCATTGCGAACAAGGTTAAGAATAAGCTGACGAATTTCTTTACCATCGGCTAACACATTCTCAATCTTATCTAGTTCCAGTTCAACATATTTTTCGTCAATGGTTGCATCAGCTTGAATCAAAGGAAGAAGGCTTTTTATAACAAAATTAAGGTTTTGCTTTGTTAAATCCACTGGCTTATTTTTGGCCAGTGAAAGGAATTCGGCAATTAATGAAGTTGCCCTATCAAGTTCACTTACCATTATCGAAAAATAATCCCCATGACATTCATATTCCTTTTTCTTACTGAGTAACTGCAAAAATCCTTTTACGGTTGTCATTGGATTTCTAACTTCGTGGGCTATACCAGCTGCCATTTCACCAATTAGGTTTAAACTATTTAGATGAGATAATTCTCTTTGATACTGTCTGAGTTCAGAAATATCTGTTTTTGTACCTACCATACATTTTTCTCCATTTAAATCAATCATAACTCCGGAAAATAATGTATTAAATATTTGACCCGTTTTTTTATAACATTTAATTTCATGGTTATATGCAAATCCATGTTCAAAAAGTTCTTTGTAAAATATAGTGCGATCATTGATGTCTACCCACAAATTTAGATCCAATGGAGAATGATTAATGAACTCGTCCCTAGTATAGCCATGCATTTTAAGACAACACACATTTGCATCAATAAATTGTTCTCTATCAAGAGAGAACAACGACAAGGAAACTGGGCTATAATGAAAAACCTTATAAAAGCGTTCTTCAGATAAGCGTAATAACTCTTCCTGCCGTCTTTGTTCTTCTAGAAAATGGATCTTCTGAATAGCAATTTCTACTAAATCAGCAGCTGAGGCTATAAATTCAATTTCGTCCTTCCGCCAAATACGATATTTGTTAACTTGGTCAAACGTAAGGCAGTAATAATCTTGCTCGTTAAAAAAGAATGGATAATAAAGAGCGCTTTTAATCTGCATTGTCTCGTGTAGGATTGCCCCCGAGCCATCGCTGGAAAAACAAGGACCGTAATCATTTGCATGAGTTTCCAGCCAATGTCGATAATTTTTCATATAAGTGCAAGCATCGATAAAAACATCTAAACTGTAAGTATCCCTAAAGGAGATAACATTGTGTGTTTGGAGGTTAAGCCATTCGCATTGATCAATTATTTGGCGCTTGGTAAAGTCCACCTTATATATTAAGGAGCGGTCAACGCACAAAGTTGATCCGACAATTTCTACCATCGATCGCAAAATATCGAGCGTATTGTCATTGCGTATAATTGTTTTAGCAATAAGGTTGAGGGCGCTCGCGAAGGAAAGGCGCTCTTCTAATTGCTCATTATATTTACTAGACCCTCTCAATTCAGATAGTAGTTGTTTGTCCCAATCTTTTTCCTCATCGCCCATATGAACCTCCGAATTATCGATTACACAGAGAAGGTATTCTTTATTAAGTCTTTATATCCTTCCGAGAAAGGGTGAAATATGAAGTTTCAAAGAATTTTCTTGATTTTTTAAAATGATAATAAGAAGTCGAGAATTGAATTATTTGATGTGCGTTCTCTCGGAGAGGTTGGAGTAAGTCATCGCTCATTCAAAACTGGGATAGATCAAAACTCTAGTATATATAGGAACGATTAAGCAACGAGGTCTTCAGAGCCCCGTTGCTCTTTTAATTTATTGAAGGATTCACTATAGTTAAATGATGAAAGGTATATTTGTGGATCGATACATAAGCTGTCAAGTTCGACCCACGAGTGGTCCTGCAATCACTTGACTAAAATCATGAACCAGACGATTTCTCGCTCTAGTCATAGCGATATAGAACAATTAATTAAGAAAGAGGTCTTCAAGCTATTTAACGTAAGATAAAGCAGTACAGATAAAATCATGCTATAATGTCATTATTATTTTTTATATGGAGTGAAATACTTTGGCCATGAATAAGACGTTTGAATCTCTACAAAAGGTCATTCTAAAGTATTCAGTAAAAGCTATTTTTCTGTTCGTTGTTCTATCAACATTACTTACAGGGTGTAGTAGCCAAGCAGAAAAGGCTATCGATATCGATTTAGACAACCGATCCTATACAGAGGCTCGCTCAAATTCCCAAGAAGTATCGGATGTTATTTATTTAGGCTTTGACAGAAGGCTAGAAACTAAAGAAGATGTAAAGATGTATGTTCCTTTATTAAACTACTTAGAAAAGGAAACTGGATATCAATTTAAGGTTCATGTTACTCCCGTCAACTCAAGTGTTGTCGAGGAGTTAGGACTGGAGAAAATTCAAATGGCAGCTATTGGAACTCTAGGTTATCTACAAGCGTCTGAAAATTATGATGCTATTATTACGGTTAAAGGACTCAACATGGAAGATAAAGATAGGTATAAAGCCGCGATTGTAACTCGTCCCAATAGTCCAATAAAGACAATATCCGATATTCGTGGCCGGTCTTTTGCTTTCGGCGATCCTGCCTCAACCCAAGGACATTTGATTCCAAGAATCATGTTATCTCAAAAAGGGATTGAAATCAGTTCGCTTAAGTATTTTCAAAACTTTGCTTCTCACTCTGAAGTCGCAAATGCTGTCATGAGTGGTAGATTCGAGGCAGGTGGTATGCAGGATACTCTTGCAAAAGCATTGGAATCTGAGGGTCTCTTGAAAATTGTTGCCGTTTCAGAGGAATATCCGAGTAGTGGTATCGCTTTTTCAAAAGGTGTAAACAAAGATGTTATTGATAGAATTACACAGGCACTAGTTAAGTTCGATCCTAAAGGGAAGGAGAAGGCCTATCTGTACCATTGGGAAAGGTCCGAAATGCCACATGGATTCACATATGCAAATGATCAGGATTACTACGAACTTAGAAATTGGGCCGATAAATTTGGATTACTGAAAAAAGTGGAGGGTGAAATTAAGTGAAACTAAGCTCCAAGATGATTATCATCACGATGATACTGATTGTTGTCATGGGGCTTTTAACTATGGGAGCAATTACTACAATTGTTGAACAAGCAATGACCCAACAGTTAGAGGAACAGGGTTTAACATATGCACGCATGGCGGCTGATAATGTTGCCAATCCCCTTCTAGATGGAAACATTCTTATTGTACAGCGTACGATAGAAAACTTATTGCAAACTGGTTCTGGAATCGCTTATGTCTATGTTATTGACAATACTGGGAAAGTAGTTGCCCATACATTTAGTGGAGGTTTCCCAATTAATTTAACAACTATCAATATTTTAGAAACGAATCAACTTACGAACATGATTCTATTGAATGTGCAGTCTCAAGGCTTAATTCGAGATGTGGGGGTTCGGATTTTAGAGGGGCTAAATGCTGAAGTTCATGTTGGTTTTAGCCAAAACAATATTCTCCAATGGATTTATAATGTCAGAAAACTCATGTTCAACCTGACGTTGTATGGAGTTTTGTTAGGATCAGTTGCCGCATTAATTTTAAGTAGTTTGATCACCAAGCCGTTAAAAAAGTTAGCAGCTCATGCTTTACGGCTAGGGAAAGGGGATCTAGAAGAGGATATTATAATTAGAGGTAAGGATGAAATCGTAGAGTTGGCCCTTTGTCTTAACCGAATGAGGAAGGATTTATTTACGGGTATGCAGAAGCTTCGCCAGTCTGAAGAAAGCAATCGAACCTTGCTTGAAGCCATAAGTGCTGCCGGAGAAGGGATTGCTGTATTTCAAGATAATGGGAGTCAAAAGACTGTCATGAAGTTTGTCAACAAACAATACGAACACCTAACAGGATATACCAAAGAAGAACTTCTGGAAATGGGAGTAAATCAGATTGTGCGTCCTGAAAGCAGGGAACAAGTCAACGAAGTTTGGAATCGATATCACCAAGGGTCAAAACTTCCTAAACAAATAGAGATCTCAATCAAAAGAAAAGACGGTTCGAAACTCTATGTGGAAGCCAGTTATTGTACTATTACCTATGAAGGAAGTCGGGCCATAATCTGTATTAACAGAGATATAACCGAGAAAAAGAAGACTTCATTGGAAATAATCCGAAAGAACCGAGAACTTGCAGCGCTGAATGAACTTTCTAAGGCAATAAGTGGCAGAATGGATTTAAAGGAAAAGTTAAACGAAGCATTAAACACAATACTCCAAGTTCTCGGAAAACAAGCTGGTTGGATTTTTATATATAATCAGTGGGAAAATGAGACTCAGGTTGATCTCATATGTCAAATAGGTATCCTACCAGAAGAGGCTTTAGCTCAAACTCAGGAATTTCAAAATTGTAACCACTTTGCAAAACCTAACTCTAATTCCGTTCAGGTCCATTCTTCTTTGAGTACAGCTTGCCCTATTAAGCGATTAAAATTGCCTGATGGAACAAAAGCCTTAAGTCATGTCTATGTGCCACTAACCTATAAAGGGCGCGTTCTAGGAGTCTTAAATATTATTGACTCCGATCCCCAATCCTTCACAAAGGAAGATCTTAACCTACTTAACCCAATTGGATTGCAGCTTGGTGGTGCAATCGAAAATGCTGAGTTGTGGGTTGAACTTAATAAGAAAGAAATGTTAAGGAAACAACTCTTAAATAAAGTAATTACCGCCCAAGAAGAAGAACGAAAGCGAATTGCTCGTGAATTGCATGATGAGAGTAGTCAATCTATTGCAGCACTCAGTGTTGGATTAAAATCTGCCATTGAAATTATGCGACTTGATAAAGAGTATGCTTTGGCAATTCTTGAAGATTTGAAGAAGAATACTTCCACGATTCTTAAGGAATTACATCATATTATTTATGATTTGAGACCATCTCTTATTGATGATTTAGGTTTGTTACCCGCTCTTAGGTGGTATGTTGAAAGCCGATTGGAAACTACAGGTATTGAACCCCAGGTTACGTTTTCAGGAAACCCCATACGACTTCCTGACGAAGTAGAGATAACCATCTTTCGTATTGTACAAGAATCA
Source organism: Desulfosporosinus sp. (assembly GCF_014237355.1). NCBI lineage: Bacteria > Bacillati > Bacillota > Clostridia > Eubacteriales > Desulfitobacteriaceae > Desulfosporosinus > Desulfosporosinus sp. The sequence continues at coordinate 110,345 of NZ_JABZFS010000061.1, forward strand.
ATTACCAATGCCATTAAGTACTCAAATGCGGAGAACGTGTATTTAGGACTGGAATTCGGCCATAACTCCTTAGTAGTGTCTGTTGAAGACGATGGTGTCGGATTTAATGTGGAAGAATCGCTTGATCAAAAGGGCGGAAAAGAATCCTTCGGACTTTTAGGGATGAGGGAGAGAGCAGAATTAATCGGTGGAAAACTAGATATTTACTCCTGGAGTACTAGAGGTACCAGGATAACCTTAAAGCTCGATTTCCCTAGTTTAGAGGAGGAAAGATATGAAGAAAATTAAAATCTTTCTGGTCGATGACCATACCATCTTTCGTCAGGGTATTAGATTACTTTTAAACTTGCAAAGTGATCTAGAAGTCATTGGGGAAGCTGACAACGGAGCGCAAGCAGTTTTAATGGTACAGCAACTCAATCCCGATGTTGTTCTGATGGACATTGCTATGAAAGGTATGGATGGGCTAACTGCCACAAAGGACATCTTGGCTGTGTCACCCAAAACTAAAGTTGTTCTCTTAACCCAACACGAAAATAAAGAATATATTCTTCCTGCATTAAAAATTGGTGCTGCTGGTTATGTTCTCAAAAGGGCAGCAGCAGATGAAGTCGTAAATGCTATTCGAGCAACGTACCAAGGACGTTCATTTTTAGACCCAGAAATAGCAGATATTGTGGTCAATGCTTATAGGCAGGGAAGTGAGGATGCGTATGAGAGCCTAACTGAGCGAGAAAGAGAGATTCTTATTCTTCTGGCTAAGGGTCATACTAATAACGAAATCGCCCCCATTTTAAATATAAGCCCAAAGACGGTTGATTATCATCGATCAAATCTCATGAAAAAATTAAAGCTTCATAGTAAAGTTGAATTGACCAAGTATGCCTTAAAAAGAGGTCTTATCCAGTCATAGGCATAGTCTTACCAAGGTGTTTACCCAGGGTGCTTTTTAGGTGATTACTGTAATTTATCATTACATTCACCTGATACCAGCATCCTGTTTTTTTATATACAATGAACGAGGAATTGTGAAATTGAGTATAAGGAGTGATGTTCACGTTTTTCCTCATACTTCAAGATTCTTATTAAATAATGGTAAGGAGGTCAGGATATGCCCGAAGATAGCAAACAAAAAAAATATGGTATGGTAATCGATTTAAGGAAATGTGTGGGATGTATGTCGTGCTCAGTATCCTGCAAAATGGAGAACGGAGTCTCCTTTGGCGTTTTTAGATCATGGGTTAACATGACTGAAAAAGGAGATTACCCAACGGTAAAGAGGTATTATCAACCAAGGCTCTGTAATCATTGCGAAAATGCTCCCTGCGTAGAAGTCTGTCCTGTGAAAGCTTCTTATAAGCGTGAGGATGGCATGGTACTCCTTGATAAGAAGAAATGCATTGGCTGTGGTTACTGTGTAGCCTCTTGTCCTTATAATGCTCGTTATATGAGTAAAACCCAAAAAGTTGCTGACAAATGTACGTTCTGTGATCATCGAGTAGATAACGGCGGTGAACCGGCATGTGTTAAAAACTGTATGGGTAAAGCACGATTTTTTGGGGATTTAAATGATCCTAATAGTAAGATAGCTCAGCTAGTTTCTAATAACCCTGTTCAAGTTATTAAGCCGGGACAAGGGACTAAGCCTCAAGTATTCTATATTGCGGCTGACTTTAATCAACAGCCTAAGTAAGGAGGGGAAATCAATTGACGGTTAATGATATGTATACATTTATGAATGAAACGAATTGGGAAGCATTTGTTCCATTATATTTCTTCCTAATAAGCATTAGTGCGGGCAGTTTAATGATAAGTTCTTTGAGTACAGTATTTGGGATGAAGCAATATGACTCAATTGTTCGTCCTGCAGCATTTACTTCCTTAATTTCCCTTGCACTTGCCCCCTTGTTCTTAATTATAGACTTGGGACAGCCATTGCGCTTCTTGTATGTCATCAATCCGTTTAATTTTAATGTTCAGTCACCTATGTCTTGGGGAGGATGGCTTCTGATTCTGTACGGAATTACCCTAGTCTTATTTGCTAAGAGATTCATTACTGGTTCTTCTCAATCGCAATCCGTTGCAGAGACTGCTGCAACAGCGAGTGGAAACAATAAGATTCTAAGTAGCATAGTCTTTGTTCTTGCTTTATTGTTGAGTGCGTACCCAGGTTTCGAATTGGGTGTAATTAAGGCTAAAGCGTTATGGAATACACAGTTACTTCCTATCTACTTCATAACCACAAGTCTCCTCGCTGGATTAGGTATTCTGTTACTTGTAACTCAATTTACCGGTAAAAAAGAATTAAGTGATAAATTCATTTCCTCCGTTAAAACGTTAACCCTTAGTTTAATTGCAATTAGCCTTGTGTGGATTATCTCAAGAAGCTTGATTTTAACAACTTCTGGACTCGAATCACAATTCGCGGCCCAAACCCTTTGGAAATCGGGATGGTTTGTTGGAGGAGAGTTGATATTAGGCTTGCTTGCACCTCTTGCCCTTCTGATCTTTGGAAATGTTAGCAAAAATCGACCCGTACTAACCCTAGTTGCAGTATTATTGTTAATCGGAGCATTTTCCATGAGATATTCCATAGTGTTTGCTGGTCTCGCTGCAGTACTGCCGTAAAGTCATTCCTAGGGATGAATTAAAGAATTAGTCGAGGAGGTATACTATGTCTAGCAAAAATAATTCCTTTTCTCTTTCAAGAAGGAATTTTTTAAAGATTTCTGCTGCAGTCACAGCTACGGCAGGAATGGGTTTTGGCGCAAATATGCTGAACATAAAAGAAGTTTCAGCAGAGGAATCAGAGAAACTGGCAAATAGCTTGGGTAATGTAGAAGTAAAGTATACCGCAGATGTAATGTGCCCAAGTGAGTGCGGAATGGAAATGTGGGTTAAGGACGGTCGGATTATTAAGATCTACGGAAATGAAAGCTGTCCTTTTAACGATGGTGCTTGTTGTGCTAAAGGTGCATCAGGGATGCAATTGGTATATTCACCTGACCGTAATAAGTACCCTCTGATTAGGGAAGGGGAACGGGGAGAAGGGAAGTTTAGACGGGCAACCTGGGAAGAAGCCATTGACTATATTGGTAAAAAATTAGTGGATATCAAGAAAACCTACGGTCCAGAGTCAGTTATCATGGACGCTGGGGATGTTACGGACAGAGATCAATATTATAGGCTATTTCATGCTTTTGGAACACCGAACTGTGTAGAACATGGTTCAATCTGTGATACCCCACGTCGCCATGGGCCTAAGTTAATGCTAGGCGGTAAGAGGATTGAACCCGATGTTATGCGTCCAGTCCTCGTCAGACAGCCGGATGGCAGTCTGAAAAAAGACTACACCTATTACTCTAAGCTTATTATTTATGTCGGTTGGAACCCATTTGTAGCGACACGTATTAATTACGAGAGCAGAGGAACAGTGGGTGCTAAAGTAGAGAATGGTTGCAAGGTTATCGTAGTCGATCCGGCCCATACCAATACTGCTTCCCAAGCTGACCAATGGTTGCCTATTAGACCGGGTACGGACGGTGATCTTTTTGCAGCAATGCTAAGATATATCTTAGAAAACGATAATCAAAGCAACCCTTTTAGAAAATATATTGATTGGAGTTTCAAAGATCTTAGTGTGGGTTGGGATGAGTTTGACACTGAATTTAAAGCTTGGTGGGGAAAAACTGATCCTATCAATGGTAAGTCTTACTTCAGTCTAGAGTGGGCAGCGGATAGAACCGGGCTCTCTAAAGAACAGATCGCTGAAGTAGCTCACGAATTTGGGATCACTAAACCAGCAGCTCTGGTCTGGGGTATGCAAAGCCCAGGGCATCATTTCAATGGCTATCCAGCATCTATTATCGGAACAGCTCTTAATATTATCACTGGAAATATTGATGTGCCGGGTGGTGCCATTGATACTGAACTCGTTAAGTGTGACAAGGGTGGAGACGCTAAAGGGTCTAACTTTAAGAAGAAGAAAGTTAAAAGAGCTGTAGATGGCATAGAAGTAGAAGGTGAAGTTGAACACCTGCACATGGATTTGTATGGAGATTGGCCCGCAGCATGGGATGATGTTGTTGGAGACTATCCAAGAAGATTTAGAGAAGGGGTTACTCTAAATTATGGGCCACTTAAGGGGCATAAATATCCTATTAAAGGATTTATGATCCGAACTGGTAATCCAGTTATGACAGGTGGGAATACTAAGGACTGGATTGATGCTCTGACTGCAAAGGATTCCAGTGGGAACTACAAAGTGGAACTCGTCGTAAACATTGATACGCTCTATTTGGAAACAGGTATGTATGCGGATGTCATTCTACCAGAAGCAAGTTATGCTGAGCGGATGAGTCTCTCTGACGTCTATCCATCGCATCAAGTTCTCTGGTTAAGAGATCGGGTTATAAATCCCCTCCATGAGAGTAAATGTCCGACGGACATTATGAATATGCTTGCTAAGAAATTAAGTGACCTCGGAGATACGGATTTTAAGGCAAGCGACTTCTGGGATAAGTATAAGAGCGAAGAAGATTTCGTGAATGAAATGCTGGCACCTGCTCCAGGTCGAAACCATGCAGGAGAACCTGTACCCTATCCTCATCTTCCCTTGGGATATAAACTTCAGGGGACACCAGATTCACTGGATGCAGGTCGGGTCACCATTGATCATGAGAAGAAAGTTGTAAAAGGCGAACTTGTAACCGTTGACTGGATGCGCAAGAACAAAGGGGTCGCTGTTTGGCCCATGAGTTGGAACCGCTTTAAGGTATTTGATAAAGAAGCAGGTAAGTATGTAGCGAGCAAGGCTGTAGCCAAGACTAACTCTAAATTGTTCGAATTCACGTTTAGTGGTTATGAAAAATACAACAAGCTCATCAGCGAAACGAGTATAATTCCACGCGGATTAAAAGAAATTGGGTATGATAAATATCCTAATACCTTTTACTGGTTTGAAACAAAGTGGAATCCTTATACAAATATGGAATATGCCAAGTATAAGGATGAGTATCCGTTCCAGCTAATTTGCGGTCGTGTCCACCATGCAATGACAGGAACCCAAATGGTACCTTGGTTGTCTGAGACTCCGGTAGAAGGAACATGGATGCCTCTGAATAACTCGTTTAAGCATAAGATTATTGATATGAATGCTAAAGGCGAATTAGAGGAAGTTGAAAAAGAATTTAAGACTGGGACGTTCTGTGTTGGTACGATTGCCATTAACGCTAGTGATGCTAAAGCATTGGGTCTAAAAACGGGAGATCTAGCCATTTTGGAGAATCCTCTCGGTGCACAAGAAAAAGGTAAGGTTTATGTTACAGAGGGAATGAGACCCGGTACAATTAAACTCGGATTCGGTACGGGTGGTCGTTTCTCTCCTGGAATAGGTCCAACTTCTAAGAGTAAGGATTATACGCCCAACCACAGTGGTTTAGTTGATCCAAATGCTCATAGCCCTATTATGGGTATGCCCTGTTATGCGGATATGATCATCAAGGTTAAAAAAGTATAAAATAATATTCTCTATGAGCCAGGGCGCTCGCCCTGGCTCCATTATTCTCTAGAAAAGAATGGAGGCTTGATTAGTGGAAATCGAAGAGCTAAAACAGGTCCTTACTACGCAACAGGAACTTTATCGCTTCCTGAGCAACATCATTACTCTAGGGCCCAAAAAGGAACTGCTGGACCACTTTCGAGTCGTTTATAGTGAATTGCTCAAAGAAGAAGCAGACGATGATAATTTAGTCAAGGGTATCATTACGATTCAAAAAGCACTCATTGAAAAAAACCTTGCTTCTTGTGAAGCTGTTTTAAATAGAGAATATACAAGGCTGTTTATTGGTCCGGGAAAACCCCCTGTAAGCCCATACCCCTCAATTTATATAAGTGATGAACCTAAGCCGAAACTAATGGATGAAAGTACAATCGAAGTTCGTAAGCAATATCTCGATAACAATATTGTGATGGCAAATATGAATTCTGTGCCAGATGACTTTTTAGGTGCAGAACTTGAGTATATCTATTACCTGACGGTGAAGTCTTTAGAATCAATCGAGAAATCGGAGTCTGAAGAATTAGGAGCTCTTCTTCAGAAGCAGAAGAGCTTCATTAAGAATCATCTAATGACATGGATTGCTAAATTTGTACAGAATCTACTTGATTCTACAACAGAAGATTTCTTTAGAGGGTTTGCTTTGCTTTTGATCGGTTTAGTAGAATCACATTTGTTAATTCTTCAAGAATCTGCTGAGGTGTATAGTTCGGCACATTGATCATGCTTTTCCTTCTCCTAATATAATGCCTCTTGCATATATGTGAGAGGCACTAAAAATATCTAACGAAGACTATTCATCTAATTCTAATTTTAAGTGATTAATAGTTAATTTCCTTCACTTTATGTACTTTTGCTAAAAAGGAGGATATACGTGATGATTACCTTTGGTTTTGTCACTCCTACAACAGCGGTTGTAATTTTAGTTATTGCTTTAATAATCTTTGGGCCAGGGAAATTGCCCGATTTAGGGCGCTCTCTGGGGAAAAGTATTAAAGAATTTAAGAGTGCTACCGATACTACTGATATCATTGATGTGAAAGAGCCAAGACAAACTGAAAAGCCAGGTCATTCGTAAATATTAAACAAATACCAATAGCACCAGTGTCCTCGTTGATAGGAAGCTGGTGCTATTGTCATGGTGGTAAAAGACGAACGCTTATTCGATCTGGTAAGCATTGATATCCTTTAGACAAATTTATGTAAAAAGACTATAAGCTGTAGAGTGTGTATATCTTCAGTTGTTATGTCTCCATTTGGGCTGCAAACAGCCTTGCTGTGTTTCCTGTGATATAATAAACCCAATTCTATAGAGAGATGGTGAAAAAGTGGAGGATTGTTCTGCTATTGAAATCCAACCAGTAAAGTTTGACTTTGGGCATAGTTGCCCGGAGTGCGGAGATAAGGGCAAACCAATGAAAATCATTACTTTGAAAAGCCTGTTAGTACCAAGTGCATTAGCTAATCTAGAACCCTTAGCTTCTTATAAAATGTGTACTAACAAAGCTTGTTCCGTAATTTATTTTAGCGAAAACCTACAGATGTTTCTAACAACAGACATTAAAGTCGAAGTATTCACAAAAAGCAATGAGGAAGACTGTCCAGTTTGTTACTGTTTCGGATGGACTAAGAAAAGGGTGATACAAGAACTTGAGGAAACTGGCAGAACTACCGCTTTAGAGGAAATAACCTCACATACAAAGGCTGGTCGTTGTGGCTGCGAGGTAAATAACCCAGAAGGTTCTTGTTGCATCGGTAATATAAAACGTCTTTTGGAGTTGCGACAACAGGAGGGCTAATTCATGTTCAACGCATATGTTGTTTATTCTCGACGGTTCGAAATAGGGGAAGGTTATTTTGAGTGGCTTCGGCTAAGGGAAGCAAGCCATTTTGGTATGTAGTTATAGGAGGAATAATCATCATTCTTATGGCGTCATACCTACAACAAATGGATGTTCGATCACAAGGTAAAATTTTAAAGGTAGAATAAAGGGTAATAAAGCTATGGAGGTGCTTAAAGTGTCCAAAAAGAATTTTACACGTCGAGAAATAATTTGGATGGGTGCTTTAGGCATTGCACAGTTAGGTGTTTTAGGAAATGTGGCCTCGGGATGGTGGAACCAAGAGACAGATCCGGAACGTCCTAAGATTCAACTTTCCCAATTACAGATTTCTCCAAAACTGTTGCAAATTCTATTTGTGCAAAAAAAGGTGCTTGGCAATGTATTATTCTTGACCACGCAGATAGTAGTATATATGGAGATATTAAAGGTGTCTATGAAGTAGTGGAATGGAGGAATGGAGAAAAATTAATTCCAATGGAATGGTACGCTTAAATCTCTTTTTTAACCTAAGATAGCCAATACACCATAAGGGGTTAGCGTACCCTGTATTGTGCATTGGCTTGTGAATAGTATGAAAAAGAAGATAATATAGGTCGTTATGAGGAGTGAATTGCAAGTTTGCACCACTCAGGCGAACCGCTAGTATTTTAGGTGGGGATTATACACATCTACATCAAAGGTTTTTTTAAGCCTTGGCTCTCTAATTTAAATTAGTAGGTTTTCAACCGCTTGAGCCATTCTTTCGGTGCTTGTATGGGCATAGATTTGAGTCGTGCTGAGATCACAGTGACCTAGCATTTTTTGAAGAGTCACGATATCTGTCTTCTTTAGTACCATTGTTGCGAAGGTGTGCCTCATTAAATGAGCTGTTAAGGCCTTCTGAATACCGGCCTTCATAGCTAATTTTCGTAATAACCGCATAAGGTTATTAGGTTTCATTCGATTGCCATAATGGTTTGTGAAAACCGCTGGACAAGCCAGAGGCAAACGGAACTGAAGATACTCCCACAGACATTGATTAACCTCTGAGTTCATAGGCAGCACTCGATCTTTTTCACCCTTTCCTAAACGGACAAGGATCGTTCCTCTACAGAAGTCGATGTCTGACCAATCCAGGTTGAAGAGTTCGGAGCGGCGCAGACCGCAGTACAGGAGGATTCGAATCATGGCTTTGTTTCCTAAACGATTTAAAGCCTTGTAATGATCCACTGCATAGATCAGTCTGTGAACCTCATCATCAGATAGAAAACGAGGTAATAGCTTGGGTTTCTTTATTCGGTCTACTTTTTTTAAAGGATTTGATTGAATCAGCTCTTCGAATTCGGTATAATTAAAGAAGGAACTTAGAGAATCGATTTTCCGCTTCATCGTTGCACGAGAATAGCCCTTTCCTTTCATCCAAACGATGTAACGCCTAACAATCTTGGCATCTAGATTGTCAAGATGAGGGTCAATGGTTTTCTCCCACAAGAACGTTTGGAAACTTCTCTGATCTTGCCGATACGATGAGACCGTCAATGGTGAATGACCTCGCGCCTCGACGTACTCCAGAAACATTTGATACGCTTCACAGAATTCCATAAAAATAACCTCCAATAATTTTTTTTATCGGAGGAAATGGAATTGCATATTAATGTATATTTATACACTCCTTATGCATCCGAACATGATCTTCCCATAACCTAGTAAACCCCCCTGCCATAGCGTTCTATAACTCGGCTTATAGGTTGACTTCGCAAAACATCATGGGAAACTGATGGTGCCAATTAGGCATCAGCGGTTTCCCTTCAGTTTTTTATGAGTAGTTTTTAGTCAGACGTTTATTTCGTTAACCTAAGGGGGTACTCTATAGTACTGAAATCTGAAATAATGAAAGATTTGCAGGCCAACTCTTGACTGATTGTTCATTCATTATAGAAGTAATAAATAAGTTTCTTATTGATAAGCCTTAACAATTTCTTGGAGCTTTAAGGCCAAACCCAATTTTCCTTCAACCTTTAAGCCACCTGTCATAAAGGCCATGGTAGTATTCAGTTTATTTTGGAGCAGTTTTGAGAAGTTTTTTTCATTAAGGATAAGGGTTACTTCAGCATCCGGTGAGGTTCCTTCGACGATTTCCACCTGTCCGGCTTTGAAGACGATTTGTAAGGGGCCGCTTTCCTCTAAATCAATCTGGAAAATACGATCCTTTTCTGAAGCAATATGCTCTGGGTTGGTATTCATTTTCTCTACAAGTGCTAGTAACTCATCTCTGACAGTCATCTTTTTTCCCTCCTATTTCATACTATAAATAAAACGTTTTCACATTTCCAGAAAAATATATCACAATATTTTGTATAGTACAAAATATTTTTTACACCTTGCTACCTATTAATAAGTTTTTTATATAGTACAAATAAGAGTGTCCTGTCTGTAAATAAAATTATTGATTTGCTTAGTACAGAATGACTTTTTGGTGAGAGAAGGTAAGATGGAGGAATATTATAACAAATGTCGAATTTAAGTTAAGTTAGTATACATATATGGAGGTTGACAATGCTAAAAGACCTTCTTCTAAATGTAACGAGCATTATAGCAGTGGTTAGTATAGGTAATCAACTTCTGATTAATCAAGAAATTACCCCCTCTTCACCGTTGAAGTTAAGGGTATTTTTCGCATCCATGGCGGGTTTATTAGGAGCATTGTTAATGTTTAACAGTGTTCAAGTCATGCCCGGTGTCATTCTAGACTTCCGAAATATTGCAACAATCTTATCTGCAACATACTGCGGTTTTACGGCTGCAATGATAACTGGCTTAATGATCGGCATTTTTAGATTGTTTTTTGACGGGTTGACCTATACTTCAATCCTATCGGCCATAACAGCCGTTGTAATAGGGGTTGGCTGCGCCTTTATCGCTAAATATATAGCAAGTACCCTGAAAAAGTGGATTATTATGAGTATATACATCTTAATCGTACCCACCATAATCTTTTCTATAGTGATTGATAATCAACACCTGTTAGCCAGAACAATTTTGACTTATTGGCTAGGTTTATCTATAGTTTCCAGTCTCCTGTATCTTTACGTTCGATATCTTGATTTAACAAGATTTCTCTATAGAAAATACCAAATTGACTCAGCAAAAGACCATCGTACAGGACTAAACAACGTACGACAGTTCGATAATGAGCTGAATAGAATTATGCATAACTTATCGGATCAAAGCTTAATTACCTTGCTTTTTATGGACATTGATTATTTCAAAAAGATAAATGACACCTATGGGCACCAAAATGGGGATAAGATACTTGAGGATTTAGGCAAAATCTTATTAAGTTCATGCAGCTATTCAGATATTGTATCTCGTAACGGTGGAGATGAATTTTCTGTATTAATGACGGACTGCCCAAGAGATAAAGTGCTAGTGGTATCAGAGCGAATCAGATCAACTGTTCAGGATCATAGATTCTACCTAATTGACGGTCAAGTTATAAACATCACCGTATCAATTGGTATCGCAATTTATCCAGACACGGTGAAGGATATTAGCTTGATTGTAGAGAAAGCAGATTTGGCCTTATACGAGGCTAAAAGAGCTGGGAGAAATCGGGTCATGCTTTCCCCATGATGAATGCTAATGCCTAAGGCCGATATTGACTAAAATAATCAAGACCGATCACAGAGGCGTGATCGGTCTTATAATGTATGAAAGCTTAGAAGTATAAATAAGCCCATAATTGAGAAAACTTAATTGATATCAAGATCAAGTTTATCATCAGAAAAAGCTGTTTTTCAAGGAGTATTGATTTAATGTCGTTAATCTTCGAGGTGCGTCCTTTAGCAATTGCTTTAGTTTCTATTTTACTAGGAGCTACAGGACAATTTTTGTTTCGTCTGGGTATGGTTCAGTATGGGAATGTCACGGTAACGGGAATTTGGAGGCAACTGGGATCCATTATTTTAACCCCTGCAATTTTTATGGGTTTTGTTTGCTTTGGTGTAAGTTCAATTCTTTGGCTCGTTGTAATTTCACGTTGGGAGCTTAGTTATGCCTATCCACTGGTCTCCTTGGGATACGTAATTGCTATTCTTTATGGTACGATTCTTCTTAATGAAGATCTCACCTTACCCAAAATCCTGGGATGTACCTTAATTTTAGCCGGTATGAGTGTCTTAGGTTTATGGGGGCAAACTTAAGAGTCAGCGGGAGAAAGGTATTAAAAAAACATATCTTTGATTAAGAGAGTTGAAAGGCCCCTGAGAATAGGATATGATAATACTAACTTCATAACGTTTCCAAATGGAACACCCATTATCTTTTTGGAGTCAGTTACAAGACAAGAAAAAGGGGCGTGTATTGGATGCATTTACAAGATTTCGGGCGAGGTACGCGGATCGAATTGTCTAAGATGGCCAAACTACTCGGAATGAAGTTTATTGGATTTAATCCTAGTGCTCAACAGGTGTCCTTGGAGGTTAAAGGCAAAGGAGTTACTTATCCCTTAGAGGAATTTGTCCAACAGTATGAACGTCAATGTCTTAGTTAATTAAATAGTAATAAAAAGGCTCTGACTCATTATTTTGAGTCAGAGCCTTCTTTGCTTGAGAGGGACGGAATTGTCAGAATTGTTTCCCTTTGTGTGGGGGTCTGACCCCATTACTGTTTTTGGTAGAAGAAGGAGGATACGGGTTTGAGGCCGAGGTGGTTTAGGCCGAAGAGATGTTCCGTGCTGCCGGTGAAGAGGATTCCGCCGGGGCGTAAAGAGTCCGTGAATTTCTTGTAGAGCAGTTCCTTAGCTTCTTCAGTGAAGTAAATGACGACGTTGCGACAGGCTATAAAATCGAAGCCTGTTTGAAAGCGATCCGTTAGCAGGTTTTGGTGTTGGAAAGTGACTTGTCGTTTCACGGTGTCTTTGATTTGATACCCTTTGTCGGATGGGGTAAAATACTTTTGCAAGAATTCCGGCGGAGTGCTCGCAAAATCATTTTGTTTGTAGAGGCCGTTTGTGGCTTGCTTCAGTACATTGACATCAATATCCGTACCCAGTATGCTAAACTTAGCACTTGAGAAGTGCTCCATTAAGGTCATAGCTAAAGAATAGGGTTCCTGCCCGCTTGAACAACCTGCACTCCATAGTCTCAGAGGAGTTTTGTTTTGGAGAAGTAAGGGGATAATAGTCTCTCGCAGTGTTTTCCATTGGTTGGCATCCCGGAAAAATTGAGAGACGTTAATGGTTAAATGTTTAAAGAAGGCGTCATATAAGACAGGGTCAACATTTAGTGCCTTTAGAAACTCTGGATAGGTTGGATAGCCGTGAGAATTCATAAAGCTAAGAATTCGACGCTGCATTTGGTTTTGCTTATAAAACTTAAGATCCAGTCCACTCTTGGGGTGAAACCCTTTTACAAAGTCTTCGTAGGTATTGGAAATTGATGCGTGGGCCAAAGGGGTACACCTCTTTCTTGTTTTATCTAGTTGAAGGAGTCACTCAACATTTACGCGAAAAGGTCGACGATCAACCCTCGAATTTCATCGATCTTAGATAAAACCTCAAGGGGTTTGGCTTGTTGATCGAGAAGCTGTTTGCCAAGCTCGTCTAAGGCATGATCAATTTTTCCGACTCGTGCCATAACCTTGGGGCGGCCTTGATAATCCCAGGAGGTATCCTCCTGCATCTTACGGCTTTGCCCAAAGGTTGAACGCAGAAAGGATTTGACCATATCCCGAAAATCCTTAAGATCTCGGATGGAAAGGGAATGGGCTAACTTTTTTCCTTGGGTTTCAAGCCGACCGAGAAAGGCTTGAAGTTCAAGGCGCTGGATTTTCTGGGTCTGAGATAAGACCCCGCTAAACTCATTATTGCGCTCCACAGAATTTTGAGAGTCATGAGTGGGAGCTAGAGGTTGATGTGGAGTATTAATTCGTAAGGACATAGTCATTCTCCTCTTAGAAAGGATTAATCATGCAGACGCGCAGAGCTTTTATTAAAACCCTACTTGGTCTTGGAGCTGTTATGTTACCCTGGAGTTTTTTGCCGAATCGTTTGGGAGAGAGTATCAAGACGAAGCTTGGGCGACCAGCAGTTGAATTATTGTTGCCCCCTGCGCCTGAGCCTGAACTAAATCAAGTCATTGATTTAGAAAGCCTACATCGCACGGCTATGGATGATATTTATGTTTTAACCGCCCCTGAGATGCAAGGTCGTAGAGCAGGATCTATAGGGGAGACTAAAGCTTCAGAGTATTTAGCCAGTCAATTAAGCATGCTCGGTCTACGGCCCATGGGGGACCCTAATACTGGCTTTTTACAAGCCTTTACCATTCCACCGGTGGTGGAAACTCGGATCAATGGTCGGCTAACCTTTAAACCTGGACAAAACACAAGACTAAGATCTCCCTGTGTCAATCTTTTAGGGGGATTAATGGGTGAGAGTACGGAAGAAATAATACTACTAACTGCCCATTACGATCACCTGGGAGTTTACGAGGGAAGAATCTATCCAGGGGCTAATGATAATGCCTCAGGCGTGGGCTGTATCCTCGATGTCCTAAGGAGGATTCTCCGTGAAGAGAAGGTTCCGAGACGTACGATTGTTGTTGCTTTTTGGAGTGCTGAAGAGATGGGGTTTGTAGGATCTCAGGCTTTTGTCCATACATCAACCTTTCCTCTTCACCAGATTCAAGCAGTTCTGAACGTCGATACTGTCGGAAATGGAATGATCGGTAACTTCGCCCTTTGGGCTGACGGAGAAAATATTGCAGTCCAGGCTATTCAAGAAGCAGCTCTAGAGTGCGGGGCCAGTGCCCTGTTAACTCCACCCGCTGGGCACAATAGTGATTCTATTAGTTTCGCCTTAGCGCATATTCCAGCAGTGACTTTAATGGCTAAGGACTGGCTCTATAAAAATCATACCCCAGAGGACACCATCGCTCTGTTAAAGCCTGAACAAATTAGTTTAGCCTCAGAAATGGTCTATAGAGCGGTTCATAGGTTGGCCTTTTAGTGTTAGGGGGTGACTGATTTAGCAGGAGCAACTGGGCCGGATGCCGGAGTCTGGTTCGGTTCAGTCACGTCATATTTGGTGCGCAAAATAATCAGATCGATCCGGCGGTTTTTGCTTTGCCCTTGGGTACTATCATTTGACGCAATGGGCCTATATTCCCCGTAACCTGCTGCAGAGAGCCGGCTGGGTGAGATTCCTTGGTTTTGCAAAATCTGTACTACGTTGGTCGAACGGATCACGGACAGTTCCCAATTGCTGGGGAACTGGGCTGTGTGAATTGGTAGATTATCCGTATGCCCTTCAACTCTGATTTGATTGGGTGCTGAGGCAAGGACTGTGGAAATATTTCTGAGAATATCACGAGCCTTTGAGTCAATAGTCGCTGACCCGCTTGCAAAAAGCAAGGTTTCCTGAATGCTGACCACTAGACCTCTCTCTTCCATAGAAGACACCAGTTTGGTTTGAATTCCGTTATCCGCTGCAAACCGGTCAAGCTTAGCCTTAATCCCTTCAATACTCAGGTTTTCAGCGTCGGTGTTTCCTTGGCCTGAAGGGTTCTCTTCCTCGCTATCTGCTGGTTCGGTATGTGCTGTATTATTCGGGTCACTACCCTTGCCAGGAACTGTGGCCTTAGAGGAAGGGCTGCCAGTCTGAAACAAGGAAGGCCCGGCTGGATTTGTCGCCATATCGATTTTCGCGGGAGTACCGCCGCCCAGGGCCTTGTTGAGAGATTCGGCAATTGCTTGGAAGCGTTCCGCATCGACCTTACTCATAGAATAAAGGACGACAAAGAAAATCATGAGCAGGGTAATCAGATCGGAATAGGTAAGCAGCCAACGTTCGCTATTTTCCTTTTCTGCTTCATGTTCGCGTTTTCTTCTCATCGGCTTTCACTGGCAGTGGCACGCCTGGATTCGGCGATACCCTCTTGAGCTTTCTCCTCAGAAGGCAGCATAGTAGTGCCAATGTGAGTTTTTAATTTTTCTTTGAGGATGGAGGGATTTTCTCCTGCTTGAATAGAGAGAATTCCATCCAAGACCATTTCCATGGCCGCCACCTCTGCTTTATCCTTCATCTTAAGCTTTGTAGCGATGGGAAGCCAGAGAAGGTTTGCGCTACCAACCCCATAAAGAGTGGCTATAAAAGCAGCAGCGATAGAGTGAGAAAGGGCATCAGGATCGGAAAGGTTACCTAATACCATGACAAGGCCCATAACAGTACCGATAATTCCCATGGTTGGGCTATATCCCCCAGCGGCTTCGAAAACGGCGATTCCAACCTTGTGACGTTTCTCAAGGACCGCAATATTCGACTCCAGGATTTCCCTTGTAATTTCAGGGTCTGTTCCATCAATGACAAGTTGCATGCCTTGCTTCGTAAAGCGATCCGTCACAACTTCAAGTTCTTGTTCTAAACTAAGTAATCCTTCTCGTCGTGCTTTTTCTGCAAATCGTATAAGGGTTTCGTAGGCTTCGGCTGTTCCGAAGGATTGGGAAGTAAAGGCAAGTTTAAACCATTTAGGCAGATTTTTGAGGTCTGAAAGTGGAAAACTAATTAACACTGCCCCAGCGGTTCCGCCAAAAACGATTAATGCCGCAGATAATCCCCCAAGGGAACTGACGGTTCCCCCTTCTAAACTATAGCCGACGATCAAGAAGCCGAATCCGACGATAACTCCAATGATAGTCGATAAATCCATACAGTTTTGACCACAACGCCTTAGGTTATCTAGTGTTTATATCCTATAAGGGGATGAGGTCTACCTCCCTTGCTGCTTTATGTAATAACGAATCTCTAAAGCCTTACTATAATTCATCGACAAATTTTCCGCTAAACTTTAGAACCTTTATTTAACACAACCTATTATAACAGTAAACGAAAAATAGCTGTGATAATTTCCTGAAATTTTACCTCGATCATCATAAAGTTCCTCTTCAGTTTTAAGGAGTCATCGTCGATATAAAAGTAAGAGTATGTATTTGGAGTGAGTGTATATGAAAATAGATGGAACATCTATGTCTCCGATTGGGAGCGTTCAAGCAACTAATCGGATCAATCAAGTTCACAAGAAAACCCTGGTTTCCGAAGCAGATAAAGTGGCTGTTTCAGATAAGGCGCAAGTTTTTCAGGCTTTACTGCAGAAGGCAAAAGAAATCCCTGACCTTCGCGAGGAGCGTGTAAGAACCCTTGCAGAACAGATTGACCGTGGGGAGTTTCAAGTCAATGCACAGAAAATTGCAGAAAAGCTTTTTGATACTAATTAGAACGTAGAACGTTTTTAAAGCCAATTTTTCGTTACCTGATGTTTAAGAACCGAACCTAGATTTCTCAGAGGGGGAAAATTCGTGTCTGAAATACTGCGAAACTTAGAGGACAACTTAAAATGTCAGGTTGCGCTCTATGACGAGCTTAATACTTTAGGAGGGCACAAGCAAAAGGCCCTGATTAAAAATAATCTTCAAGAGCTTGAGGCAATCACGGTCCGGGAAGAACTACTTTTGCTTGAGGGAAGTCGATTGGAAAAAGAACGCCTTTTGTGGGCTGAACAAATCGGGCTTGACCTTGGAAAGGCGCCGGAAGACCTTACCTTAGCAGAATTGGCAGAGCATTATCCTAATTTACAAGAAGTGCGTAAGGATCTAGACCGGGCGGTTGGAGCCTTACAAGGAATCCATGAGACCAATACTCAGCTTCTTCAACAAGCGATGAAAGTTGTTGAATTTACCGTGGGCATGTTAACCCATCAGGAAAAAAACACTTACCACCATCCAACAAATCTTAAAGAGGATGAGGGAATCCCAAAACTTCATCTCCTAGATCGGAGGGTTTAAATATGAGTTCTACTTTTTTTGGTTTAGAGGTATCACGCAGAGCGCTGGCTTCCCAGCAGGCTGCTTTAAATATTACAGGACATAATATCGCTAACGCTAATACGCAGGGCTATACCAGGCAGGTCGGAAATTTGACCACAACCACACCCTATACAATCTCCGTCGCCGGAGGGAAAATGAGTTTAGGCTCGGGGGTAACCTTAGAAACAGTTACCCGGGCTCGAGATGCCTATGTGGATCGACAGTTTCGAGGAGAGACATCAAAGCAACAGTATTGGGCGGGACGGGAGGATACTCTCCAGAAAATTGAGGGGATCTTAAACGAACCCTCAGATAATAGTTTACATACTGATATGGATAATTTTTGGAATGCTTGGAGCGATCTCTCGAAAAATCCCGAGAATATGGGAGCCCGCTCGGTGGTTCGTGAGCGAGCATTAACCTTAACGGAAAGTTTTCACCACATCGCTCAGCAAGTTAGTGACATGAGGGAGAACTTAAATTCCAGTATCAACGTGCAGATCCATCAAATCAATTCCTATGGTCAACAAATTAAAGATCTGAATGATCAAATCAAGCGGTCAGAAGTTGCCGGGGATAACCCCAATGATTTAAGGGATCAACGGGATCTTATCGTGGATCAGCTATCAAAGCTAGTCAGTGTGAGAGTCGTTGAAACCAAGGATCCATCGTTTACAGATAGGAATGTGAATAATTTCAAGGTCATTATCGGGAATGAGAATTCGCCTGAGAACAATACCTTAGTCGATGACAGTACGGTACGATTTTTGGAAGAACCCCCTCCGCAGAAATTAATTAATGGTCATAATTCGTCACTTGTCGTCTGGAGTGATGACCTTAATCCAGTCAAGAAGGAAGTTGACTTAGGGAGTAAAGTTGGAATGCTTGCTGCAAATATCGAAATAAGGGATGTTGACCTTCCCAAGTTTGGAGATCAATTTGACAAGCTGGCCCAAGGAATCGCCAGTGCAGTGAATGCGCTGCATCAGACAGGGCAAGGGCTTACCGCTGAAACTCAAACGGATTCTGTAGTGGGTCCTGTAGGGATTAACTTCTTTACAAATGGCTCGAACCCAGCAACGACAAACCCGCCAGAACTCCCGGTGATTACGGCTTCCACCATCACGTTGAACTTTATCATTGAGAATGATCTTAATAGAATTGCCACAGGAACCATTCCTCTAAATAACGAGACAGACCCACCTACTCATGCCCAGGATGCTGAGGGTAATCCACTGGTGACTGTAGGAGATGGGAGTATCGCTAGAGCCCTCTCCTCTTTATCCGGGGGATGGAGTGCTCTGAAGGATTTGATAGCCTCTGGAAAATTTGGAGAAATCGATGGAATTCCTCAGAATCCTGTATCAGGAGCTTCCTTTGGAGACTATTACGGCTCAAATGTCGCACAAATGGGTGTGGATGTCCAACAAGCGGAACGTATGAAAGCAGGACAAGATGTCTTAGTCATACATTTATCAAACCAACGAGAGTCCTATTCGGGGGTTTCTTTAGATGAAGAAATGACGAATCTGGTTCGATTCCAAAAGAGTTATTCAGCGGCAGCCCGTATGGTGACTATGATGGATGATATGTTAGATACCATTGTCAATCGTATGGGACTGACACGCTAAGGATGTAGGGGGTAAGACTATAGGACAGGGAACCTCCCGCTTTTAGAAGTAGAAGCTTATTTAAGATAGAATTATACTAAGAAATGGGAGCAGGTGATTACTTTGCGTATAACTAATAACATGATGACTCAAGACTTATTACGCAATCTGCAAGCATCTCAGGGAAGAATGAGTCAGATCCAAAACCAGATGTCTTCTGGGTACAGGATCACCCGCCCTTCAGATGATCCTGTCGGAATACAAAATGCTTTGCGTATGAAGAGTAGTATCTCTGCTGTTGAGCAGTGGAAGAGCAATGCCGATGAGGCCTTGGGACTAATGGATACAACGGATGGCACCCTCGGTGATATGACGTCCATGCTGCAACGGGTTAAAGAGCTTGCGGTACAAGCTTCAAATGGGACGTTATCTGAGAGTGATCGGGAGAGTATTGCTATTGAGGTAGATCAGATTTTCGAGCAACTTCGTTTAGTTGCAAATACTAAGAATGGGTCCAGGTATATCTTTTCAGGGACCGCAACGGATAAGGAACTCATAACTAAGGATCCTGTAACCTCAGAATTTGTCTGGCAAGGGAATAATGAGGACGTTAAATTTGAGGTGGGGAATAATCTAAGCTTACCTATTTCTGTTAATGGTCAGACTTTGTTTAAAGAACCACTGACGGGTGCTGCGGGGGTATTTGATACCTTGAGTGCTTTAAGTACAGCGTTAAGGGATAATAATTCAGCGGCAATCGAAGATTCTCTTAAGGATATTGAGGGAAATATTGATAATGTCTTAGCGCATCGTGCTAATATCGGAGCGCGTACAAACCGGATGACAGCACTGAGGGAACAACTGGATACAACATCCTACAATTTGATCCAAAACCTTTCGGCTATCCAGGATGCAGATATCGCCAAAACGATTATTGAGTTCAAGAATTCAGAAAATGTCTATAAGGCATCGTTGTCGGTTGGGGCGCAGATTATTCAGCCTTCTTTAGTGGATTTTATGAGGTAAGGGCGGGATGTTTTGCTTAACAGTCGGTCAGCCTAGATCTCGTAGACCAAACTAGAACTCAGACTCGTTAGAGGGTCGAGGGTGCCCGCCAAATTCGCCCTCCCTGGCTCAGTTGGCGGCTTCGCACGTCCTGTGCTCAGCCCTTGGTATTGGGTTCTCGTCTTCGTTAAGTTTGGTTAGCTACTTTATCTAAAGCTTCTCTCCTTGTTAAGCAAAACATCTTGGGCTAAGAGGGACGGATTAGAGAATGCTTTCGGAGTACGTTTAAGTAAGGTCTTTTTGACACAAGAATTAGCCGTGAAATATTTTACTGAGTTTTTTCGGACCGAAGGGAGTAGGTTTCGTGCTTCGGATCAATATTAGTACTCAGCCGATTCGGCTGGATTATAATACACAAAATGCGAAGTTGAATTTGCAGTCTACTCCACCTAAGGTGGAGATGGAGAGGACGCCGGCGACGTTGGAGATTAGGCAGCCTAAAGGGGAGTTGACGATTGATCAAACCCCTTATCGTTATTCAATAGGCTTTAAAAATATCGCCGACTTTGCCCGGGATAATGCTGAACTTGGCAGGCAAACGGCTTTGGACACTATTGCGCGGATTGTGGAAGAAGGTAACCAAATGGCTCGGTTTGAGACTAAGACAAATGTGATTGCCAATTTAGCTTTCGATGCCAGTATAGGAGATGTTCCAGAAATCACCTGGGCACCTATTGCTGCCCCGAAGATTCACTATCAGGCTAATCCTGCCGAGATAAATGCTATGGCTGGAAAAGTAAACGTTACTATCCAGCCCGGTAAGGTAGACGGTGACTACCAGCCAGGTAATGTCGATATACAAGTTACTCAATACCCGAGTATTGAGTTCTCAACAATAGATGTCAAAGTTTAAACCCTTAGGAGGAATACTAATGAAAATACATTCAACTCGATTTGGTGAACTAGACGTGGAGGAAGAACAACTATTTAACTTTCCCTACGGAATCCCTGGTTTTCCAGAGGAGAAGAGTTTTGCTTATTTACCATACGACCCCGAAACTCCTTTTTCTTTCCTCCAGTCAACAATAGAGCCAAATTTGACTTTTGTACTAGTGGATCCTTTTGCTTTTTTTATGGATTACGAATTTGTTCTAGATGACGAAGTTGCTCAGGAGTTGGACCTGTCCCATAAAAATCCTCCCATGGTGTTCTTGATTGCTACAATTAGAGGAAAAGTTGCAGACATGACGGTTAACCTACTAGCACCGTTAGTCTTGAATGGGGTTAACCGCATGGGTAGGCAGGTTATACTAGACAAGAAAGAGTATTCTATCAGTCACAAACTGTTTCCTGACGGCTTACCGCAAGAGGCTGTCAAAGGGGGAAAGTAATATGTTAGCACTGACCCGCAAAGTAGGCGAGAGAATCGTTATCGGTGATAATATCGTCGTGACGGTGGTAGGCATCAAAGGGGATAATATTCGTATAACCATTGAGGCTCCTAAAGAGATTAAGATCTATCGTGGTGAGATTTATGATGCTATTGCGGCAGAGAATAGACAAGCAGCTGTTTCCAATGATTTAGCGGAGTTAGAGATGCTAAAAACATTGCAAATTAAGAAGTAAGTGCAAGATGAAAAAACCATCCTGTAACAGTCAATTATTATTGGTTGTTACAGGATGATTTTAATTAGGCTCACTTTTCCAACGCCATCGAAATGGCTTGTGACCGTCGGGCTTTGGGGGATCTATTGTAGACAAACACGTTTGAGATTGTTGTCAGAGGAGTTCCAGGGGAACTAAACTGAATTAGTTATAAGAAATGCTATTTTGTGAAAAAAATTATAAGATTAGAATAAATTGAAGGAAAAACAGTCGTCTGTAGCGAAAAAGAAAGAAATCTATCGGAAGGAGTGTGTCAGGATAAGCCTCATTGTATGAAATAAGCCAATTATAAAAGTCGCACACGTTTAATAAATTAACTACAATGCTGTAAAAATAACCAAAGAGAGGTTGAAAGACGTGTCAGTTAAAGCAAGAATTCTCGTAATCTTAATAGCTTTTGCCTTAGTTCCCGTGTTAATCGGAGGAGGGGTTACTTATTGGGCAGTGAACAACGATTTATCGAAGACGGAGCACGAACAAGCAACGTTTGTTACACAAGCGGCTGTTAATTCAATAGCTTTTATTGGGCAAAATATGGAGCAGGCAGTGAAGACTTATGGCTTTTGGGACGACTCCTACATAGCATTCCAAGCAAATGATGTCGACTGGATTATCGAGAATGTTAATATTGCCGCGGATGATTTTGCTGTTGACTTCGGACTGAGTATGGATGCGACTGGAACAGTCCTAAATTCATTTGGAAAAGAGAGTTATTCAGGCGATTTGAGTAAACATCCCTTACTTATAAGAGCCCAAGCAGGAGAGAAGATTCTATCTGGAGTGTATCAGGCACAGAATGGATTAGCCTTTGTAGGTGTGGCTCAAGTGCTTCAAAATAAAGGTGCTGGTGAAAAAGTTGGCTATTTGGTGTTTGGCCAGTACCTTACCAACGATCAAATAGGAATGGTCAAACAGTTAACGGGAGCAGATATTACAGTATTAGTGAAAAGTGGGGACAAATTTTCAACTAACGACGTACTTCCGGGGACAGGTATTAATGGTTCAGTTATACAAACTAACGAGAATGGAGTGCCTTTTCTAACAAGCTATGCACCATTTACCGACATAAATAATGCGGAAATAGGACAACTGGCAGTTACTATTACGGCAAATGCAAGCATGGCTGCCAGGAATGATTTATTTCGAGTATCTATCGTGATCCTAATTGCAAGTAGTATATTGGCCATTGTTATAGGGCGCATTGCAGCTGCATCATTAATTAAACCAATTGTACTGACGGCTCAACTTTTAAAAGAAGTGACAGCGGGAGATTTTAGGCACGAACACAAAGTGGATTCTAAAGGTGAAATTGGAGAAATGCTAAAGGCTTATAACGGAATGGTCACTGGCTTGAGGGCCTATATTCAGGGTACAAACGCCAGCTCTGAGGAATTAGCACTCTCCACAGGAAGGTTTTCCACAAACATCGATTATTTGGCCAGAGCTAGCGAAGAAATTACACAAGGCGTCCAAGAAGTGGCGACGATGGTTCAAAATGTTCAATCAAACACCAAGCTTACTGCGGACTCAATCAAAAGGATGTCTGAGGGTATTCAAGAAATTTCCGGCCATTCGTTAGATGTCTATGAACTGGCAAGTCATACTGCTCAACTAGCGGAAACTGGTGTTAAAGGGATAGAGTCTGCTGTTAGTCAGATGGATACGCTTATAAATCAATCCAAGGCTATGGAGATTGAAGTCGTTCAACT
Organism: Desulfosporosinus sp.; assembly: GCF_014237355.1. Taxonomy (NCBI): domain Bacteria; kingdom Bacillati; phylum Bacillota; class Clostridia; order Eubacteriales; family Desulfitobacteriaceae; genus Desulfosporosinus; species Desulfosporosinus sp. Next base: position 133,575 of record NZ_JABZFS010000061.1, read on the forward strand.
TGAAGATAATTCTCAGAAAGTTGGCCAAATCACAGAAGTAATCACTGCAATAGCTGCACAAACCAATCTCTTAGCCTTGAATGCCGCAATAGAAGCCGCAAGAGCAGGTGAGAACGGTCGAGGATTTTCAGTCGTGGCAGAAGAAGTACGAAAACTAGCAGAAGGTGCTACAGAAGCCACCAATGAAATTAAGACAAT